>JAZDHC010000291.1:0-11331 GCA_043806395.1 Candidatus Desantisiibacteriota bacterium | reverse complement strand
TGTATGATATCATTAGTAGAAATACCAAGGTCTATACCCTCAACATTTAAGGGAGAATCTGCTTTTTGTCCTGGTCTAATGACAAAAATTTGTCCATTATTGGATTTTATTCTGACCTCTCCTTCTTTAACAACTTCTTCTAATAATAAGTCAAGGTTTTGACTGGCGTTTGAATATGTACATATAGCCATCAGGTCACCTCCATAACTCTAATATTCATCTGCTTGGCAAAACTTACTAAGTTTTGATCCAAGGCAATCAACGGAGACTTATACTTCAATGCACACCTTATGAGGTAGGCATCATAGGCATAGATATTAAATCTATCAGCGATTTTTGGATAATTTTAATCCTGAAACTGACAACTTGCTATTTTTAAGTTAATACTCAAAATCACAAGCAAGAATCGTGCCGAACAGTATTGGGTGCTGTCCCCGGTTTTCCCTTAAACCAAAAAACTTTGATAGCTCGCCGCATCCCCGCTGGTTAGGTGCATCGCCTCGTTAGCAATTTACTTTTTCGTATAAAGTTTCCGGTGCAATGTCAACGCCAT
This sequence comes from Candidatus Desantisiibacteriota bacterium, assembly GCA_043806395.1. GTDB lineage: Bacteria > UBA9089 > CG2-30-40-21 > CG2-30-40-21 > CG2-30-40-21 > CG2-30-40-21. Next base: position 10,778 of record JAZDHC010000291.1, on the reverse strand, counting down.
TTGGCCAGGCGATGGTACCACCTTCAATCATCGCTTGCCTAAAAAACTGCTGATCTCTCAATGGCTCAAAAACAGGTCCATTGCCTAAGTATTCTGAAAAATTTACATCTCCGCTCTTACCATCGTCAAAGATAATGTGATAAACATATTCATTTTTGTATTGTATTGATTTCACATCATTCATATTCCACATAATCCACCTCAATCCAAAGGAGCAATTTTCTTGATTTCTTTGCTTTCTCTTGCCAGATCCCAATCTTCTTCAATCTCATTTATATGGATATCAATCCATTCTCTTACAAGTTTTGTTGCTGTTCTTGAACTTAAATCTCCTTTAATTATATTACCTTGAAGATTAAATACTGCTTTCTTGCCTTGATATTCAGCATGAAAGTGGGGAGGATTGTGTTCATCATAAAACATTCTTATCACAATTCCGAAAAATTTGGATATTATTGGCATAATTATGCTTCCTTTTTATATTGCTAACCATAAAAATCACTGGTGGGCTACTGCCCATCCAGTGATTTTTTGTTGTTAGACTTGGTTGTTACTTCTTTCTTTTAGTTTTTCGAAGTATTGTGGATTCAATATTCAAGATCTAATCCCAACTCTGCTCTTTTTGCCTACCCTGTTTTTTTGGAGTCGTTCAGCCAACCATAGATTAACCAATGTCTCGGGTAGAATACCATGTGTACGGGATTGAAATTCAACTTGTGTATAAACTTCTTGGTCAAGTGTTATACGCCGTCTATGTTTGGCCCTGACTTCAAATTCAACTTCGTGGGTCTTGTCCCAATAGTCATTTAGACTATGCGTATCCCAAAAGTCAGCAATTTCTTCTATCGTACATGCCTTTGAAATACTGGAAAGTTGTGTGTTATTACTTTTGTTCATAATGCCTTCGCTCCTTTTTATCCATATCTCGTGCACTCAAGATTAAAACTGTGTTGTCTGGTTTGTGAATGAAGAACACAATTAGATACCGTCCTGCATCAGTTTGTCCAATAGTTGAGTACACATCTTCACCCTGTCTATATCCTGACTCAACAAAGCGATATCGTGGATGATTAAAAAATACTTCCTCAGCCTCATCCTGTGTGACTTGATGTTTGACAGCCAGTTTTTCAAGAATATCTGGCAACCAAATAAAATCATCAATATACATAAAATAGTTTTCCTTTTATCCAATGGCTATGTGTTGCCTCACGGCATAGCTTCTGCTGTTGGGTTCAACGACGGGTTAGAAAAAAGCTTTGCCCTGCCGTCTTTTTCTTTTCTTTTGGCTTACCAAACTATTGCAAATTCAATATTAAAGGTCTGCACTTTACTCTCTCCTATCTGATGAATATTATACCTTATAAAAACCACTCAAGTCAAGTAAAAAATTAAAATGCTTGGAGAAATTCATTAGGAAATATGGAATGTTTCCTAATGTTGTTCTATTTTCAAAATTAAGTATTGTGTCCCCAGAATTTCCCCCAAATACAATATTATGTACCGCTGATCTCTACGATTACCTCGCCGGATTCCAGCAAATTGATTGCTGATGGTAATGCTTGGGTTAAAATTTCTCTGAGCCGTGCGTTCGTGGTGTTACCACATGTCAACCATATCACCTGCGGAGGCGTTCCATGTATATTGACCAACTCAACAAAATCGCTATCTTTCGTCATCACAATTGCCGACGCGTTTCTGGCGGCAGTAAAAATTTCCAGATCCGTTGCCTCACGCAAGTTTAACTCGCGAACCGCCACCGCTTCCACATTGAAATTCTCGCTGATCCAGTTGGCGATGGCTGGTGGCAGTTGTGCATTAACCCAGATTTTCATGCTGCCACCAAAATCGGATGATCATGCCGCTGCGCCACGAACTTCAACACAGCTCTAATATCCGCCATTTCCAGATCGGGGAGCTCCTGCAAGACTTCCGTGAAGCTCAAACCTAATGCAAGTAGATCAAGAACATCTATTACCCGTATTCTCATGCCGCGAATACAAGGACGACCACCACACTGCTCTGGATTAACTGTTATATGTTCTGAAATATAAGGCATTGAATTTCACCTCCACCTTGGTAGTAGGGGGCTCAGACATGAATATTAGCCTTAGCCCTCGCTATAATAAATTTAAGTTTAACATATCAATATGCTTTTGTCAATTTCTTTTTTCATGCCTGCTGTCCTCTGGTTTTTTTCTCATGTGTCCTTTGTCGTCAAGAAAAAATAACTTGTACAGTCGTGCCACCGATACATCTTGACTGGCTTCGTTGTTCGTCGTTTACATACAGTAGTATGCTCACTTCTCACGCCTTGCCAGTCAAGCGTCTCAGTGGCTCTTGGTGTACAACTTATTTTTTCTTGACTCCTTTGTGTCTTTGTGGTGAATTTCTCTCCTGTAATTTGAAAGATTTTTGTTGCAAATCCTCTTCATTTGAGTTATACTAAACAATATGAAGATACACGACCTAATCCATGTTCCTTCAATTAAAACCGTTATCCAGCTTGTCTGTGCAGAGGCAACAGATAAGCAGCAATTAATGGAAACACTCAATACCTTTGTCATCACTGAAGAGACAAGCCATAACCTGAGGGTGGTGCTGCAATCCATTGCTGAGGGCAATGGATGTGGGATATTTCTTCAGGGGCATTATGGAACGGGGAAATCACATTTTCTGTCATTTCTTTCAATCCTTCTTGAATATGATTGGGCATGGGATGAGGTGGGTGAGGCGGGTTTTGAGGGTGTCAGGCAATTGCGAGAAAAGAGGTATCTGGTGACGAAGATACCATTGCAACACTATTCTGCAGCACATACATTGGAGGATATTGTCTTTGGCGGGGTGGAGAAGCAGTTTAACAGGGAATTGCAAAGGCACAAAGATGGGGTAGAGCAGCGAGTGCTTATTGCCAGAGCAAGTAAGCTGCTGGATAATTTTAACCATTATGTCCTGCCCAGACACCCTGATTTTTTGGTTTCCCGTGGAATTAGTATTGACCAGTGGCAAACGATGGTTTGTCAGAATCCAGATGAATCCTGCCAGATAGTCATCAAATACCTTGAAGCAATGGAGACATCTCCCCTTCGTCTTGAGTATAATCGGGATGATGCCTTTAAGAAAATAGAACAATATCGTGTGGATTATGGCTACGATGGAATTGTTTTAATATTAGATGAATTATCGGAATTTTTGAGGGCTAAATCTACCCCTGTTAGCTTTAATGAGGATGTTAGATTCCTTCAGCACCTTGGAGAGGAGGCAGCAGGAAAGCCATTATGGATAATTGCTTCATTGCAGGAGCAGATAGAAGAAACCGGTCATATTCAGCAAAATCTCTTTAATCGCATCAAGGATAGATACCCAAAGAGGCTAATCATTTCTTCCCGCCATATTACAGATCTCATCAGCAAAAGATTAATTATTAAAAAAACAGGGGCAATGGAACAACTCCAATCTATTTATAAACAATTAAGGGATGCTTTTCCACATCTTGAAATATCCTTTGAGAGGTTTGCAGAGATCTATCCGGTGCATCCTTATACGATGAAGATGCTGGAGGGGTTGATGAGGCTTTTTTCTCAGCATCGGGGTGTTGTGGACTATATTCATTACCAGATTACAGGTGATGAGTCTCGGAAGATACAGGGGATATTGGATCAGGATGCTAAATATCTTCTCTCACCAGATACCATCTTTGACCACTTCAGTCTTCGAATTCGGGAAATGGTCGAAACACAGAGTTACTACAATATTGCTTACAGGTATTTTGAGCAGCATATTCCAGAGATATTTGAGGATGTCTCTCACCGGGAACTTTCCATGCGATTGATAAAAATTCTTATCCTGACTGAAATATCTCCGCTGGAAAATCGGCATACCCTTCGCGAGTTGGCTGATATGCTTTTATATCGGGTAAGTGGGATTGAAAGCAGTATTAATTATGATTTTTTGAAAGAGGTAATCCTTGACAAGTTGTTACAAGAGGCAGCCTATATCAAATCAGAGCCAGCAAAAATTTCACTTGATACGGTTTATTATCTTGACCTTGAGGCAAATGCCAGCCAGATAATTTCTCAGGAGATAAAGGCAATCTTGAAGAGTATGGATAGGAGCAATGTCCTTGCCGAGATTATGAATCTCATAAATCCTGTGTATCTTCCTCTGGCAGATATGATGAGGGTCAGGGTTTATAAGGCACTTATTCAATGGCAGAATACTTCGCGGGAGGGCAAGATTCTGCTTCGGGACCTCAGGGGGGTGAGCCTTCAGGAGGTACAAAGGCTATATAGTGAAATATTAACCACAGAGGTTGATTTTTGCTTATTTGTGGGAATGCCAGAGGCTGTAGTCAAGCAGCAGGAGTATATCAAGCAACTCCTTGAGTTTGACCGTGGGGGACGGCATACAGGATGTGTATTTGTCTGGCTTCCAGCAGAGATTCAGGATATGGACAGAGTTTTTGTGATGTATGCCCATTTGATGTTAAAGAAACAGATTGCAGCCAATCCTGAGGCAAAGGAGATGCTCAATATCTTAAATGAGATGCTGGAAAAAGAGACTGCCTTAGTAAAGGAATTAGTGATTAACGCCTATTTTAACGGAACAATCTTTAGCATAGAAAAAGGGCTTGAGGTTAATTTTCATCAGCTTGGCTATCTGCCTTTTGAAAAAATGCTGGCTACTATTCTAAATGATGTTTTAACTGTGGTTTATCTGAGGCATCGGGAGATAATGCCTTATATGGAATCCATATCCCGACATATGGTGGAAACCTTGTGGGATGAATTTATTGCCTCAGGAAAAATAACCATTAAAGAGGCAAGGGATAAGGGTGTGTATAATCCCATTGAAGGGGTATTGATGCCTATGGGGGTGGTTAAACTACACGGGAATTATTTCAGCCTATCCATAGAGCCGGACAAGAATGAGCTTTTGAGCAGTTATCTTTCATATATTCTGCCTGATAATCCTATACCTATCTCTGATATTTATCTTAAAATGCGTAAGGGCATATGGGGATTAACAAGACACCCATTCTATCTTTTGACCTCCATACTCCTTCAAGCAGGTTTTATTACCCCATACAAAGAGGGCAGGGTGATAATTTTTTCATCAGTAGCTAAACTCTATACCGATGGGGTAGGAGAGCTTGGTGAGGGTAAACTGATTGAGGCACAATATCAATCAATCTTGAAGGATGCCTCCTTTATCTGGGGCATGAGGGAAATAGAGCCATTTAACCTCAGCCTGCAAAAGGGGCTATGGGATATGGTCATCAAGTTTAAGCACAGGGAAGAAAAGGATTGTCACCAGATTTTGGGATTAATGCAGCGGTATAGTGATTATGCCTCTTTTGGACGAATACCACTAAGGGATATAGAGGAAAAGAACAAGCTCATCTTGCAGTTTTGTGATGAAATAAAAACAAGCTATGATTCAAAACAGGGGTTGGAAAGGTGTCTTAGGTTTATTCAGGAAAATTCACAGGTAGGAGTGGTATTTTCTGAGATTTCATGGATGATTAAATTCCTACAGACAGAGGTTGAAGAATATACGCGAATTTTCAGTTATCTCTCGCATCCCCGCATGTTTATCCCCTCAGCCTACAGTCAATTGAAGGGAGAGTATCAGCGGCTGTTGGATAGGCTGTTGAATATAGGGAAGGTAATACTTGAGGGAGGGTTTGAGGAATTTAAGAGGGATTTTTATACATTTTATGAAGGCTATCAGTCTACCTATATAGCCAGCCATCAGGAGTTTTATGGGGATGAATACTTTCAGCGGATAAGCGGGATAAGGCAGGGCATTGAGTATGGATTATTGGAAAGGTTGTCAACGCTTTCTCTGATAGTAGTCAAAAATGACCTTGTCAGGGTGGAGCAATTGCTTCGCGAGTCTTTGAGTATCTGTCGAAGGAATTTGAGGGGAGAGATTGGGTTCAGCCCGCAGTGCAGTTGTGGGTACAAGTTAGGGGATACGGTATCTGGACCTGGTATCCCGGAGATAATGAATATCCTTGTCTCTGGAATAGGGGAATATATTTGCGGTCTTCAATCTGGCAAGGCAAGGGAAAAATTAGAGATATATATGCGGCATTTGAGTGAACTTTCAAGGCTGGAAGAATGCTCAGAAATTCAGAAATTATTACACATGGATGTTTGCAACCTAAAAACCCTGGTGGTTGAGCTAAGATATTTGTTGACAGGCGATATGATGGCACAAATAAGCAAGGCATTGATGGGACAGGTGCTTGTTGTGGAAAGGGATATTAATGAGCTTTTTTTGCGGCTTGAGGGGAGAAGGTTTACGAAACATGATCTGCTTAATATTATCAATGAATGGTTGCTAAAGGAGGGCGGGTTTTCTAATCCGCCAAATAATGGACAAATAGCGGACAGGAATGTCAGCCCTCCGTTGGCAGATGATGTTTATATCCATATCTCGCCACGACACCAGAATCAGGGGACAGGGCTGGATGATTATCTGCCTGTCAGGGATGTGATTGCTGAGGAAGAGGGACGGTTCAAGGAGGCATTCTGGATTACCTGTTGCCTGGCTCAACATGCAACACCTCTGGCAGTAGGCAATAGTATGGTTTTGAGGGGACACTATCATCTGGACAGGCAGGGGATTAATCTCGTAACTGAGCATGGGAAGCGATTGCTTGGGGCTAACATCCATTACCAAGCATCAATAGAGGCACAACTTAACCCATCAATACGGGATGAGATATTGGAGGAATTGAAGATAAATACCCTTTCCTTGCAGGAGCTTTGTGAATTTATCAGAAATGAGCATGTGTTTGAGTTTGTTTCAAGACAGGCAGGGCGTTGCCTTTTGAAACAGATGATGGCAGGTGCTAAGGGTGCTGCATCAAAGAGGATTGTATGCCCGGAGTATTCACAGCAGATGGAATGGCCACACTTTGATTTGATGAATGATTTTTGTAATATCCTTGCGATGTTGAACACATTCCCTCCATCAAGGGTGGATGTTATTGCCGAATATACGGATAATATCGCCAGAATAAACTTCATGCTTGAACGACTACTTTCCTTGAACCTCAGGCAGGAATTTTTGCCTCGGGCACTTGTGGATGAGCTTTCCTCTGAGGTTGAGGGAAAGATTGAGGGGTATATGGATAAATTCAGGCAAAAAGACTTTCCATTCCATACGGTTGCTGACTTTATTCCACAAATTTATCAGGGTTATCGCATGAAATATCCATTGAGCAATGCCTACATTATTATTCTGGATGGAATGCGATGGGATCTCTGGACATATCTCCTGCCACATCTTGAGGCAGCATTTTCGCATCACAAACTATGTGAGGTTATTCCCATCCTGGCTCTTGAACCAACCACAACCGAGGTAAACAGAAGGGCAATACTTGGGACAGATGCTATTGGACGAATATTAGATACGGAGTTTTCCATGATTGTTGCTGCGGACAGGGTTTATCATCAGGACGAGCTGATTGATTTTATTTCTTCTACCGTAAAGCTGAAGGTGATTAATTTTAATCTGATTGATAGCAGAATTCATCATGCAACAGAAGATTTGTATCATCTCTATCAGGGGATAGAACTGGATCTAAAGGGCAGTGTTGTCCCATTTCTGAGGCGATTTCAGCCGGACAGTCTGATATTTGTCCTCTCTGACCATGGCTTTCGCTATTTGAGAAGATCCCATCAACCATATACCCATGGGGGTGGCACGCCGTTTGAACGGGTGGTGCCGTGTGGGGTCTGGGTGGGGAAATGATTATTGACAGTCATCTCGTTCCATGATTATAATCACAAAATTTGGAGGTTAAGTTAAAATGAAATATGATGTTGTGATTGGGCTTGAGGTTCATGTTCAGCTTAAGACAAGGACAAAAATATTCTGTGGGTGTGATAATAGCTTTGGGGCAGAACCAAATACACATACTTGTCCTGTTTGTCTTGGTTTTCCCGGTACATTGCCAGTATTAAACCATAAGGTTGTAGATTATGCCATAACGGCAAGTCTTGCCTTGAATTGTGAAATTGCCCCTGTTTCACGGTTTCATCGGAAAAATTATTTTTACCCTGACCTGCCCAAGGCATATCAAATCTCTCAGTATGATGAGCCATTGGCTGTAAATGGGCACATTGATTTAGCCAGTGGAAAAAGAATAGGCATTACCCGGGCACACCTTGAAGAGGATGCAGGTAAACTCATCCATTCTGATGCAGGGCAGAGCCTTGTGGATTATAATCGTACTGGCACGCCATTGCTTGAGATTGTTAGTCAGCCAGATATTTCATCGCCACAGGAGGCTTATGATTACCTGACAAGATTGAAGGCAATCGTAGAATATACAGAGGCATCTGATTGTAATATGGAAGAGGGCTCACTCAGGTGTGATGTGAATATTTCTATCAAACCAGAGGGGACAATACCACTTGGGACAAGGGCAGAGATTAAAAATGTGAACTCCTTTCGAGCTGTAGAAAGGGCATTAATCTATGAGATCCAAAGACAAACTGAATTGGTTGACCGAGGGGACAAGGTTATTCAAGAAACAAGGCTATGGGATGAAAAGAAGCAGATAACCTCTTCTATGCGATCAAAAGAAGAGGCTCATGACTATAGATATTTTCCTGAGCCTGACCTGATGCCAATACGGATTAATCAAGAATGGATACAGGCTATCTCTGAAACTATCCCTGAATTGCCGCAAGCAAGAGGGAAAAGGTTTATCAGTCAATACAATCTTTCGGAATATGATACCCAAGTCCTTGTTGCAGATAAGGGGATGGCTGACTTTTATGAGGAAACTGTTAAACTATTTCCCAGTCCAAAGGTAGTAAGTAATTGGCTGACAGGCGAGATGTTTCGCCTTCTTAGTGAGGCAAAGATAGGAATCAGGAAATGTCAGGTAACACCACTGTATCTTTCCCAATTGCTACAGATGATTGAGGATGGGATTATATCAGGCAAGATGGGGAAGGAGCTTTTGCCAGAGGTTTTCAAGACAGGAATATCCCCAGAATTAATCGTAAAGGAAAAAGGGCTTGTTCAGATTACAGACAAAGGTGAGCTGGAAGCAGTGATTGATAATGTCATTAAGGAAAATCCAAAGATAGTGGAGCAATACAGGGAAGGCAAAAAACAGGCACTGGGGTTTTTTGTTGGACAGGTGATGAGGATAACTAATGGCAAAGCTAAGCCGGAAACAGTAAATGAAATTCTGAAGAAAAGGCTTGAATAAACAGGATGAGTGGGGAAAGCTTGGAATTGCACCTTGAATGTAGAAAGCAGATGCGCATTCCCCATTCAAGGTGCGATCCCGATCCAATCTGCGACATTACCTAATTTTTAGACATAAAAGGGGAAAGTATGACGAAGGAAGAATTTTTCGATTATTGGGTTAAGACATCGGAATATGACTTCATTACGATGGAGCACCTTTTTGAAAGAGAAGATTATCTCTGGGCATTGTTTATAGGCCGCCTTGTTATCGAAAAATTATTGAAGGGATATTATGTTAAACAAGTAGATTTAAATGTTCCCTATATTCATGATTTGCTCAGAATAGCGGAAAAATCATCTCTTGAATTGTCTATTGAGCAAAAAACATTTCTTGATGGTTTGAATAATTTTAATATTGAAGCAAGATATCCTGATCATAAGCTGACTTTATATAAAAAATGTACTCAGGAGTTTACATTAGATTATTTGGAAAAAATAAGGGAGTTTAAAAAATGGATATTAAAAGAGATAAAAGGATAATTTCTGAAATTGTCTCGAAATATATAGAATTGTTAAGAAAAAATAGAATAGGATTTCATGATATATATCTTTTTGGTTCTTATGTCAAAGGGAGTTATAATTCTGATAGTGATATTGATTTAGCCATTGTATTAAATAAAAATAAAATAGATAGATTTGATGAAAGGTTAAAATTAATGAAATTGCGATGGAATGTAGATTTAAGAATTGAACCGCATCCTTTCTCAATAAAAGATTTTGACAAAACCGATCCTTTTGTTAAAGAAATAATTGCTACAGGAGAAAAAATAGTATAAGGGAAGCTTGGGGTTGCACCTTGAGCAGATGCGTATTCTCCATTCAAGGGGTGACCCTAAACTTCCCCACTGGAGTTTACCCCACTGCATTCGCAGTGGCAATCTCTGTGAATACAGGGGCAGGAATGACAATGTTAGGACTTATGCAAAATGAGAGAATATCCATCACAATGGTGTTTTGTGTGAGTCCTAAATATCGAAATGGAGATAAGGAAGGAATCAGAGCGATTGAAAGCATTGGAGTAAAAATAATGGACATAAAACCAGTTACCAAAATCAGGAGGTAAGAAACATGAGGAAACTAAATCGTTTTTTGAGTCTTGCCATTGCTTTTCTATTCTCTTGTGTTTTTATTCACCAGTCGCAGGCACAGGAAATATTACCGCAGATTGTTAAAAAGATTGAACCGGCAACGGTCGTTATCTTTACTTACGATAATGAAGGTGTAGTTATCGGTCAAGGAAGCGGATTTTTTATTAGTGAGAAAGGCGACATTATTACTAATCGTCATGTGCTTGAGGGGGCAAGCCGTGCTGAAGTTAAAACAGCAAAGGGAAAAGTCTACCCTATAACACGGATTGTGGCAGAGGATAATGAAGGAGACCTCATTCGGGTCTTTGTGGATATTCCTTCAAATATTGTTGTGCATCATTTGTCAGTAAGTACCTCTCTTCCTGAAGTAGGTGAGCGAGTTGTAGTCATTGGTAGTCCATTAGGGCTTGA
>JAZDHC010000290.1:0-10477 GCA_043806395.1 Candidatus Desantisiibacteriota bacterium | reverse complement strand
AGAAGATCTTTTGCGATTTTGACAGTCTGTAATCTCTAAGAACGCTATCTCTGAAATGTTTTTAAGCAATTCAAGCTAAAATATGAACTTATCATTGTATTTTTTTGGTTTTATAAAAGAGACTAAATAAACGGAGTCATTGAATACGGTTGAAGATAAGCAGATAACATGGCAATCAAATTCATTTGCCATCTCCATGCTCACTCTCTTAGTCAGTTCATCCTCTACAGCAGGGGTTTCACAACTAATAAAAAAAAGGCATCCCCGATCCTTGAAAAGTCGTAGTTGATGAAAGATCCGGGGAAGTTTAATCTCATCTATTTTGCGGAATATGGCTGGCATATCAGGCTTGTTCATTTTGTTTAATCGTTTTATATTCTTTTACATCTTCAATCAATAACGGATGAATATCACACCATTCTTCACCATTCATATATTCAAGGGCAAATAAGGAATGAAATAATTCAAGGGTTTCTACCCTATTTGTGCTAAGAGGTTTCTTGTAATCATGTATCTCAAGCAATATATCATAATAAGTGCGGTTAAGAGCCCGCTTTTTATTTGCCCGCTCTTCATTGATGGCTTCTTGCATGTCAATAATATCAATCTTTGTGCCGTTATTAACACGAGAATAGCTTGCGGCAGAGGTAATAAGATCAATCATGGTACTGAATATACCCCCACTCATCATAATAGCACTGTCAAGGGCATCCTTTTCAATCAAATTCTCTTCCATCCGCTTAAAGACAATCTGGCGTAGAATATCTTTATGTTCCTTAGTTGATTCATCCTCATTGCCATGCTTATCTTTCAGTCTTAAATTACGCAACACCTTTTGCTGCCCAATCTTGCTAACAATAATACCACTCTTTGGAGAATAAATCATAGAGATAGGAAGGGTAAGCAAGGCACTGCATTGAATACCACCAATAACACTTCCTTCTTCAGAAAAGAGTTTTTCTGCTTGTTCAGGTCGAATCTTGTCCATATCATCTACAATTAATAGTATATCGAATTGAGGTGGTTTAAGAGATACTTTAATCGTACGGATAATATCATTGATCAACTTTTGCAGTTCAGTAATCTTAGGATTGTACTCTTCACGAGTCTTTTTGCGTGTTTCAGATTCTAATTGCATTTTGGCAAAGCATGTAGCCATTAGTCCGACAAGAGGGAAGCTGGAGCCGAGCTTTGCCTCTACCCCCATTCCAATTTTACCCTGTCTGGCGTTTGTAGTAGTTTTTTCAATTTTCAACTTGTCCGTGAAAAAGCCTTCCATATCTTTTAATTGATTAAATAAGTTGTCAGGCAAACTGATGTTTTTTTCTTCTACCTTCTCCAAAATCTTAAAGATTAGTGTAAGCAGCAGGTCAATAACATTCACATCATTAAGATCCAACACCTCATTGGCACTATATTTGACCACCAGATATTTGGCATTAATTTCCTCATCATTGTCCATCTTATTCAGTTCAGTTGACTTGCCATTACCTGGATGTCCACCCAAAAGAAACTTGAGACTACGATTACTCTCCAGAAAAGCATTTTTGATTATCTCAATCTCTTTTCGTTTTGTATCTACGAACCATGGATCATTTTTTGGAAGGGGATTTTGACTATCAAAATAGTTTATTACATCCTTTAAGGAAGAAGCCTTTGGCATTTAACACCTCTTTGTAATTGAATCTGGAAAATTTGACATGGTTCAAAAGAGGATAAGGAACAGAGGGCAGACACACAGGTCTGCCCCTACAACTTTTGTTCCCCACTATTGGTGGTTAGGGAAAAGCGGTGTAGCCAAGCTACCGCACTCCACATGCTGATGTTTCTCACTATCAGGTTTCAAACCATGCCACAAATTTAAGCAATTGCAACAACTTCCTGAGCCGTTATCTCTCCATATTTCTTTCTGAATTTTTCCACCCTTCCTGCAGAATCAACAAACTTTTGTTTTCCGGTAAAGAATGGGTGACAATTAGAGCATATTTCTACCCTTAGCCCTGGCACGGTATCCATGGTAGGAAATTCTGCCCCACAGGCACAGCTAATGGTCATCTCTTCATATTTGGGATGGATATCTTTTTTCATTTTTTTACACCTCTCCTGACAATAAGTTATTTTATAGATATTATAGCATATATCTTGTATCTTTACAAGTAAAATTTTGGCATTCTTATGATTTTTCTTGACGAGACAACATTTATATGTTATACTTCTAAGTTAGGATATTATAATTTGTGGGGACGGAGAGCGAATCACCTCTACAACAAGGATAAAATATGAAACCCATCTTAGAACAGATTTTGTTATTTCTTCAACATTTAGGAAAACATGTGTATCTTAAAAGGACCACAAAAAATGAATTGAGTAATTTTGACAGGTTGCTTAATTGGTCTGTAGGAATAATTGCTGTTGGTTTGTCTGTATTTGCTGGATTCTTTACCCGGAATCTCACATTCCTCATCATGTCTATCTTCTTTTTGGTTGTGCTTCTTGTTCTTCACAACCTTATTCTTTTAAGGGTCAGAAAGGAAGAGCAGAGGTCAAAGGAAAAGGCAGATCAGTTAGCCAATCTTCAGGAAATATCCATGAGCCTGACCTCAACCCTTTTATTGGAAGAGGTATTTGAACTCCTTCCAAGTGCCGGAATAAAATTGGCAAAGGTATCTGCGTGTCTGGTAGAGATGAAAGATAAAAAAGAAAGGCTAATCCCAAAATCAGCCATAGGTATTAATTTTTCTTTATCTGAAATAGAAAACGAAGAGGAAAAGTCTCTGGGAAAAATGATCGTTCAAGGAAAAATCCCTTTACCTGTTGATAACCTGCAACAGAAATTAAATTTGCCCATATGGATATTTGAACAGGGGTTCAAATCATATCTGGGCATACCATTAAAGGTAAGGGATGAGGTTATCGGGGTGATTGAATTCTTCTCGTCTACCCCAAGAATCTTTTCAAAGGAAGAGATAGAGATACTATCCATATTGGGTACACAGGCTGCCTCTGCCCTTGAAAATGCAAGATTATATGGAGTGACCAGGGAAGCCCTGCACAAGGAAATAACATCCTCTATTGCTTTATACAAAATAGAACAATCGCTTACCTCTAAGATTGAATTAGATGAGCAGATAAGTACTCTTATTGAGGGTTGTGTTCATGCTACTGGTGCTGAAAAGGGTTCCCTCTGGTTGATAGATGACCTTTCCGGGGATATTGTTTGCAAAACCATTTACCCGTACGAGGATAAGACAGGTGAGATGCGATTAAAGATTGGTGAAGGGATTACAGGAGTAGTGGTTAAGGAAGGGGTTCTCAAAAATATCCCTGATTTGAGCCAGGAGACAGGATTTATTAATTTCTTTAAGACTGAATTGAAGAATTGCTTGAGTGTACCCCTTGTATGGAAAAAGGATATTATCGGTGCGATAAATGTATTTAATAAGTTGGAGGATAGGTTTGATAAAGAGGATGAAAAAATACTAAGCATCTTAGCCTCTCAAGCAGCAATGATCCTTAAATCAGCCAAGCTTTATAAAGAGCTGAAGAATGCTGCATCAGCCCTTGCCCTTCTCTATGAGATAAGCAAAACAATAAATGAGGGTAGAAGTTGTCAGGATATTTTAACCCTTATCTTAAAGAAAGGGATAGAGATATTTGATGCTCAAAATGGCTCTATCATGCTTATTGATGAGACCTCTGGTGATATGAATATTCGGGTGGCTGAGGGATTATCTGATGAGGTTATAAGAACCACCAGAAAAAGACCCGGGGACGGAAGTATTGCTGGCTGGGTAGCAGAAAAAGAAGAGCCCCTCCTGCTCATAGGCAAGGTGAAGGATCCTCGCTTTACTACAACTCATCAAAAAGAAAAGAATAAGGATGTTAAGGATGCCATGTGTGCCCCATTAAAGATAAAGAATAAGGTAATTGGGGTTATTAACATCAGTAACCAGATAGGGCATGATATCTTTACTGAATCTGATCTGAACTTCCTTTGTACCATAGCCAACGAGATTTCTATGGTTATTGAAACAGCCAGACTTTATGAGATAACCGTACAAAGGGTATCTGAGCTATCCACCTTTTATGTAATAAGTAATGCATTATCATCTGTGCTTAATCTTCAAGATGTCTTGAAGCAGATATTGGACAGGGTGTCAGCATTAATCCCAGATGCCATGCTTACCATAAATACCATAGATGCCAGATCAAATACATTACAAGTAATTGCTCATTCTGGATTTAAGACAGGTACCAGACCATTGGATGAGATAATCTTGAATGAGAGGCTAAAAGAGGTATTAAGACTACCCTTTACCAGCCGCAGACCTATTGTTCTGCAAACCGTGGAGAGTATATCAGATATAAAACCGCTTGTAAGTAATATGAGTGCAGAAGCCCTTGTTCTATTGCCCTTGATTGCCAGAGAGCATGAGGTTGGAATATTACTTATCGCCTCCGGACAACCCTATACACCCTCCAAAGAAGAGCTTCGATTACTTATGTCTATTGCTCAGGCAGCAGCAACAGCTATGGAAAATGCACGGTTGTATGGTATGCTCAAGAAAAAGGTTGAAGAGCTGGAAGGCTTACAGGAGATTGCTTCTAAGATGAGCCTGAGTACAAACCCAAGGGATATTTTGGCTAATTCCATAAACATTGCCAATCATGTGATTAAATCTGAATTAGGATTTTTATACTTGTGGGACGAGGATTCAGGCAGGTTTGTGGCAAAGGTTGGTCAGGGTAAAAAGAGAATATCTGAATCATTATTTAAGTCCTTGAAATTTAAGCCAGATGAGGGAACTATTGGTTGGGTAGCTACTCATAATGAAGCGTTAATTATTGACGATACCCGTCAGGATAATAGATTTACTCCCTTGTCTGAGGTATCTGTAAAAGATATAATCTCTGTTCCTATTATTGAGGATGGAAAGGTAAAAGGGGTTATGGAATTTTTCAACAAACTAACCTCAGAGGGGTTTTCCGAAGATGATAAGAGATTTCTCTCTATTTTATCAAACCAGATAAGCATCTTTCTGGAAAATACAAATTCTTTTGAAGAGATAAAGAGGCGGGCACTTCAGCTTTCTGCTGTTCATGCTATAAATAGAATGACCTCCATGGTTGAGGTTAAAAACCTGATCAATCAGGTGTTAGAGCTTACGGCAAAGGTTATGAGGGTGAAAAAGTCCTATTATTCATCACTTCTCCTCCCGGAAAATATCATCAAGATAACAGGCTCCTATGGCTTAACCTATATGGAACAGGAAAAAGAGGAAAAAATATCTATAGGTCAGGGTATTGCTGGCAGGGTAATTCAAAATAATGCTCCAGTAGTTATAAATAATGTCAAGAACGATCCAACCCTTAGCGATGAAGAAAAAGCCATTTATGTTGAAGACTCCTATCTTGGTGTCCCAATGTCTATCAGGGGCAAGGTAGTTGGCAGCCTTAGCGTAGCCTCCAAGATAACTGATACAGGTTTTGATTCACAGGATGTAGAATTACTTACTACAATTTCGTCGCAAGCAGCCATTGCTATTGAATACGCAGATGTATCCAATAAATTACAAAAATATAGCGATGAGGTAATAAAACTACTAACCCTGATTATTGAAGCAAGGGATTCATTTGTCCGTACACATTCTGATGCTGTGTGCAAATATGCTACAGCTATAGCCAAGGAGTTGGGATTGCCTCAGGATGAAATTGATACCATTGCCAGGGCAGCCCTTTTACATGATATTGGAAAGATAGGTATAAGGGAGGGTATTCTCCTGAAACCAGAAACCGAACTAAATAGTGATGAGTTTCGCGAGATGAAGAATCATCCATTTATTGGTGTTCAGATATTAAAATCTTTGAATTTTCTTGCCCCTATTATTTCCTTAGTCTATCATCATCATGAGTTATATGATGGTTCAGGCTATCCAGATAATCTGGTTGGAGAGTCGATCCCTAATGGGGCACGGATCATAGCTATTGCTGATGTCTTTGACAGAATGGTAACAAGCAGGGGGTCTTATACAGGTATGAGTGATGAAGAGGCAACGATTGTTTTAAGAAGGGGTGCCGGGAAAAAATTTGACCCAATGGCAGTTGAAGCATTTATTCGTATCCATTCGATTGTCCGTCGAGAGGAGATGGAAAGGGGCAGGTTACGAAAACGGGATGTAAGGGATGAAGGCAGGAAGGAAATACAGGTGGGTAGCAATACTATTTGGGATAGATATGCGTGAGGGAGCAGAGGTAATAGGGTGATAGGGTAATCGGTAATCAGGTAAGAAGTGAAAAAGGATTTACAGATGAAATCAATCTCAGAATTTTTAGAAGAATTGTCACAGTCAAATGATGAAATGGAGATAGTCATCTTTTTTCATAATAATCAATTTGCCATGGATACTGCCTTAAATGTTGCCAGATGGCTAAAAAAGGATTATAGTCAGATAGAAAATCAGCTTACACACCTTTTCTCTTTGGGCGTTCTGGAAAAGATGGGCGAAGGAAGTTCAGCCATTTATTCTTATACTCAGGATATAGAAAGGATTAAGGTGCTTGATCGGTTTATTAAATTGATACGGGAAAGATTGAAGAAATAAAAGGTGATAAAATGCAAACAGAAAACAACTTGACCAATTATATAAAAGACCTCTCTGTTCTGGTAAATCAATCTGCCATTAATGACGGGTATGACTCCCTGTTAAAAAACAAGATCAAGGAAACCTGTTCTTTTCTGGCGACTATAATTGATAATAAGGATGCGTATCAAGAGGGACATGCTCAACGCAAGGCAGCATATGCTGAGTCTCTTGCTTCTTATCTGGGCTTAAATGAGGTTCAACAAGAGACCGTTGCTCTGGCAGCCCTTCTGCATGATATAGGAAAACTCGTGGTAGAGTCGGAGTTGTTATTAAAGCCAGGAATCCTTTCTGCTGAGGAGCTGAAAATAATAAAAAAACATCCCCTCCTTAGCGAACGAATCCTGATGTCTGTGGGATTTTCATGGGATTTACTTTGTGCTGTTCGCTCTCATCATGAGTGCCCAAAAGGGGGTGGATACCCTGATGGCCTTCATAACCATGAAATACCTGTTGAAGCCAAGATTATAAAGATTATAGATGCCTTTGGAGCCATGACAGATAATAGGCCATATCGAAAGGCATTATCCATAGATGAATCCATAGATGTATTGAAGAAAGAGAGAGGAATTGGATTTGACGGAGATATAACCGATGTCTTTATAAAGATGATTCAAGAAAAAGGATTGCATGGGATTGACGAGATAAGCAAAAGTTTTCCCATTGCTCCAAGAAAAAAGATACTTGTGGTTGATGATGACCCATTTATTTGTGATGTAATTGGGATTGGATTGGAAAAGGAAAACTTTGAGGTTTTTACAGCCTCATGTGGTTCAGAGGCTCTGCGGAAGGCATACTATGTCCTGCCCAATCTGATTATTCTTGATATTATGCTGCCTGATATGAATGGATATGAGATCTGCAAACGGCTAAGCATGGACCCAAGAACATCAGGTGTCCCTATCTTAGTTTTAACTGTAAGGGATATCTCTGAAGAGGTTATTGCCTTTGAAAATGGTGCCGTTGATTTTATAAATAAACCCTTTGAATTATCCCATCTATTAGCTCACATCAATGCCCATCTGAAGAGATTTGATCAAACAAGGGTATTAAATCCATTAACAGGTCTCCCCGGAAGAACGGTTATAGATGCTGAGATTAAAAAGAGATTAGCCAATGAAGAAAAACCATTTGCCCTGATGTGTATTGATATTAATGGGCTTAAGGCATTTAATGATTCCTATGGATTCTTGCAGGGCGATAAGGTTATAACACTTGTGGCAGAAATTCTTACAAAATGCGTGGAAACAGGATTCATTGGACATAATGGCGGGGATGATTTTGTGGTACTTCTTACGCCAGAAAGAATAGATATGGTTTGTCAAAAGATTGTCTCGTCGTTTGATGAAAAAATACAAGGGCTGTATCGCCTTGCTGATAAGGAAAGGCACAATGTCAAACCTACCCTGACAATATCTATTGGGGTAGCCATTAACAATGAAAAGCAATCATTCAAGAGACCATTAGATATCTTTGATGCTGCATCTGAAATGATGGAGCATGTCAAATCTTTACACAGGAGTGGCTATTATAAGGGGGAATAGGCTATAGCCTACAGCCTATATTTATACCTTGAGGATAACCTATGGCAAAGAAGAGGAAAAAAAAGGGTGGCGCTGGTGGCGGTGGCGGTGGACATGATACCGCAGGTGGTCTCAGATGGTTGCTTACATACGCTGATATGATCACCCTGCTTCTTGGGGTGTTTATTATTCTGGCTAATATCCCTACCAAAAGTGAGGAAACTGTTGAGGAAGTAGGAGAATCATTTGAACATTTTTTCACCTTCTTAAAGGGTGGAAGGGTTGGTGAACCTGTTACCCCTGGAAAGGGTGGAGAAAACATCTTAGCCAAGAGAAGCGGTCTGATATCTGAAGCAAATCCGCCTACACCTATGGCTGTAGTGAAGAAAAAATTCATTCAAAGCTTTCCAACACAAGCTGGTACAAAACGCATGAGTGTTATTGAAACAAAACAGGGGCTGACTGTTAGATTCAATGACATGCTGTTTTTTAATCCTGGCAAGGCAGAGATTAAAAAAGAAGCATATCCATTGTTTGACCAATTAGCATCCCTTGTTGAAGAATTACCCAATGAGATAAAAATTGAGGGACATACAGACAAAACCCCTATCTCTAATAGCCAATTTTCTTCTAATTGGGAGCTTTCTGTCTCAAGAGCGGTTTCAGTAATTCATTATATTATTTACCATGCCAAAAATAAGGCACAGTTCCCGGAATATAAGATAAAACGATTAGAACGCAGGCTGTCAGCAAGCGGATATGGAGAGTTTCATCCATTGGATAAAGAAAATCCTGATGCTGAGGTTAATAGAAGAATTGATATTGTAGTTCTACAGCCAAAGACTGAGGATAAGGACATGATCGAAAAACCTGAACCAACCATATCAGAAGAGGTAGAAGAGAAGTTTGGGATAGTCACGGAGTAAGTTGACAGTTGACAGTTGACAGTTGACAGTTGACAGCTTAAAGTAAGAAAAAATAATCGCATGATTCTGACAGGAATTTTGAGCTGACCACTAACAACTGTCAACTGACAACTGTCAACTGTCAACTAACCGGAGGAGCAATAAATGGCAAAAAAGAAAAAGGGTGGCGCTGGTGGTGGCGGCGGTGGACATGATACCGCAGGTGGACTCAGGTGGCTGCTTACCTATGCTGACATGATTACCCTGCTCTTGGGGGTATTTATAATCCTGGCAACTATTCCTACACAAAGTGTTGAAAAGTTGACCAAATTAGGGGAAAGTCTGGCAAAATATTTTAATATCATGGAAGGACCTGGCGGACAAAAGTTCCTCAGTGAAAAAGGTGGGCAGGGAGTGTTTGAAAAAAGAATTGTCCCACATGGTCGAAGTCATGACTCTGAAAAGGCATCAGATATTAAAACACCACTTATTCAGGCATTTCATGTTGAGATTAAAAACAAAAGATTATCTATTGAGGAGACAAAAAAAGGATTGGTAATTCGATTCAGGGATACAACCCTGTTTGACTCAGGGGATGCAGTGGTTAAACCTGAGGCTTATTATAGCTTAAACAAAATTGCTACCCTTATTGAAAATAAACCTAATTATGTCTCTATCGAAGGACATACAAATTCTGCCTCAGAAAAGGGAGTATTCAGATCAAGCTGGGAATTATCTGCAAGAAGGGCTACTGCTGTGCTCCACTATATGTGTAACCATGCCCAAGAAAAGGGACTCTCAGAACCAGCCATGAAAAATCTTCAGGAAAGATTATCTGCTACAGGCTATGGAGAATTTCATCCCCTTAATCCAGATCCTGCATCTCCAGTAAATCGAAGAGTAGAAATAATTATCTTTCACCAAAAGGTGAAGGGGAAGGATTTGCTGTTGTAGATTCAGTAGACGCAATGCATTTTGCCGAAAGCATGGAAGCCAGAGGATTGCCCGAAAACAAAATGGCTGGCAAAAAAGGCGGAGGAATTGCGAAAAAAGCCAGGTTGGAATTGGGGGAAGAAAGTGATGAAAATAGCTTGCAAAGAGTATAACCCAAACAAGTAGCGTTGCAATTGCTACTGGCTAACAAGATCCTAAAAAGGGCGGAAAGCGAACAGTTTTGAACCATGCCCAATATTGCGATAGTTTGTCGCAGAAATTCCATGGAGGCATAATCTTCAATTATGAAGAAGGCGAAGGATATAAGGAATATAGGGACGGTTCACCTTTATTTGAAAGCTTGCGGTTAGTTAAGAGTGTAAAATTCCCCCTTAGAAAAGGGGGTTAGGGGGTTGTATTCTGTAGATGATGTCCCTTGCCCGAAAGAAATCATATGAAAAACAATGGAAATGAA
>JAZDHC010000289.1:0-5249 GCA_043806395.1 Candidatus Desantisiibacteriota bacterium | reverse complement strand
TTTCCGCCAATTTTTCACTTGACAAAATAATTAATCATATGCTATAATTCAGAAACTATATACCAATATTCACTTTTCTCTAATAGTGACAGAATATTACACACCTATCTAAAATGGGCAGAAAAGCAAATTCCTATCACTAACCACAAGCACCAACAAGCCTAACCTTAACTATCCCATCAGGTGAGACATCTACCAGCTCTACATTGCCGCCATCAGCCATAAGCCCTGGTCGTATCTCATCCAATACCGCAAGCACCTTTTCCTTCATCAAAAAACCTCCTTGTGTTATCTATAATTTGAGCAGATATAAATCTGACCATATTTTTTATGTAATTACTCAAGTCTTTACTAATGTGAGATTATTCTTTTTTACAAAATAAGGATAACTTTCTGTTTAATTTTATCCTTTGATATTCGATATCCTTAATTGGCTCTGGTATAACAAAATTCCCTTCTATCTTTTTCCAATCTTTATCTCTGTCTGTTAAATAAAATAGTCTTCCGTTTTTATGCTTTTACACAATCACTGGGTTTTAAGATGAACAACGGACATGGGTTTCGCCAAACCTATTTTGGAAACGAATCAACTAACTCAGCATCAATATATAATTTCTTCTCTCTATTTTTCCATGTCAAAGTAATCATGTGTTTAGGATGACTTTTACTTTGTTTAATTTTTTCTAAATTGCCGTATTTCAAAATAATTTTGGGATAACTTAAGTTTGCAATTTCACATTTAAACAGATGATCTTTATCCCTAAAAATTCTAAGCGAGAAGTCATCTTTCTTAATGTAAGGGATAAAGTCAATGGTAGCATTATTTCTGTCCAACCAATTCTTATCACTAGTCCAAAAAACTAAACTCCCTTCTTTTGACTCAATCTTTTGTATCATCTCTTGTAACATTTGCCATTTTTTTGCATCCATCTCCATAATTTTCTGAAATCTAGGTTGAAAAGTCAAAGAGACATTTTTTCTTAAGATAATATCCGAGACATTATAGTTATAGTATCCAGAACATACTATTTTATCTACTCCAAGCCTATTTTGTATATCTGGAGAAAAGGCTTTAACCCGAATAAAACATCCTGGTTTTAGAATCCCATCTTCCATGACAAGTTGATTTGAATAAGATGTCTGCTGATTATTTTCAATTAAAAAAAATGTTTTATTACCCTCTTTAATCGTGAAATTATCTGTCCCAATGGAATTAACGATTTCAAATCTTTTTATAGGAGTTGGAAAGGTAAAGGTTATAAATAAGTTTTTAATAATATTTGTCTCAGAAATAGGACGCTCCATTAGAATATCATATTCTACAAAACCAGATTGTTTTGCTATTTCGTCGTTAACGATATTATGCGACACATGAATACCTATGTAGGGGTTTTTAAATCCCGAAAAAACACCTATTTCTCTTAAGAAAATAAAGAAATACCATAAAACAATTAATAATGTAATTATCAATATTATCCTTACCCATAAGGGTAACCAAAGAAAAAAGAAAACAATAATTTTTAAATTTTTAAGAAAGTTTATTAATTTTTGCATTATTCAATTCCTTTATATCTTTTCCTTTCTGTTCTTTGTAGTTATCAATTGTGATTTTGGTAAATTTCATAATTTTTATATTTCCTCCAATACCTTCTGAATTTTCTGCTCCATTATCTCAATCAACCGTTTGTTTACCTTAATGATTTCCTGCTCTTTTTCCGCCTCGGCGACAAGGTACTTTTGGAGTTCAAGGGGTGGGAGTAGGATTTTATATTAACTCTTTACCATCTCATAATTTGCAATCAACAATTCTTTCCCTTTTTGTGCTGATTTCTGCTTATAATTGTTCATCCCGTATTGTAACTCCCACTCAACCTGATAAAAGTCTCTAAATAATACTCGTATATACTCACTATTATCATAAGTCATTAACCACTTATGCTTGCATTGCCTGAGATTTCTAATAAATACTTCATGATTAAAATCTACATGAAGACACCCTTTTTTTCCATATAATCTTGACTGGGTAGTTGAATAATATGGTGGGTCTAAAAAGATAAACACATTTTCCCCCTCTTTACATAAAAGGTCAGTATAACTTTGAGAACTGAATCCTATATGCTTAACAATATTGTAAGCATATTCCAATCGCTCAATTGAAGACAGTGTAAAGCGTTTTTCAAATGCTTGTTCTGAATATCCTCCACTATCTACAACACCAGAAAATGTAATCCTGTTTAGCACAAAAAAATCAACTGCTCGCTGAAAATCTGATAATGCCTGCCTTCGTTTGGCAACAAGTTCATGGAATAATTCTCTTCCCTCGACATATTTTTCTTTCACTCTGAGAATTTCTTTAATCAATTCATCCTTATTTGATTGTAATTCCTTCCAGAAACAATACAAATCATAATTTATATCACTTGCATAATATTGAGCATCCTGACTTTTCTGAACACAGTAAAATGAAAACGACCCTCCTCCAAAAAACGGTTCTCTCAACTCCTTATATTGAGGAATAAATTTGTAGAGATAGTTGACTGCCCTGGATTTTCCACCTGGATAGCGTAAAGGACTTTTAATCATTTTTCTTTCCTCTCACCGTATTCTATTATGACATCAAACTTGTTTGCTCTTGCTTCTTTGAAGAGAGTGTCAATAAACTCTTCTTTGTTTTTCCTGAAACAGTTTCTCTGAAAAAATGTTTTAATCTCGCTTTCACCCATATTTGTTGTAATTTTACCACATAATTTTTCAGATGTTAACCTGAGGACAGGGATAAAATTGGCAAGTGTTTTTAAGTCAACATCTGTTTCTTCATAGAGTTTATCTATATTTGAAAAAAGCATCATTTTGATAAGCCCATCTTTTATATCGTTTTCTCCAGGTAAAATTGCTTTTTTGGAATGCTTGCTTTCAATAAGTTCATATCTGTTGTTACAAATAATGACATCGTCAACTGTCAAAAAATACTTACCTCCCAAATAATTCTCAATTTCGATAGCCGTTTTTATCCCTACACTGAGTGATTCTTTTGGTTGTGTCGTCCCTATCTCTCTTTTCTGAGCTTGAGCAGATTTAAGTCTTGAAAAGGCTAAAAAACTCTCTCGACTTGTAATAATACGCTGTCTGAAGGTTTCTAATCCTGCTTCATTATGGAGTTTAACGCCTGTCTTTTTTGAAATCATTCGATAACTAATAATGGCTTTTTCCATAAGACTATCTAACTTTTCAGGACTCAATTGATTTAAATTCCAGTGTAGGGCAGAAGAATGATAGTTGGTTAACTCCTTTATTTGAGTTTTTACAAAATCACTATCTAATTGTTGATATGTTATTCTATTCGGTTTTTGAATATCTCGACGATTCTTCTGAGCATCTGTGTAATAGACAAGGATAACATACACATTTAACAAACTCATTAACTGGACAGTGTCCCATTGAAGATAATCCATATTTTGAGAGTCTGCCCCCTCATCTTTCACAATAGGGATAATCGTAATAGTTTTTCCTCCACAAGCAGATAAAGTATCATATACATTAGCAAGCGGATATGTTCTCGTTCTTTTTGGCCCTGTCCATTTGCTGGCAGCATAGATAATGTCATTATCCTTGACACAACATTTTGATGGCCAGTCGTTCACATCAGTATCAAATGATACAGTTAGCAACGGGCTTTTGAGAAAACTTTGGTATCTCATATTCGTTATTTTGCCAACTAATTTAGGCATATACACAACCTCCTGTTCATTTTCTTTGGTCCTAACCATTCGGGTTTTCAATCATTTGTTTTAATCGTTCGATAACATATTGAACATACTTTTCCTGAGTTTCAATTCCAATATGTTTTCGTCCTAATTTCTCAGCAACTATATTCGTTTGTCCACTTCCGGTAAATATATCAATGACGGTATCATCTTTATACGAATAAAATTGAATAATTCTTTTGGCTAACTCTTCCGGAAAAGGACAGGGATGAAGATTTTGCTGAGGAGCAACAGGGGGAATTTTCCAGACATTTTTACTCATTTCTCCCTGATAATCACTCATATCCAATTTATTGTCTTGTTTTTCTTTAGATGAGCGAAAGTGATAAATATTATTTTCTTCCTTTTTACCTGCCGGCTTTTGGAAAACCAATACATATTCAGCAACCAAACTGGGATAATAATAGCCTGGATATGGGTGTTGTATTAACACACCACTTCTTTTATCTTTTGCAATCTCTTTTTCCCAAATAATATCTTCTTTAAACTGCCATCCTATTTTCTCCATCCATCCTACAAAATGAAAAGGTAATGGTACTCGAATACCATTCCAACCTACAGGGGAAATATTCACAATATTATGTCCTCCTGGCTTAATAATACGATGCAATTCCTTAAACCGATCAATCAAAAATGTCCGATAAAAGTCATAAGATACTTCTTTGCGTGTCCAATACTTAATTTTCCCTTCAAGTTTTTGGATATGTTCCTCATAATTAATAGCGTTATGATATGGAGGAGAAGTAAAGGCAAGGATAATAGAATCGTCAGAAATAGATTTCATAGCTTCTAAACAGTCGCCTTGAATGATTTCCCCTTGCCCAATTTTATGGACTCTAATTTTCTCTTGTGTCCATTTGAATCGCTTCCCTAATTCTAATGCTGAAATAATTTGTAACGCTTTCGTGGTTCCAATTCCAGGGAATTGGATTAGAGCATCTATAGAGATCGAATTATTTAGATTTATGCGAATATATTCAACAAGGTCTTTACTTAGATCAAAGACATTTTTTTCTTTGGAACCATGCCCCAAGATAATAGCAATCAAATCTTCAGTACTTATTTGAGCGGGATTTTTAAGTTCAAGCAATTTTTCTCTTGGTTTTTGGGGTTCGCTCTTTATCATATCTTACTTACTCCTGGATTATAGAGTCAACTGTTTACCATTAAAGGAATATTATAAAAGTTTTTTGTTTCCACGTTATTATCACCCCTGAGGCATAATTTTCATCTACAGTCTAACTGCCTTCCATAGTTCAGGCAATAGCTAACATCCTTTCAATAGCCATTCTTGCCTTTTCTGCTACATCCTCCGGCACCTCAATCTGATATACATCCTCTTCCTACTCAAACAGTAATCTTCTATTCCCTCAGATAACTCCCCAACAGAAGTATCATCTTTTGGAAGCAGATGTCTCCATAACTCAATGGGAATAACAACTGCTTTTGTTTGACCGCTTTTGTTTGTCAAATATTCAACTTCAA
>JAZDHC010000288.1:0-2950 GCA_043806395.1 Candidatus Desantisiibacteriota bacterium | reverse complement strand
CTAAAGGCAAAGTCCTAATGATTTATACCGGTGGAACTATCGGGATGCTCCCAAAGGAAGAGGGCAATCCACTTAGCTCCTTAGTTCCAGCTAACTGGGAAAAACTTAATGATTTTGCTCCTGTTTTAAGGGATCTTCCTTTGGATGTTGAACTAAAGGAAATGACTCTAATTGATTCTTCAGACATGCACCCTGACTATTGGATTAATATTGCCAGGGTTATCAGAGATAACTATGAGAAATATGATGGTTTTGTTATTCTCCATGGCACGGATACAATGACATATACCGCTACAGCTTTGTCTTTTTTACTTGAAAATCTGGATAAACCGGTCATTGTTACTGGTTCTCAATTATCAATTGGCCAACCAAGAAGCGATGCAGTTCAAAACTTAGTAACCTCTTTAACCCTTGCTGCTCCGAAGAGTTTTAACTTACCGTTGATTCCAGAGGTTTGTATCTGCTTCAATAATGTAATATTACGCGGCAACCGGGCCAGAAAGGTCAGTTCAAGCGGCTATTCTGGATTTGCTACGCCCAACTATCCGCCATTGGGAGAAGCAGGCGAGCATATAAAGATTAATATAAAGGCAATTCGGAAACCGTCAACAGAAGGATTTTTTATCAATGAAAATCTGGAAAAGAATGTTATGCTATTTGATATATTTCCAGGGATAAGTCCGAAAATACTGAACAGTGTTTTTAGCATAGAGGGGTTAAAATGTGTCGTGTTTAGAACCTATGGGGCAGGCAATGCCCCTACCAATGAAGATTTCCTGAAGGAAATTGAAAAGGCAGTTATCGAGAAAAACTTGGCGATTGTCAATATCACCCAGTGTAATCAGGGGATGGTAGAGATGGGGCTTTATGATGCCAGTGCTACCCTATCAAGGTTGGGGGTCATAAGCGGAGTGGATATGACTCCGGAGGCGGCATTAGTCAAAATGATGTTCCTGCTTGGTCAAGGATATGATATTGACATAGTAAAGGAGCAGATGCAAAAAGACCTTCGTGGAGAGCAGAGTGTTAATGTGTTTAATTTTATTTATGAAAACAGGAAAGCAGACAAGGTATACAAAGCCCCTGCCAAACAACCGCCTGCCGGTTTTGACAAAAATAAGATTGTCAGTGTCAATATCAGGATTGATGAGGCAGCATTACCCGAAGAAATTAAGCAAGGGGAAATAGGGCTTGCGGTATTTATGAATTATCCCGGAGCAGATGAGAATACCGATACCTCCATCCCTCAATGCCTTGGAGTGCTAAAGGGAATATATAATGGAGAGGCGGTAAATCTCATACTTGGCTGCACAGAACGATTCAAACAGGTTGTTAACCCCGACCGTCCAATTCAAGTGACGATTATCGCTAAGAATGAGCATACTGTAGATTGGAAAGGTGCCTTTATTTCTGTATATACAAGTGTGGAATAATAGGATAAGTTGGGCATGGTTCAAAAACTCCACCCCCTACCCCCGCCATCGGGGGACATTGCGGAGAAATGGGTGAATCATGCCAACATTCGTCAATTACCCTAAGAAAGCCATAGCCGTACCAAAAAGCCAGGCTAAAACAATAAATATCAACATCCATGAAGAGTTCTGATAAACATCATCCAAGCAGGATGGCAGGCATTCTGCAAGATTATTCTGAGTTTTGCCAATCTTGATACTTTTTGTTTTACCAACCATGGTGACTATAAAGCATTCTTTATTATCATCCAGCCGTATCTCTTTTACCTGCAACTTATTGGTATCAAGCCAGGCATATCCTGTCTGAATCTTCTTGCCATTTACAAAAAGCGTACCCTCCTCCATAGCTGTAGTACTCGTCCCTGCCTTTGTAGGGGTAGGGCTTGCACCTATCCTGATAATACCATTTATCTCCCTGTCAAACCTGAAATCCTTTAATGGAAATCTCCCCTGAATAATAGGAAACCCCTTTGTCTCAGGCAATAATCTCATCTGTATTCTTAAACTATCCTTTTTTGGAGAAAACTCAAGGGGCATTCCTGATGGAATCATCCAGAAACTTTCTGGCATCCCTTTTTCAGGGGACTCGTTTTCTCGGCTAAGACTACACCCTTTTATCTTCAACTTAACCAGATCCGTAGCATTTAACTTTATCCGTGAATCACATCCCCCATCCAATCCTATATCTATATTGTTATTCCCTTTAATCTTGAATGAAACCCTTGTCTTATTCCCCTGCTGCAATTCAGCTATGACTATTTTATCCCCAGCAATCTCGATGCTTGAATCATCTCCTACAGGCACCAATTGCATCCCAATCCCCCAGCTTATCTCCTGTTTTTTTATATTACCTGCGGGTGTTATCTTTTTCCAGTAAAGGCTTTGCGGTTTAATAACTGTTTCCTTAAAATCTGTAATTCTGATTATTTCAGCAGGGATATTCTTTAATAGAATATTCCCATCCTGTTGTGGAAGGTTTATTTCATGGAACAAAAGTCTGAGTTCAACGGTTGCCTCTTTTCTGGAAGACATAAGAAAGGCAAGGATAAGACATGCAATTATGGTTGGAAGAATACCAAAGAATATTCGATAGGAAGGAAATTTATTGGTAATTGACACAAAAGCAACACCTCTTTCTTACGCATTTCTGGGTGAACAAATACGATAGTGATGTTTTTTATTCTTCAGCCCGTAGGAGTGGTTCGCGCGAACCGCCACTACAACTATCATCATCCCTATTTCTTCATCCTTTCCTCAATAGCTTGTATATCCTTTTTGGTAGCAATACCCATTTCATCCATTATCTTAACTATTTCTTGTCTGATAATCACCTGAATCTCTCCCTCTGCTTCCTGTCCTCTTTTTACCAATGCTTCTACGATTCCATCAGCATCCTTTTTACTCACATCCCCTCTTTGAACCAATTCATTTACCACACACTCAACCTTTTCCTTAGCCATGGCAGCAATTCCAAGCCC
>JAZDHC010000287.1:0-5116 GCA_043806395.1 Candidatus Desantisiibacteriota bacterium | reverse complement strand
CGATTTTTAACTTGATGATTAGGAATAATTTTTCCCACGAATCTTCACGAATTATCACGAATATGGAATCTTTTTTCTTGATTCGTGTCAATTCGTGTTATTCGTGGGTTCTTCTTACAAGATGAATCGAAAATCACAGTTCATGAACTCATTGAGTATAGCTGATTACTGAATGCTTACTATTATACCATCAATGTTGTTTTACTGTCAAGCTAAAATTCAAGGGGGAAGATGCAGGAGTAAATGCAGTAATTCTGGGTGTGAAAATGTGCTATGGATGATTTTGTCATCAGATTCCACCCCATGCTTTCCCGCCAACGAGGGACAATATTGTAACGGAATTCTGATAGTATCGTGGGGTAGGGGAGTGGTTGGTAGCACAGATGTACACTTAAGGAAGTAAGAGACAAGATTATTGATGGTTAGCTTTGTAGTCCTCCCATAATGTTGGACCAGTCATGAAAAGAACTACTATGGCTACCCCTATTAATAAAAAAGCGGCTGTAAGCATGAGAATTCACCTCCCTCGCAGGCAAAATCTACCACAGACCCCTTACCTCGCTTGTTTAGCTCCCGAACATTTTTAGCATCAATCTCCTTAATCCTACTAAAAAATGAAGCAAAAAAGGATTATTTGAGGGATTTTTTTAACTTCCGATAATATATCTTATGTAAACCAATTGATTCAGATAGATAGAATTCACCACACAATGCAATATAGAAAGACCTTCTGTGGATTGGATGGCATTTGGAGGGCATGGCATATTGTCAATACACTGTATTAACCGTTGCCTCTTCTTCGCTACCTGATTCTGTGATACAATAAAATTGGCAACTTAATGCAAAAATTGCGTCTCTTCTTGACTTATGAAGTTTGAAAGTTCATAATTGTGGCAGGGACAAGCATTGCAACTATCTCACCCTCTTTCCCCTACCCTTTTCCCAACTATATCTTTACCCATGTAACGCCCTCTGAAACTTGCTGTTCGGTAACTTGTTGAACTGCAAGAATTTCAAAAAATAGATTATTTTTTCTTGACTTTCAATCCTTTCTCTGCTACAATTATATGAAGATTATGAAAATAGTCACAAAAAATAAGGAGGATTAGTATGAATCTAAAAGATTATATTCGTGATATTCCAGACTTTCCCAAGAAGGGAATAATATTTAAGGATATTACTCCACTCTGGAGGGATGGGAAAGCTTTTGCTGCATCTATTGATGAAATTGCGGCTAAGTATGAGGATAAGCAGATTGACTTGGTCGTTGGGATAGAGGCAAGAGGGTTTATTGTTGGTGCTCCGGTAGCTTATAAGCTTGGGGTTGGGTTTATCCCTGTACGCAAACCAGGCAAATTGCCATATAAAACAACATCCATTTCATATTCATTAGAATATGGTACGGATATAATAGAGGTTCATGAGGATGCCATATCCTCGGGACAAAGGATATTGATAGTTGATGACCTGTTGGCAACCGGTGGAACAGCAGCAGCCGTGATTAAGCTGGTGGAAAAACTGGGTGGTGTTGTGGTAGGAATGGAGTTTTTGGTTGATCTTACCTTTCTTAATGGTAGAGATAATCTAAAAGACTACAATGTCTCAGCATTAATGGCATATTAGGGATAGCTGTTTTTTGTAACTACTCAGATACTCAAATAGGCTTCTCATCGAATTATGTGGGTAAATTAAATTTGGCTCTTTATCATTGTTGACAAAGAGCCAAATTTATTATCCCAAGAGTAAGTCGTTTTTTTTACTGGGACATACTCAATTTTGCAATCCCCTTCTTTGCCTGAAGAAGGACCTCTTGTGAGAAACCACCATCTGACAATCCAACTTCTTTATCAAGATCCTTTTCCATTATCCTCAACACATTCTTAAATTCCCTTGCGGAGTGATTATACTCCTTATTATCATAATACAGATTAGCCAGATGAAGGTGGGCAATGGCCATATCCTGATCAAGATAAATAGCCTTTTTCAACTCAGGAATAGCCTCTGTAACCCTTTTTTGTTTACCGAGCACTATTCCCAAAAGGCAGTGAGAGATTGGTAATAATGAGTTTATCTCAATTACCTTACGACATTCCTCCTCTGCCTCTGTATACCTCTCCTCATTGGCATAAATATCTGCTAACATTAATCTGGCATCCGTATGTTGAGATTTAAGGCGAACAACCTTTCCTAACTCTACAATTGCCCGATCATAATGCTTTGCCTTAAAATGCTCCGTAGCATGCTTAAAATTAACCTCTGCATCTTCAAAGACAATCTTTTTGACAACTGGTATCTTTATCTCGCGTTTATATCCTGTGGGTTTTTCCTGACCTGCAATTTTTTTATAGAGAAAACAATTATCATGTTCAGTTAAACTAAATTCATCTGATATCTGAAATAGCGACTCTGACATTCCAATAAAAAGAGAGCCACCATCCCTTAAACTCTGATAAAAATCATGAATAACCCGTTTAGTAGAATCTATCTTAAAATATATGGTTACATTCTTGCAAAGGATAATATCCCAATAATTACCCATCTTTGTGAGTGGATATGGCTCACGGATAAGGTTAAAATACTCAAACCTGACCATTTGCTTTATATCATCATTTAGATGATACCTGTTTTCTACTGTGGTAAAATGTTTCTGCGAATATTTTCTATCTATTGCCCGAAGTGACCATTTGGTATAGATACCCTCCCTTGCCTTTTGTAATGCCTTGGTACTCACATCTGTAGCCAGAATCTCTATATCCCAGAGGGAAGGAATGGTAAAATTTTCAAGAAGAAACATAGCTATAGAATAAGGCTCCTCCCCTGTTGAGCAGCCAGCACTCCATATCCTGATACTGTTATCCCCTCTATCTTTCTTATACTTGATAAGCTCAGGCAGGATATATTTCCCAAGGATCTCAAAATGTTTGATATCGCGAAAAAAATATGTCTCTCCAACAGTCAGAAGGTTCATTAACTCCTTGAACTCTTCTCCGCCCCTTGGATTAAAACTAATAAATCGGTAGTATTCTCGATAATCCTTCAGGTTCAGGGCAGTTGTCCTTGCCAGAAGGGCTGTTCTCAGCGTGTCAAGCTTGCTGTCATCAAGAAAAAGTCCGGCATTATCTGAAATATATCGCTGAAATAATAAAAACTCTTCCTCTGATAGATCAGGACTAACCCTATTATATTTTTCTTCCTCAGTCATTTTTCCTCTCCTCTTTCAGAATATGTCCTATGTAAGTATTCAGGTTGTTTAGGCTGTAGGCTGTTAGGCTGTTAGGCTATAGGCTATTCTGCTATTCTTACTCCCCACCTACAGACTAAAAGCCTATAGCCTAACAGCCTGATTCGATCTATTATTTTTACACCGCCAGTTCCACCCTATTTCTTCCCCCATGCTTTGCCCGATACAATGCCTGATCAGTACGATCAATCAACTCATACTGGGTTTGGGCTAATATCTCTGGATAACTGCTTACCCCAATACTAATTGTAATCTGTTTTTCTGCTGGCAGTTCTGAAAAAGTCATATCCGCTATTGACTGTCTTATTCTATCAGCCGTTTGATATGCACCTATCAGATTTGTAGCAGGGAATATCAATGCAAACTCCTCGCCACCATACCTTGCTGCAAAATCAACATCTCGTATACATTTCTTCAAACAGGCAGATACCTCACGAAGAACAGCATCTCCGGCCATATGTCCATAGGTATCGTTTACATTCTTAAAATGATCAATATCAATTATCAATAGAGCAAAAAGAGATTTATATCGTTTGCAGCGATTAAATTCATTGGCAATTATCTCCTGAAAGTGCCGATGGTTATAACACTTGGTCAACCCATCGGTAATTGCCAGTCGCTTGATCTCTTCATGAAGCATGACATTATTAATCACAATGGAGGACTCATTAATGACTACGGTTAAGGTATCGTTCATTTCGCCACCAAACATATTATCATCCGAGGAGCTCAGGCTGATAATTCCAATCACAGCCTTATGTGCCACAAGAGGTAAGGATATATAGGACTTTGGCTTATAAGGGACATCTTTTGAAGAATGATTAACAGCTTGATTAAAGGTTGTTATTCGAATATTTGTTTTATCTATAGAATATCCAAGGTGCTGTATGGCATCATTTTTGGTTTTTTCAACCATAGCATTTATATATGTTTCATTTACAGCTTGATTTACATAAACCGTCAGGTGACTTGATTCCTCATTTTCTTTCAATAAAATCATGCCTACATGATAATTTACTACACGGGTTAAAACATTAAGGATTTCCCTCAAGATATCCTCACACTTATCCTCTGTTTGAGCAATACGATTAATAACATTCATTATCGTTGTCTGAAACAGCCTTTTATCTAATAAATCATTTACCCGTGAAAGAATGCTGTCAAGGCTAACAGTTTCCCTCTTACTTAACGACTTATTTGATTGAACATTTCCCGTTTCTTTAAGGAGTTTTTCAATGCTTTCAAACAGGGACATTGACTCAAAATCCTTAACAATAAAATCATCTGCACCAGTCTCAAGTCCCCAGAACTTATCCTTTGGCTGGTCCTGTCCGGTAAGCATAATTACAGGAATAGAAGCGGTATTCTTGTCACCCTTTATCAAACGACAAACCTGATACCCATTCATTTTTGGCATAAGAATATCCAGCAGGATAAGGTCAGGATCCTCTTTATACACCATTTCAATCGCTTCAACCCCATCACAAGCGGTGACTACCTCATACCCTTCGCTGGAAAGAGCATATTTCAACATCTCAACAATAGTTGGACTATCATCAGCAATTAATATCTTGTGTGCCATTTTATCCTTTTGTATAGGCTATAGGCTTTTAGGCTATAGGCTGTAGGTTTTTAGTAAGACAGCGTCAATAAATAAAGGTAGCAATTTCAAGCTACTGTCGTGTCAACTCTTAATTGTCGGTAGGCAGCAATTCTCATTATGAACCGCAGAGACGCAGAGTCGCAGAGAATTTTTATACGCTTCACTCAGCGTTTCTTCTCTGCGACTTTGCGCCTCTGCGGTGAAAAAATATCAAAATGAGAATTACTACCATCCCTCCCCGAGGAAGGTGGCAGCGAAGCTGACGGAA
This sequence comes from Candidatus Desantisiibacteriota bacterium, assembly GCA_043806395.1. Classification (GTDB taxonomy): domain Bacteria; phylum UBA9089; class CG2-30-40-21; order CG2-30-40-21; family CG2-30-40-21; genus CG2-30-40-21. The sequence goes on along the minus strand of JAZDHC010000287.1, from coordinate 4 downwards.
GGAG
>JAZDHC010000286.1:0-14828 GCA_043806395.1 Candidatus Desantisiibacteriota bacterium | reverse complement strand
GGCATAAGCAGATGTTCCTGCAGTGTCTGCATGGCTTGATGTGCCGACTTTTTCTGCATAAGTACATGTACCAGCGAACTCTGCGTAGGTTGCCGTTCCTGACCTGCTGGCGTAAGTAGCTGTGCCAACCTCAAGCTGTGCGGCAGTCCTGCTGCCTAATTTCTGGCTGTCCAATGCCATGGTAGCCGTGCCAACCTCAAGTTGTGCAGCGGTCTTGCTGCCTAATTTCTGGCTGTCCAATGCCATGGTAGCTGTGCCAACCTCAAGCTGTGCGGCGGTTTTGCTGCCCAGCCTCAGGCTGTTCAATGCCATGGTAGCTGTGCCAACCTCAAGCTGTGCAGCGGTCTTGCTGCCTAATTTCTGGCTGTCCAATGCCATGGTAGCCGTGCCAACCTCAAGCTGTGCAGCGGTCTTGCTGCCTAATTTCTGTCTGTCCAATGCCATGGTAGCCGTGCCAACCTCAAGCTGTGCTGCAGTCCTGCTGCCTAATTTCTGACTATCCAATGCCATGGTAGCTGTGCCAACCTCAAGCTGTGCAGCGGTCTTGCTGCCTAATTTCTGACTGTCCAATGCCATGGTTGCTGTGCTAGCCCAATCAGCATTGATAGTGTGTGCAATATCATGAGTAAAAGTAGCTGTGCCGGCCAGATCGGCATAGCTGGCAGTACTGGCATAAGTAGCTGAGCCGACCTCAAGTTGAAAGGGTTGCCTACCGTCCAGCTTGTCTGCATCATACGCATAGCTGGCAGTACTGGCATAAGTAGCTGAGCCGACCTCAAGCTGAAAGGGTTGCCTACCGTCCAGCTTGTCCGCATCCATGGCATAACTGGCAGTACCCGCATATGTAGCAGATCCAACCTCAAGCTCCATTGGCTCACAACCATCTAATTTATCCGCATTCATTGCCCAAGCAGAGGTACCAGCATATGCAGCCGTTCCTACCGAAAGATTGCGTTGATCATTAATACCATCTAATGAGTCTGCATTATAGGCATAGCCGGCAATATCTGCATAAGTAGCTGAGCCTACCTCAAGCTCCTTAGTCTTTTGTCCATTCAGCAGCTTAGCATTCTCTGCATAGCTTGCCAGATTGGCATAAGTAGCTGAGCCCACGGAAAGCTCAAGGGGGTCCCATCCATCCAGCTTATCCGCATTCATGGCATAACTGGCAGTACCAGCGTATGTGGCAGATCCAACCTCCAGCTGAATAGGCTGCCGACCATCTAATTTGTCTGCATCATAGGCATAACTGGCAGTACCAGCGTATGTGGCAGATCCTACTTCCAGTTGAATAGGTTGCCGACCATCTAATTTATCCGCATCATAAGCATAGCTGGCAGTACCAGCATAAGTAGCTGATCCCACCTCAAGCTCTATTGGCTCACAATTATCTAATTTATCCGCATTCTTGGCATAGCTGGCAGTACCAGCATATGTGGCTGTCCCCACCTCAAGCTCCATTGGCTCACAATTATCCAATTTATCCGCATCCATGGCATAACTGGCAATACCCTCATCCTTAAACGGATACTTTATCTGATTTCGCACCCTGGAGCTAAGCCCGGCATTCATGGAGCAAAAATTTACATATACCGGTGTCCCATCTATTCGAGCATCAACGCTCGACACTCCACCTGTTGAAGTGAGATGGCAATGATACAGCCTTGTACTGGTAGCCTTATCCTCAATATAAACCGCACACTTGCTTACTCCGGTTGTCTCTATCTGGCTACCCGATATCTCAGCAGCAGCATTATAACAATCAACCCCATGATTTTCAATCCCCTTGATCCTGCAATTACTTATCATAGGGGATGAGTTATATAAATAAGCACCATACTGTTGTCCTTCAATGATACAATCTCGTAGCAATGGTGTACCCATAGTACTACACTCAATTCCGGTCTTCCCTTTTATCTGGCAATCAATAACCACTGGCTCGCAAGAACCTGATAGCATTAAGCCACATTGCCAGTAGCCTTCAAGACTACAATCCCGTATCAATGGCTTTGCCACACCCTCACAAAAGACAGCCGCCAACTCACGGCTTTTTATCAGGCAATTGGTAATAATTGGTGAACCTGAGGTCAGGTAAACGCCTGCATGTCCGGGACCTGTGGCTTCAATAGTCAAGCCAGAAATACTTGCAGAGCCAATATCAGTAGTTACCCTGACTGTATGGTTCAAGCCACAAAGAATTTTGCATGAATCCCGACCTGACCCCGTTATATCCACAAAAGGCTTAAGATCTATTGAATCATCATACGCCCCGGGCATAACCATGATAAGGTATCGATTATCTGCAGACGGTTGTATACTTGCCAGAGCAGTGGAGATGGTAGCATAATCACCCCCTGTCTTAGCTACAATAAGCACATGATCATAATCTGCCTTTTCCAGATCAGAGGCATGTTTTCCATCAACCATGTCTGCATTCAGGGCATTTAAGGCATAGGTGGCTGTCCCGGCGGTTATGGCTTGAGTTACTCCTATCAATTTCCCTTCAGCATCGGTACAGTTGTTTATCTGATATTTGGTTGAATTGTTGGGGTTTTGTATTGTGCCAATTATTTGAGAATAATTGATCTTTGGCGAGGCAAGAGCATTATCAATCCATACGGCTTTATCACCTTCTATTTGCGAATTATTAACCACTGGTGAGGCAGAATCTTCACATTTTATCCCATTATCCCTGCCCAATAGCTCACAGTTGGTTATCCATGGTGCAGAATTATCCTTGCATAATACAGCCACAACCGTATGGTTTGCCCGGGCAATAATACGGCAATCATTTATCCTGGGGCATGAATTACCCTGACAGACCAGCCCATATAGCACACCTGCCTCAAGAGTAAACCCTTCAACAGAAGCACTCCCCACCCCATCTGCGATTAATGGTGTGCCTGAGGACGAAAATATCTTGCATGAATTTCTGCCTGAGCCCTTTAATTCTACAAATGATTTAAGTTGAATAGTTTCCTCATACACCCCGGGCATAACCATGATAAGATACGGATTGGCTGCGGATGGATTAATTGCGGAGAGTGCCCCGGAGATAGTGGTATAATCTCCGCCAGATTTTGCCACTGTAACTGCTTGTTGATAGTGTGCCCCCATCAATTCCGTAGCATGTTTACCATCTACAGTATCAGCATTCAGGCTATAAAAGGCATAAGCACTTGCACCAAAAGGCAATCTCGGACGGAACACATCGCTGCCAATCTTCATCTCAATCCAATAGCTGGTATCAAAGGGAAGGTACTTGGGGTTCATGGGGGTTTGTTTCCCCAGCAACACACTAAAAAGCCCCTCCTGACTGCACCGCACATCCTGAGCCTCTTCCCACAGCTTGCTCCCGCCGGTGTCTGCATTCCAGATACTAAATGTAGCTGTAACCGTACCATCAGGAACTAAGCCAGTCAATCTTCCCTGATAATGGATGGTTTTTGGCACTCCTGCCTCAACCGTGGATACAAGAAATATGATAATCAGCCACATATAACAGATTGTTTTCATATTATTCACCCTGATAATTTATTTATACCGAAGTTTTTCTCTTGTATTGAACGCCCATAATATTTCTGAAATCAGAATCTTGTGTCCACAATGTAGCATTATACATACGGGCTGTAGCCAGCATAATGCTGTCAGCCATCGGTAATTTTAATTCAACAGAAATCTTGGCTGCACTAAGAGCAATAGGTGCAGTTAAATCTACTACGAGCCCTCGTTTCATTATAGCCATACAATAGATTGCATCCTCCTCGGTTCGTTGTTGGAGTACGCGTTTGAACACTTCATAAATACTAATTGAAGGAACAACCAATTCCGATATATTTTCAATTGCTGGTGTAAAAAAATCTGCGTTTGGTCCATCAGCATAATATTCAAGCCATCCAGAGGAATCAACAACATTCATACGCGTTCTCCCTCTCGTTCTACGGTTGTGTCAATGCCTTTGAGAAAGCCGCGCATTTCCCTGATTGGCTTGACAGGAATCAATTCAATCCTGTTTTCGTATTGGATGACTTGAACCTTTTGTCCTGGATGGACATCAAGTGATTCTCGAATCACTCGAGGAATTACAATTTGAAACTCTGGTGAAATTGTCAATGTTTCCATATAGTCTCCTATATTCTATTGTCTCAACAACCTTAAACTGACGCAATGGTAGTAATTCTCATTTTGATATTTTTCCACCGCAGAGACGCAGAGACGCAGAGAAGAAACGCTGAATGAAGCATATAAATTCTCTGCGACTCTGCGTCTCTGCGGTTCATAATGAGAATTACTGCCTACCGACAATTAAGAGTTGACGAGACACTATATTATTACCTTAAAACAATTATACTCCAAAACAATGTAAATGTCAACCGTATTTCATTCATTACTCGTTATTCAATAAAAAAATATTGCATTTCTCAAAAATTGAGTGTATAATAAAGAAAAAGCTGTCAGGGGTCAGGGATCAGGGGTCAGCCAAAACCAGAAAACGAGCCCAATTGTCTCTTGCTTTTCCTTGCCTTAGCTGATCCCTGACCGCTGACCGCTGACCGCTGACCGCTGACAACTGACCATAGACACAAAGGAGGAAAAATGCGAAAATTATTTGGTACGGATGGGATACGGGGTAAGGCAAATGTTGAACCCATGACCTCAGAATTAGCCCTACGGCTTGGACGGGCAGCAGCATACATTTTACACAGGGGGAAAACTCGTCCCAAAATACTCATAGGAAAGGATCCAAGAATATCCTCAGATATGTTAGAAGCAGCCTTATCCTCTGGGATTGTCTCAGCCGGGGCAGATTGCATCAGGGTAGGTATGCTTCCTACACCTGGAATTGCGTATCTGACGAAGGCTTTAGAGGCTGATGCAGGCATTGTTATCTCTGCTTCCCATAACCCTTTTGATGATAATGGTATTAAGTTTTTTGGACCGGATGGATTTAAGCTGAGTGATGGGACAGAGGAAGAGATGGAGAAAGCCATTCAGACAAGTGTAGAGGGCGTACTTCATCCTACAGGAATATATATTGGCAGGATGATTGATATTGCAGATGCTTCAGATCAATATCAGAAATTTCTTCAAGCGGGTGTTGGCAATATGGATTTAAGTGGAATGTCTATCCTCTTAGACTGTGCCCATGGGGCAACCTCTCATATTGCCCCTGCTTTATTCAGCCAATTGGGGGCAAGAATAATTACCCTGAATAATCAGCCAGATGGTACGAATATTAACCTTGATTGCGGTTCTATGTATCCTGAACTGATTGGGGATGCCATAAGGAAGCATAAGGCTGATATGGGATTTTGCTTTGATGGAGATGGGGATAGGATTATCGTTGTTGATGAAAATGGGCAGGTAATTGATGGTGATTTTATCATCATGGCTTGTGCAAAACACATGAAGGAAACTAAAGAATTAAAAAATAATATGGTTGTAATTACCGTCATGACCAATCTTGGCTTTCACATTGCTTGTAGAGAAGCAGGAATAATTGTGCGGGAAACAGGTGTAGGCGACCGATATGTTACTGAAGAGATGCTTGCCTGTGGGGCAGTTCTTGGCGGGGAACAATCAGGACACATTGTCTTTTTTGACCATCATACCTCTGGAGACGGAATGTTGACCGCCCTTCAATTGCTCAAAACATTAGAAGAAATAAAACAGCCTGCCTCAAGTCTGGGAAAGGTGATGAAAAAATTTCCTCAAATATTACTGAATGTGCCAGTAAAGAAAAAACCTCCCCTTGAAGATATGCCAGAGGTGCAAAAAGCCATTCATGAGGCGATAGATATTCTTAAGGATTCAGGCCGGGTTGTGGTTAGATACTCTGGAACGGAGATGAAGTGTCGAGTCATGATTGAAGGGGAAGACGATGGGCAGATTACAGAATTGGCACAAGGGATTGTGCGGAAAATAGAGGAGAGGATCGGATAACGGAGGGCGGATTTTCTAACCCGACAGGCTACAGCTTTTATTGCTTTTGTGGCAAATATTTACAATATAGGAGAAAAAAAACCATGATACCTTCACCCATTATCTGGACAGAAAATTCTTTAAGCTTGCTGGATCAGACCAAATTGCCCGGGGAGCTTGTTTATCTTGATTGCAAGACACCCCAGGATGTAGCTGAAGCCATCAAAAGATTGAGCGTGCGAGGTGCTCCGGCAATTGGTGTAGCCGCTGCATATGGGGTAACCCTTGGAATGGATAACTTAGATGAAACCATTGAGCTTCTTGCCAGCACCAGACCAACTGCGGTAAATCTGTTCTGGGCATTGGAAAGGATGAAAAGGTGTATTAACCAACATCAGGGAATGAGTGGTGACCAGCTTCGGCAGATACTTATTCAAGAGGCTTGCCTTATCCATGAGGATGATAGGGAAAAGTGCAGGAAGATTGGTGAGTTTGGGGCATCCCTTATCAAGGATGGGGATGGGATATTAACCCATTGTAATGCTGGGGTGCTGGCAACTGGTGGGATAGGAACTGCCCTTGGGGTAATATATACCGCAGTTGAGCAAGGGAAAAAGCTCTCCGTGTATGCAGATGAAACCAGGCCTTTGCTTCAAGGTGCCAGATTAACTGCCTGGGAACTCCAGAAAGCAGGGGTAGATGTTACGCTTATTTGTGACAATATGGCTGGTGTGGTCATGCGGGAGGGCAAAATCAATCTGGTCGTTGTTGGAGCAGACCGCATCACAGGCAACGGGGATGTGGCTAATAAGATTGGGACTTATAGTGTTGCTGTTTTAGCAGAAAAGCATAATATCCCATTTTTCGTCGCTGCCCCAACCTCAACTATAGATATGTCCCTTATCAATGGTTCCATGATTCCCATTGAACAAAGGCTGCGAGAAGAAATAAGCCATGGATTTGGAAAACAAACTGCCCCTGATGGTGTCAAGGTGTATAACCCTGCCTTTGATGTTACACCACACGAATTGATTAAGGGGATAATTACAGAGGCAGGGATTGCTGAGCCGCCGTATGAGAAGAGTTTGTTGCAAATGGTAAAGCGAAATTTCTTGACATAATCAATAATGTATGGTATTCTGAATAAAGTAAAAACAAATAAAGGAGGCGATCAAATGTCTAAGAAAAATGTTTCAACCGATGAGCAGAAGCAGAATAAGATATACCTGCTTGATGTGACCAATCGAGATGGGGTGCAGACATCCAGATTGGGATTGGCAAAGCTGCAAAAGACCATGCTGAATCTCTATTTTAATGAAATGGGGATATTTCAGAGTGAGTTTGGATTTCCAACAACCCATCATGAGGAAAATTATTTGAATGCAAATGTTGAATTGGCAGAGATGGGGGCATTGAGCCCTATAATCCTGAGTGGCTGGTGTCGGGCGGTAAAAGAGGATATTGATTATACCTTGCAGCAGACAACCGTAAAACACCTGAATATCTCCATGTCTACCTCTGTCCAGATGACCAAGGGTAAGTTTGGTGACCGTATGGTCAGAAGCCCCAAGGATGATCCAAGCAAGCCAAATCTTATTGATAAGATGGTTGGTGCCTTAAGAAAAGCAAAAGATAGCGGTATACAAACCGTTGGTGTTAATGCTGAGGATGCCTCAAGGACAGATATGGAGTTTTTGATAGAGTTTGCAATGGCTGCCAAGGAAAATGGTGCGGACAGGATAAGATATTGCGATACACTGGGCTATGAAGACCCATTTACCTCATATGATCGAATATATCAATTAGCCAAGGAAGTCCAGATTCCCATTGAGATGCATTATCATAATGATTTGGGCATGGCTGTGGCATGTTCTGTTGCCGGGGCAAAGGGGGCAATAGACGCTGGTGTTGATGCCTATATAAATGTAACGATAAACGGAATGGGAGAGAGGGCAGGCAATGCAGATCTGGTAGGTGTAATACTTGCCTTGAAATATTCACCCGGGTTTGAGAATAAATACACCCTTGATGAACGGGTGAAGCTGTCATGTGCATGGAAGGTGTCAAAGTATGCAGCATATGCCTTTGGGGTGCCTATTCCTGTTAATCAAATAGGGGTAGGGGCAAATGCCTTTGCTCATGAGTCTGGTATCCATGCAGATGGTGCTCTGAAGGATAGACGAAACTATGAATTGTATGATTTTGAAGAGCTTGGCCGTGGAGAGCCTGAAATAATTACAACAGGCAGACAGATTACAGCCGGTGAATACAGCGGGATTAAGGGATTTAGAAATGTATCTGATAAATTGGAGATAGAGTTCAAGGATGAAAAAGAGGCACACAAGGTATTGGAACTTGTCCGATATGCTAATGTTCATACCCAACAGCCTTTGACTGCGGATGAATTAAAGTTTATTGCCAAGTATCCGGATATTGCCAGAAAGATAATGACTATGTCTCCATTGGTTATTATTAACAGAAAGTTTTTGTGAGAGAAAGGGAAGGTTTGCCACAAAGACACGAAGGCACAAAGAAAAATGCACCCCTTCAATAGTGTAAAGACGCAAATGCACTTGCGTTTCTACACCCTGAAGGAGTGATATTATTGTAGTGTCTCGTCAACTCTTAATTGTCGGTAGGCAGTAATTCTCATTATGAACCGCAGAGACGCAAAGTCGCAGAGAATTTTATATGCTTCACTCAGCGTTTCTTCTCTGCGACTCTGCGTCTCTGCGTCTCTGCGGTGGAAAAATATCAAAATGAGAATTACTACCATTGCGTCAGTTTAAGGTTGTTGAGACAGTAGGAGAAAACACATGATAACCAAAATCGGTATTATTGGCGGAGGAAATATTGGCGGCGTGCTTGTTCAAGAGATAGCCAATCGCAGGTTGGCACGGTCTATTGGATTGGTTGATGTCAAGGGACCTGCTGTGGCAAAGGGTAAGTGTCTGGATATTGCCGAAGGGATTCCAGTAATTAGTACTGATGTAACCATTGAAGGCAGCAAGTCTTATGAGGTTATAAAGGATGCTCAGATTGTATTAAATACTGCTGGTGTGCCGCGAACCGTGCGACCTGACGGCAGCATTCCTACCAGAGAGGAATTATTAGCCACAAATCTATTAATTACAGATATGGTGGCTGAGGGTATCCGCAGTTACTGTCCGAATGCTATCGTTATATCTGTAGCCAATCCGCTGGATGCCATTGTGTTTCGATTAGCCATGAGATTAAATATTCCTAAAAACAGGCTCATTGGTATGGCTGGTGTGCTTGATTCTACAAGGTACAGGTATTTTGTGGCTCAGGCAGCTGGGGTATCTGTGGAAAGTGTTAATGCCATGGTTCTTGGCGGTCATGGGGATACTATGGTACCTGTCCGGAGTTGTTGTCAGATAGGGGGTATTCCAGTAGAGGAATTTCTATCCGTCGTCGTACTGGACGAAATTGAGGAAAGGGTACGAAATGCTGGGGCAGAGATAGTAGGTTTAATGGGTACAGGCTCTGCCTTTGTCTCTCCAGCATGGAGTGCCATAGAAATGGTTGAATCAATAGTTTTTGACAAGAAAAAGATTTTGCCTTGCTGCGTGCTGCTTGAGGGTGAGTATGGGGTTAATGGGTATTTTGTAGGTGTGCCTGTAATCCTTGGGGCAAATGGAATAGAGAGAATAATTGAGATTAAGCTGACAGATGCAGAGCAACAAGCCTTTGATCGGTCAGTGGAGGCTGTAAAGAAAACTGTAGCAGAGGTGAAGGGTGTTGTCTGATAATCCCCTTTTGTGTACTGACTCTTACCCACATTTTTGGTGAACATAGTACAGAACAACAAACAAAGAAGCATCAATTACAAAAAATGAGTTAGTTATGACAGAAGAAAAAGAGGAGGTAATTGTTAATGGAAGCAGTAAGATATATGGGTAAGATAGATGATGGACATCTATCTTTACCTGATATTAAAATGGCATCTAAAGGTAAGAAATCTGAAATGATATTATTTTCACTGGAAAAGAATATCTATTCATTTACAGAAAGAGTAGCGAAAGAAAACGGTTTTTCTAATTATTCCGAAGAAGATATAGAAAAAATCATACATGAATCAAGAGGAGTTAGATAATAGTGAGGATTGTATTTGATACTAATGTAGTTATATCCGCTTTATTCTGGAATGGTTTACCACGAGTTATATTAAATAAGGCAATGAAAAAGGAATTCATCTTGCTTACGACAGAAGATATAGAAATAGAAATTATCAGGGTCTTAGGGTATGAAAAATTTGGACTTACTCCATTTGAAATACAAAGGATTATGATTAATTATGTTGCCTATACCGAAAGAATTACGACAACTAAAAGACTTAGCGTGATACAAGAGGACTTAACTGATAATATATTTTTAGAATGTGCCATAGAAGGTAGAGCTAAATTTATTATATCAGGCGACAAACATCTTCTTACCTTAAAAGAATATGAAGAAATTAAGATTTTAAGACCAAGGGAGTTTGTAGAACAAGAGAGATTCTCTTGTGGATAACAATGTCCCAAATATATGCAAGCCAATAATTAACTTTACATATGCCACTAAGACACAAAGACGCCAAGGGACACAAAAGATAAATTAACACTTTGTGTAACTTTGAGCCTTAGTGCCTTTGTGGCAAATTAAATGTCAACTATTTATTAAACTCTGTCCTTCATCCGCATTTTCTGCTGTGGGCGTACTGGCATTGTGGTAATAACTGGCATTGTGGTAATAAGTGCTCTGAGCACAGATCTAACAGATTCAGGTGTACGAAAAATCTTTGAGATATCCTCATCCAGGACTACGACAACCTGTCCTTCTACTGCCTTTTTAGCAAAACGATTTGGTTTGGCTTCACAATAATCAAAGCGGTACTCTGAACGCAAATCGTCATTAGCGGAAACAGTTGAACTATAATTAATGGTTTTCTTCATAATCTTTCCTCCTAAATTCTGTAGCCAGTACTAAATTTTTCTCAAAAAACTCTTTCTTATTCATTTAATTTATTTCTTCTGTGAATCTGTGGCATTTTTATTTTTACTATCTCTTCATTGCCTTATCCCCAATATCTCCTCTAACATGAGCATCGTCAAAGTGTATCAAATTCACAGCCTCATACGCCAGAGTTTTTGCCTTAAGAACATCATCCCCACAAGCAACAACATTTATTACCCTGCCGCCAGCTGTAACTATTTGGTCATCTTTCATATCCGTTCCAGCATGAAAGATAGTAACAGCATTCATTGAGGCTGCCTCATCAAGCCCTGTAATTGGCAGATTTTTTTTATACGATGCCGGGTATCCGCCAGAGGTCATAACCACGCACAGACTCGCGGCTTGTTTCCATTTTATGGTAATCTCCTGCAATCTGTGTTCAATACAGGCAAGCATAATATCAACAAGATCCGTGTCCAACAATGGAAGTATCACCTGACACTCCGGGTCACCAAATCTGATGTTATACTCTAAAACCTTTATCCCGCCAGGGGTAAGCATTAATCCAAGATAAATAACCCCGATATATTTTCTGCCCTCTTCCCGCAGCCCCCGGATGGTAGGCTCTAAAATATCCTTTTGGATAAGATCATAAAGAGGGAGCCCCTCTGGCGGTTGAGTCGTAAACCCTGGATACGGGGCATAGGCACCCATACCACCGGTATTTGGTCCCTTATCATGATCGAAAACTCGTTTATGATCCTGAGCTGATACCATCTGAACCGCTCGTTCTCCGTCTGTAAAGGCAAGAACCGACACCTCTTCCCCGATTAAGCATTCCTCAATAATAATCTGTGCCCCTGCCTCGCCAAACGAATGCTCAACCATAATCTTATTAATGGTAGCAACTGCCTCCTCAACACGGCTGCAAATTATCACACCCTTGCCTGCAGCCAGTCCATCAGCCTTGATAACCACAGGCATAGGAGTATTACTCACATACTCTACCGCTGACTGAGCATCCTTAAAAACCTGAAACCTTGCCGTGGGGATGGCATTGCGAGACATGAACCTTTTGGCGAATACCTTACTTGCCTCAAGGATGGCTGCATCCTTTGATGGACCAAATATTTTTAAGCCTGCCTCCTGAAAACGATCAACAATACCGTCTGCCAATGGTAACTCTGAACCCACAACAGTCAGGTCTATTTTATTATTCTTAGCAAAATGGATTAATTTCTGGATATATTCCGGGGAACCAGGGATAATAGGGACACGATTTGCTACTTGCTCTATCCCAGCATTACCCGGGGCACAATAAATAGTGTCCACAAGCTTACTTTGTTTAAGTTTCCAACAAATGGCATGTTCCCTGCCACCTGAACCAATAACCAATATTTTCATTCTTTTCCTCCGCTGATAGCTGAATGCTTACGCTCATCTACTCATCTGAATCTTTATTATCTTAATCATTTGCCCTGCTATCTTTGATGTATTAGGGGTAGGACTACATTCAATCACCTTCAGGAAATTACTCATGGACTCGCCAAGCGAATCCTTAACACAATATGCAACCCCTAAGCCAAAGTAAAGATTAGCATCCTTCTCTTTTATGCGTTCATATATTTCGATGGCTTCATTAAGTTTACCATTTTGCAACTGATTTAAGGCAGAGTCATTTTTTATCCTATCAGTATACATTGGCAGGTTGAGACATTTAGATAGATACGGAAGCAATTCCTCACACTCATCAGGTATGCCTGCAGGAAGGTATTCGATAGCTGCTTCTCTTTTATCTACAAGAATGTAGAGTATCCCCAGCCATTTATAAACAGAGGAAAGCGTCTCCTCATCATGGATACTGTCCGCTGCTTTTAGATAATGATGAATGGCTAAGGAAAGGTCTCCACTTTTTCTATAAGCATCAGCCATGGCTAAGTATGGCTCCTCAGCCAAGGCATCTACTTTTAATACCCGTTTATACATCTCAATAGCTGCCATATATTCCTCAATACCTGCATAATTATACCCTGCATCCATCAAAGAATTTATCAGCAGCATCTTTTTCATCTTTTTGCTGACTACCCTTTGTTTGTCTGGTTTTTCAAGATCATAGATTCCTTCTAATGTCTGAAGAGAAATGGTATCCTGATTATTAACCTTTACTGCTTCCTTAAGCAAGGAAATTGCTTTGGTGGAATTGCCTTTTTCTGCGTATAGTTGTCCAATAATGCCTACTAACTCTTTTCGAGGAATACCCAATTCAATAGCTTTTTCAAACAGATTAATAGCCTTATCCCTTTCCTCCTGCTCAAGATAAATATACCCAAGCTCTTGAGCAAGCATCCCATTTTGAGGGTATGAGCGGAAAAGTTCCTCATAGGTAAGGATTGTCTCAGATTTAAGTGCCTTTTTGAGCAATACGAAAAGCTGGGGATTTCTGGGGGAGGTCATTAGCTGTTGCTTTATTTGATCAATCGCCAGATGGCATTTCTTTTCTTTTATATTTGCAGCAATCTTATCAAGTAGACTATTAGTTTCCCCTGCAGCAAAGGCTAATTTTGAACAGAAGAGGATAATCAGGACAATCAGGATATTTTTCATCTCTTATCTAACTCCAATCAATCATTACGCGGTTAATATTACCTTAAATAATATCACAAATAGGCAAGCATGTCAATAATTTTGTTTGATATTTTTCTATGTTTGTGGTATACTACTGAGAGCAGAGATCAGGATAGGAGGTGTGGAATGTTACGATTATGTATCTGTCTGATGGTTATGTGTCTCATTGGGTGTCAGTGCCCTGATCTTAAGGAAAAACATGTGGCTAAGGAAGTAACACTTATGGTAAAAAAACCCATCAATATGGCTAAGGAGGCAGCACTTCTGGCAGAAAACTCTATCAATACAGCCACAAAGACTGTAGCTGAGGCAGTTCAGGAAAAGCCAATGGAAGTCACTAACATACAATGGGTTACGGCTTTTGATGATGGATTGAAAATGGCTAAGGAGAAAAATTGCCCCTTGATGGTTGACTTTTTTGCCCAGTGGTGTGGGTGGTGTGTAAAGTTAGATGAGGAAACTTGGACAAACAAGGATGTTATCCAGCTTGCCCAAAGGTTTGTCTGTGTTAAGGTGGATGTTGATACAGATAGGCAAACCCCTGCCAGATATGGGGCAAGATCATTGCCAACCATTTTGTTTATAAACCCTGATGGGAAGGTTATTCATCAGGTGATTGGGTATAGGAATTCAGAGGATATGCTTGGGGAGATGAAGAAGGTACAGAGTTAGGAAAGGGACAGAGTGGGAAAGAAGGGACAGAGTCAATACTGTTCGGCACGATTCTTGCTTGTCCCAAAAAATCATTATACTCGATGTTCAAGTTTTTAGATGGGTGTGGTAAAGAATAAAAAAATAGTTGAAAAAAGTATTGATATATGGCAATATTAGTTTTTCCCCTTCAGAGAAGATTTTATTTTTGGGAGGGGGAAGATATGTTCATCGACATTGTCCTTTATCACGGATTTTATAGAGGAGATAAATGACTCCTGTCTCAACAACTCTTAATTGTCGGTAGGCAGTAATTCTCATTATGAACCGCAGAGACGCAGAGTCGCAGAGAATTTATAGTATTGGTAGGCCTTGGCTTTAGGAACTTTTTGCCAAGAAATATATTTTTCATCAGTAGAAAGTTGGCCGTTATTTTCAGGAAATGGGTTTTGAGGCGAAGGAAGGCGGAAGGTTTTAAAACTTTGAGCAGAGCTGAATCGGCCGCAGACTTGTCCATCTTTCCAGGCGCAGGTTTTTACTTGCCACGAATAGTTTTTTTCCTGGCGGACATTAAATTCGGGAAAATCTAAAGAAAATTCTGATTTATCATCAATTATTATTTCTTCAGTTAAGCCATCCCCCGAAACTTTCAGGACATAGGATTTAGCTCCCGG
>JAZDHC010000285.1:0-3459 GCA_043806395.1 Candidatus Desantisiibacteriota bacterium | reverse complement strand
CCTCCGCCAGAGGGGGACAACACAGACACAGGATAACAAAATTGGATAGCAACACCCAAATTGGGGCGATTTTCCTCAATTCCCCCTTAAAAAAGGGGGTCAGGGGGTTGTAAATCTCTGTGCCTTTTATTTACCTCACCAATATTATTTTCCTCATATCCTTCAAATCCCCTGCCTGTATCTGAATGATATAAACCCCGGCATCACATTCTTCACCATTCTTATCCTTACCATCCCATTCTACCCAATACTTACCTGCTGGTTTGTTTTCATCTACCAATTCCTTGACCAATTCACCAGTTCTGCACCTTTTCACCATTTAAGGGGTGAAATAGATTGTGGTAGGGGATGAATTTATGGCTTGATTTTGGTGTGGTAATGGTGGTTGTGGCTGAGGCAATGGCAATAATGTTAGTGCCTGTGCCATAGGCAATCAGGGTGTAGCTATAGGCAGTATCTGCTCATAACAGGAATAGCTACCCCTGCTAAGGGTGCTACCTCCGGCTGATGTCTGATGTCTGATGTTTCATAATAACGAAAGTATACCATGAAACAAATAATCTGTTAAGCATTATTTTCACATTAACAGGAACGCCCTGAAAACATCATGAAAATCTCTTGTGTTTCTTGATGTCTTTGTGTCTTGGTGGCATATGTAAAGTTAATTATTGGCTTGCATATATTAGTAAGGGTGACCTATAATAAGTTTTCTATTTTACTAACATCAAATAACCTTGCAGAATGATAAACTGTAAGTATTTCTACTAAATTTTCTTTTATTCTATGAATTATTCTATAATTACCAAAAATGAGTTCTCTGATTTCTTTGCGATTTAATTCTGGAACAATCCGTCCAGATTCAGGAAATATTTCCAGATGTTCTACTGTCTCAAAAGTTTTTGCAATAAACGACTGTGCATAATAATTTGAATCTCTTCCAATAAAATTTGCTATACCATCAATATCTTCCAGAGATTGAGGTGTCCATTTTATCTTAGCCATTTTTCCATCTTCTCTTTTGCAGATTCGTGAGAAACACATTGACCTTCATCTGCTTGATTAATTCCTTTTTCAATCTTTGCAAGCAAAAATAAACGCTCCATTGCTTCTTCAACTGTAGTTCTTTCTGGTAAGTTATACAAACTGCCAATTATTTTTTCCTTCTCCAAAACAATCATTTCCTTGACTCCTTTTGACAGGATTAGTTAGGATTATACTCGTTGATGTCATAAATTGCGATTTTTTATCAACATCTTAAGGGAATTAGTATTTTACACATCCTGTCTACTAAAAATCATCAGTCCCTTACACATGTCAATATCTTGTACCAAGAAAGCGAGATTATCGCAATTTGTGAACTCAGCGAGTATAATTTACTTCCCTTGATTCTTTTAATTTATAGTGAAATAGTATAACATAGATACCATGATTTTGCAACTGTTTTTTCGAAGGGGAGGGGGATGATAATTTGATGGTTTGATGTGATGATGGGAAGATAAGTAAGCGTTCAGCTATCAGCCGTCAGTTGTCAGTTTCAAAGGGATTATACCACAAAATGGAGAAGGTGTAAAATTGTGGAGTTTGATTTTCCGTAACTACTCAGCGATTAAGAGATAACTACGAAAATCACGAAAAAACGCGAAAGATCCTGATTCATAGATTATTGATTTTTGTGCCTTTCGCGTATTTCGTAGTTATCTTTTACGATCAATGGGGCTAAGTAGCTACCAATGTGCTTAGAATAACAATAGCTGAGTAGTTACGATTTTCTCTTGATTTTCCTGATTTTGGCTGAATGCTGAAAGCTGACGGCTAAACGCTTACATTTTATTCAAACCCTTGCGATCGCCCCTACAAAATCCCTTTCCAAATCTTCCAGAAACATTGCCCTTCCTGTTTCACCCCTCAGCCTTTGTACCTCTCGAATACCCATAGAACCCATAACCTCTATTATTTGAGAGTGCCACGCACAAAAAAGGTTTATTGTCCTTCTGGTTGCCCATTTGGGCTTTATTTCTTCCATCTCTACCGGACAGGACAAATTAATTGTACATCTCTTGCAAAGCCTGCATTCCAGACCAACAAGAACAGGCAAATCAACAGCAACCCCATCTGCCCCGCATAAAATAACCTTGGCTACATGTTCAGCCAACCCAATACCGCCAGAGACAATAATAGTAACCTCATCCCTTACAGCCTTAGCCACAAGTTGACGATGAATATCCCTGACAATATCCTTGATAAATCGTGGTTGGGTTGTGTTCCATTCATTCCCCTGATAATCTGCATAAAGATGAATAATTTCTGCCCCATTCTGTGTCAGCATCATAGCAATATCATTTGCATTTTTATCAAGCCTGACCCTTATGGAAATAATCACCTCAGGGTTAATTTCTTTGGCTTTGGACACACATTCCATGATATTTTCTTCATATATAAACTCAGCTAACCTTACCCGTTTGAGCAAATTCTTATGTGCTTCAAATGTTTTTATGGTAAACTGTGGCATTATAAATTTATCATATGTACCAAGCTCATCAAAATACTCTTCTGCCTCAATGATCATTGGGATACCCAATTTGCTGGCTGCTATAGCCATAGACAACCTCAGGTTTTTAGTTATCCTGCCAAATGGCAAGGTATTAAAGATGATGGGCATAGGAATATTTACGATAGGTGGTGGATTGGAGGTAAGATTACCATTTTTATCAAATTCTAATCTGGTTAGCTTTCTGCCAAGATCAATACCTGTACTGATATATTCCCTGCCATGAATACCATCACGAGTGGGTCTGACAATCTCAGACATATCAGTCCACATGGAATCAAAGCCATGCCCTGTAAATGGTCCCAAATAGCCAGCACCAGAAACCGGTATCTTGCCAGTTTCTGCCTGATACCAGGTAGTAGCAAGGATTTCCGGTTTCCAGTATGAATCCCCAAGCCTTTTATATTCAGGGTTTACTGCCCTGGAAAATAATCTCCCCTTACACTCCTGAACACAGCGAAAGCAATTTTTGCATAAATAATCAATGGTATCAAATAGTTGTTTGGAATCAAATCTGCGGTTTTTATACACATCATAGACACATGCCTTTTTAGCACACTTAGTACACCCAAAACAACCATCCTTTTCTATGGCAGATACCTTGCCAACAGGTGTAAACCTTGGTAGTGTTGGCGTTGCATTTATATGATATTTTTCTGGCATAATAATAAACTCCTTATAACATAGGCTGTAGGCTATTAGGCTATAGGCTATAGGTGTAGGGAAAGACTAATTGCTTTCAGTCTTCCACCTACAGCCTAACAGCCTATTGTAGTGTCAACTTTCAAGTGTCGGATAAATAAAGATAGATTCCTGCCTGCGCAGGAATGACAACTCGGTGATTGTTGTCATTCCTGCGAAAGCAGGAATCCAGAATATTTGTTGCGACATGTCAAAGTTGACGCGACACT
>JAZDHC010000284.1:0-7220 GCA_043806395.1 Candidatus Desantisiibacteriota bacterium | reverse complement strand
AGAGGATTAAACACATACTCTGGAGTGGTTAAAGCGATAAACCTTCTTCATTATATGTTAGAATGTTCTGCAACGATGACAAAGAGCCTTTTATCCTATGGTGGAAAAATAGACATGTATCCACACAGTTCCCAGTAGAGCTAAAATTTTACTGTTGTCAACAGTTGAATTGTGAGGTCTGGAATATGTTAAATGCGTTAAGTTTTGATGTTGAAGACTGGTATCATAGTGTTGCCTCCATCCCTTTTGAGGAATGGGACAGGTATGAGGATAGACTTGTCCTGAATATGAATAAAATCTTACGCATATTAGATGAATATGGCATTAAAGCCACCTTTTTTATCCTGGGTTGTGTAGCTGATAAATATCCAGAAATGGTGAAGTCGTTACACAAGGAGGGTCATGAGATAGCCTCGCATGGTTATAACCATAGGTTATTATATCAACTTAGCCCCGATGAGTTCAGGGAAGACCTGAAAATGTCTGTTGGCGTGATTGAGGAATTAATTTCAGACAAGGTAATCGGATATAGAGCACCCTATTGGAGTATTAATAAACAAACGAACTGGGCATTAGATATTATCCGACAGGAAGGGCTAAGGTATGATTCAAGTATTTACCCCGTAAAGACTCATCTTTATGGAATGCCATCCTCTCCAAGGTATCCTTATATAATTGGCAGCACAGAAAGCAATCCATTAATCGAATTCCCACCTTCTACTATCAGGGTATGCGGTATTAATCTTCCCATGGGGTCAGGGTTTTATTTCCGTGCATTTCCATACCAATTGACCAGATGGGGACTGAGCAGGATAAACAAAGAGGGTAAGCCTGTGTTGATTTGCCTTCATCCGCCTGAATTTGATTCTGGCAAACCCAAACCAAAAAACTTGACCTTTGGTGAATCCATATTACATTACCATAACCTATCTACTACCCTGGGGAAATTCAGCCGTTTGGTAAAAGAATTCAGGTTTGGGACAATAAGGGAAGTGCTTTTTGGGAAGGGAGGGTTGTCATGCTGAGAATCTATGAATTAACTGTGGCTGATGAAATATATTGGGATGAGTATGTCACCAATTCACTTATCGCAACCCCTTACCATTTGTCAGGATGGAAAAGGGTGGTTGAGAAGAGTTTTGGGCATAAGCCGTATTATATTTTAGCCAAGAATGAGGGAAAAATTGTTGGTGTTCTACCTTGCTTTTTAATCAAGTACCCCATGACAGGGTGTAGCTTGATTTCACTGCCATTTACCGGTTATGCAGGTGTATTAGCAGATAATCCTGAGGTTGAACAGGAACTGCTCTCTGAAATAAAGCGGATAACCAATACCCTTAATGCCAATTATCTTGAACTGCGAAGTCTCACCTTAAACAATGAAAAGGAGTTGTATCTCAAGGATATTTATGTCACCTTTTTTATGGATATGGAAATAAATCTGGAGAGTAACTGGGACATGATTCCATCAAAGGGTCGTAATATGATACGAAAGGCATTAAAATTAAACCTTACAACTGATATAAACAGGGATTATCTGAAGGATTTTTATTCTTTATTTGTCCGCAGGATGCGAGATCTGGGAACACCAGTGTATTCACTCAATTTCTTCCAAAATATCATGAAGGAATGGAAAACAGCTACCATCATGGCAATAAAAAATCAGGACAGGGTTATTGCTGCCGGATTATTAATTCCGTTCAAGGACACTCTGTACAATCCATGGACAGCCTCTAACAAGGATTTTTTGGATGCAGCCCCTAATAATCTGTTTTACTGGGAATGTATAAGATATTGCCATGAAAATGGATTAGCCCATTTTGATATTGGCCGCTCAATATGGCATTCAAGTACATTCAATTTTAAGAAAAATATTGGGGCAGTCCCAAAACAACTCTATTATCAATATTATTTGAATAAGGCTAAGGATATGCCAGGGATTGATGTCAATAATCCGAGGTATAGAATGTGCATAAAGATGTGGCAGAAATTGCCGGTATGGTTGACAAAGATGATTGGACCGGGGATAATAAGGTATATTCCTTAATATTCCCCCTTTTTCATATCCAAATATATCATATACTCCCCCTTTTGCACCTTCCAGTTTGTACCATTATCTCTGGAAAACTTACTCCTTCCAAATTTGTAGTAATTATCAATAGGTATCTGTATAGATGCCCCTTCTATTGCCCTGAAGTGAATCGTGTTTACACCCTTCTTAAAGTACTCTGGTTTTATTCCAAGCCGAACTGTACGATAAAATCCATTGGTATTAAGTGGGCTTAAATTAAGCATAGTAACCTTTTTTCCATTAATTTCAATAAGTAGATACCCCTTATCAGAGCTTGCATAGAATGTATTTAACCCTACACCAAACCCTTTTCTGGCTGATGGCTTAAAATCAATTATCAGCTCTTTCTTCAGGACATCCTCCTCTGAGTTTAAGATAACTGCTTTATTCCCATGCCATTGGCTGCTATCATCCCTGATAACGGTTCCATATCTTTTTTCAATACAGAATCCGTGTGGTTTAATGATTGGATGCAGCCATCCAAGGTATAGATGGGGATTTACTACCCCATAAAGAAAAGCAAATATAACCACAAAAAGAACTGCGGTCTTATTTTTATGCCACCGAAGGTTCTTGTAAAACCAATATATGGCAAAAGCGGCAAATATCATCAGGCAGGGGACAATTGGTAGCCGAATCCTTGATTGAACAAAAAACAGGATGATGCTACCAGTGTAACCAAATAAAACAAGGTAAAGAAAAAGTAGCCTTCTTGAATATACCCATATTGAAAGTATTATTCCGGTAAGGGCTAAGGGTGCTATTAAACCAAATGGCAGGATTAATGGTAATCCCAAAATAGGAGATTTATCCCTGACCCTATCAAACATGATATTATTGTCATATATCTCTCCACTATTCCAGAATATTGCCAGTTTTTTTAATAAAAGTAGGCAATATTTATCGGGTGTTTTGGTAATAAACTCTATTGTATCCGCAAGATATGGATCCTTTTTGCCAAGTTTTTCCCATCGTTGCTCAATCTCTTTTGTAAGTGGCGGCACAAAAAATGTACCATCAGAATCCGGATTATTACCCACCCATAATTCTAATGAGCCACCGGTAACAATGGGGATAAACTTTCCACCGCTATACACAAAATTACGGGCAGTAACCGGTGCTATCATCATTACTATCCCAGCAACAACTAAGAGGTTTGCAAGCACAGACTGCTTTATTCCCTTAACCATAATTAATATGTATATCAAGAAAAATGGTGCTACCAGCAGGATATTAGGCCTTGAGAGGGTAGATAAACCCAGAACAATCCCTAAGACAAGAAAATAGGTCTTCTTCTTTTGCTCTACGGCTTTAATCCCAATGAATACGGCTAAGGTGATAAATAAGGCATCTATTGCTGGTGAAAGTAATACTGCCTCATACATTATAAAACGGCCATACACACTACAAAGCAAGACCGCAATTATACCCACCCATTTATTGAACAACCCCTTGCTAATCAGATAGACTAACCAATAAGTAATGCAACCAATTAAAGACTGAACAACCATTGCAGCTACAGGACTATGCCCAAATATACGATACACACCTGCCACGAAATAACAATATGCTGGATACCAGGCATACGGTTCTTTAGGGAGTGTGCCCTGAATTATCTGCATGGCAATAGAATCATATTCTGCCATATCATTGCCTGTAAAGTTAAAATAGTTTGGGTCATTGCATACCAGAGAATGTATGTGAAAACATCTGATCAG
The DNA here is from genome assembly GCA_043806395.1 of Candidatus Desantisiibacteriota bacterium. GTDB lineage: Bacteria > UBA9089 > CG2-30-40-21 > CG2-30-40-21 > CG2-30-40-21 > CG2-30-40-21. Next base: position 3,431 of record JAZDHC010000284.1, on the reverse strand, counting down.
AAATGCACCAAGAATAATAAGCAATACAGACAGTTCTGGCCACAAGCTCCAAAGCTCCCTTCCTTTTGAAGGAGGGGCAGGGGTGGTTTTGTTTGTTTTAATATTACGGCTTTCTTTTTTAATTGTTGATTTCTTTCCCATCTTCTTTCCTTATCAGTTCTATTACACTCGAGCCAATATCTTGTCCGCCGCCTCTATTCCTGAAATCATTGCCTCATCCATAGCATTGTACCAGAAAAGCCCCTGACGACCACAACAGACTGCATTTTCATATCCATTCAAAAATTCAAACAACTTCCCCAGACGATCCTTGTAATCAAGTGAATATATCGGATAAGCGTTTGCAGCCCTGACAGAGAAATAATCTGTAACAAATCCCTCCAAATTAAATCCCATCTTTTTAAGCCCATCGAGACAGAGCTTGTACATCAATTCGTCATCCATATTCCAAACGGCATCACCCTTATTACAGGCAATCTCAAGGATAAGTGAGGTCTTATTCGGTGGGGCATTATTTTCTGACCAATTCTTTGGCTCTTGAATCCTGAAGAAGATGATGTCTTCAGCATGAACATATATCCATGTATTCTTTGAGACCATTTTCTTATTAATGCAAAGGTTGAAAAATCTTATCCCTCTGAACCGCAATTGAGATGCTGCCTCTGAATACTCATCCGGTGGTGTAGGGCTGATCATACGGATTAACTCAGGGCACGGTATGGTACAGATGACAAAATCATATTTTATAGTGTTTAGAAGAACCCTATCCTTCAGAAAGACAACCCTGTTCTTATCAACCTGCAGCTCCTCAACCGTGGAATTCAGGTGTATTATGCCCCCATTGTCTAAAATAGCATCTGCGGTATATTCCCATATCCTACCAATCCCCCTTGATTTTGGATAATAGAAATTTGTGATATATGTAGTTGGTGTGTCTTTCTTAAGCCTGAACAGCCTCAAGATTATATCCCAGAGATTTATCAGGGTGATTCTATACTCCGCCCAATCTGCGGAGATTAAGTCTGGAGGAATACCCCAGAGTTTTGAAGAGTAGGGTCCAAAGTATGCCGAGTATAATCCCTTGCCAAACCTGTGGATAATCCAATCTTCAAAGGTTTTATCTGGAGATGAAGCAACCCTTCTTGCTAAAGCAGCCAGAAAATAGTCAAGAATGCACCTGGTTGAGGCAAATGGGTTCATTTTCCTTAATAAATCCACCAGTTCCAAGGGATAATTGATGTATTTCCCGTTCAGCCAGATAGTAGAGCACCTTGGTCTGGTAACAAGTTCTGAGCCCATCAACTCTTTTATATCCTGCTCAAGCCCTTTATCCTTAGTCGCAAACCTGTGTCCGCCCAGATCAAAAAAGAAATCATCATGTTGTATTGTCCGACAAAGTCCGCCAACCTGAGGCTCTGCCTCTATCACCTCAACATGTACCCCTTGCTTTGCAAGCCTTAAAGCCGCAGATAATCCTGCAGGACCTGCACCTAAAATAGCAACCCTTGTCAGTGTAAGTGGTTTCAAGTGATTTTCCTCCATAGAGCCGGCTACTTAGCTGACAACTGAATGCTTCAGTTCTATAGAATACACTATGTTTGTTAAGTGGGTATAAGCAATTTGTTAATTTCAGGTTAACATTGCCTCAAGGGGTTTCTCTCAAGCAGGATTATAGATTAGAGGTACTGAACGATTACCTTTGCTGATACTCAATGTTGGCATGGTTCAAAATTGTTCACCGCAGGGTCACAGATGATACAGAGGATTACAACCCCCTAACCCCCTTTATTAAGGGGGAATACCCCCTAACCCCCTTTTTTAAGGGGGAATTAGGGAAACATTGATACTTGCTTGCTCAATTTGTTACCCTGATTTGAACCATGCCCAAATTATCAACTATCTCAAGGCAACAGGATTAAAGAAAGGACTTCTTCTCAATTTTGGAGCAGAAAGTCTGGAATATAAGCGATTTGTTGGGACGGTTCACCTTTGTTTGAAAGCTTGCGGTTAGTTGAGAGTGCAATATTCCCCCTTAGATAAAGGGGGTTAGGGGGTTGTATTCTGTAGATGATGTCCCCTTGCCCGAAAGGAATCATATGAAAAACGATGAAAGTGAACCGTCCCGATTTGTTCTTAATCTGTAATCTGCGTAATCTGCGGATATAATCTTAATTGCACAGGTTGTAAAATCATGAAAACAAAACATCTCCAAATAGTTAATCTTACAGTATTATCTCTCATCATGCTTATCCTGCCATCATGGCTGCACACCTCCGGGAATATTTATTTTGTTCATATCCTTTGCTTGATAGGTATTTACATAATCATTAGCCTTGGATTAAATATTGTTATTGGGTTTACAGGGCTGCTTGATCTGGGATTTATTGCATTTTATGCTATTGGTGCCTATACCTCTGCCCTGCTTACTATTCATTTTCACCTTCCGTTCTGGATAGTGTTGATTATGTCTGCAATAGTGAGTGTTTTTTTCAGGCTGCTGTTGGGGTTGTCAGTACTGCGATTAAGGGGGGATTATCTGGCTATTGTTACCCTCGGCTTTGGAGAGATTGTTCGGATTGTGCTGAATAATCTGGATACTATTACCAATGGTCCAAAGGGATTGCCAGGGGTCAATCAGACCATATATAGCCCAAATATCTTTGGTTTTACCCTTCAAGATGATATTCACTTTTACTATCTTATCTTTTTCTTTGTTGCTGCGTCAATAATTATTATCCAGAGATTGGACAATTCAAGCATTGGTCGGGCATGGGCAGCTATTCGTGAGGATGAGATTGCTGCTGAGGCAATGGGGATAAATACTACAAAACTAAAGCTCTTTGCCTTCAGCTTAAGTGCTGTTTTTGCCGGAATAAGTGGATGTATCTATGCTCACTGGATAGGGTTTATTACCCCGGAGTCCTTCTCCTTCTGGGAATCTATCTTTGTTGTATGTATGATTGTTCTGGGTGGAATGGGCAATATCCCGGGAGTAATCCTTGGCGTCATCCTTTTAGTGGGCATTCCGGAGATATTAAGGGGTGTTCTTGGACCTGAATTTGTTGAATATCGAATGCTCCTTTTTGGCGGAATAATGATTATCATGGTTATCTTGAGGCCACAGGGCATTATTCCCAGTAAACGAAGGTCATTTGAGCTTCATCCTGAGACAGAAAAATTACGGGACGAAGAGGATGAATCACTGTATGATGCTCTACATGATCGGGAGATAGCGGACAGGTGAAAAGGTAGTAAGGTAATCATGTCGACAGGCTGTTACGGAACTAAAATTGTCGTAGGGACAGAGCCTGCCCCTGCGAAGGCAGGGGGCTCGTCCCTGTCCGTAAAACGCATCAAATGGTCACAAACGCAACGGAATAATCAACAGACGGACACCCACAAGGGGATGTCCCTACGAAATACGGACAACA
>JAZDHC010000283.1:0-7864 GCA_043806395.1 Candidatus Desantisiibacteriota bacterium | reverse complement strand
GCACAAAGGCACGAAGGAATACACAAAGGAAGATATTCTTAGTGTTTTCTTAGTGTCTTGGTGTCTTAGTGGCAAATCTCTATCTTACACATTTAGTAGTGGCATTGCGAGTTCCACACTTTATTGAGCAATTACCATTTGGATGTGTAATAAAAGGGCTGTGAAGAAGGTAGCAATATTCTCCCTACATTCTCACCTCAAGCGGTGACATAATCTTGCCATGTACATCGCAACATTGGGCAATCCTGACACAAGAGGTTATACTTGCATCCCCGCATAATGCACGGACAACCTCCTCTGGTTTACCTGTGCCAGAAGGTGTTGTCTTTATCTCCATCATCAGTTGAAATTGATCATCCATCATTCCAACAATCTCTATATTTCGCACAAACCCCCTGATATTTACCTGCTTTACCGTATCCTTGCCCTTTCGCTGCACAAAAACCTCTGTTTTATCCAAAAATAAGGCAATATCATCCTGTGAGATTATTCCATGCCCCACAACCTGATAGCGAATAAAATCCACTATAGCGGTCAATGACTTAGCCGTCTGAGCAATAAATACAGCATCAACAATCCTTATGCCTGATGGTAATGTCTCATTTAGTTTTTTTACTAATTCATCCATCTTCATGGGTACGACGAGTTCTATATCTAAGAACTCTTCCTCACTCATCATCCCCACGCTTAATGGATGGCCAAAGGAAAGCCTTGGATGCGGGCTGAAACCAGCACTATAGGCAATCGGGATATTAGCTCGGCCAAGTGATCGCATAAACATTCGGAGCATATCAAGATGGGAAACAAACAATACCTCTTTGCCACGGAAATATTTCAACCTTACCATTATCCGCCTGCTAACTGCAGGAAGGGATGGTGGTGAGAGGTAATTCGTCAGAGGAATCTGTTTGGTTACGACCTTTGATGTCTCAGATTTACATGCCCCACATTGTTTGCAATTATCTGTCTGACATGCAGGTGTGATTATTTCCTCATGGCTGCGGCTTAATTCTTTTATTAAATATTCCTTATGGACACCAATATCAATATGATCCCATGGAAGATGCTCTCTTGTGTCCCTTTTTCTATTAGCATAAAATTCAGGTGCTATTTGCGCCCTTTCAAAGGCATTCATCCAGAGGAAAAACTTGAAATGCTCTGACCATGCATCAAATTTACATCCCGATTCAAAGGCATAAAGCAATACCTGCCCAAGCCTTCTATCGCCCCTGGCAAATACTGCCTCCATAAAACTTGTCTCTGGCTCATTCCAACCAAAGATTACCCCTCGATAAGATGAGAGTTGCCTTTTGATGTACCCTAATTTTTCCTTTAGTTGAGATATGGTATCCTGTGCCTCCCATTGGAATGGGGTATGCGATTTGGGAACAAATGAGGCAAGACTTATCTTAATTTGTTTCCTGCCACGATTAATGCTGCTTATCAGGGAGACAATACCATCCACATCCTCCTGCGTTTCTGTTGGCAGTCCAATCATAAAATATAGCTTTACCGACTTCCATCCCTGATTATATGCGTCGTGAATAATCTGGGGCAGGTCATAATCTAAGACATCCTTATTAATTACATGGGATAATCTCTTTGTCCCTGCCTCCGGGGCAATGGTTAACCCTGTTTTTTTTATTTCAGATAATATGGCTGAAATCTCTGTAACCAATGAATTTAACCGAAGTGATGGCAGGGAAATGGCTAATCTTCTGCCAAAACATTTTTCTATGCCTTTGACTAACTCCATAATATCGGGATGATCTGTAGAACTCAAAGATCCAAGTGATATTTCCTCGTAACCAGTTTCCTTGATTATCCTTTGAGATTGTTTGAGTAAGGTGTTTAATGACCGTCCCCGAAGCGGTCTGTAGATAAATCCTGCTTGACAAAACCTGCATCCCCGTCCACACCCCCGCTGAATCTCCAGTCCTGCCCGATCATGGCTAATTTCTATAAATGGCACTATTGGTTTAACTGATGCTGGTACTCGTTCAAGGTCAACCACCCTTCTTTGTATCTTGGACGGAACACCCTCAATATTTGGCTTCCATTCCTTAATCGTTCCATCCTCATGGTATTTGACGGTATAGAATGATGGCACATAAATGCCTTCTATCCTGGATAATTCTAAGAGCATCTCAAGACGGGTCTTATCACGATGTTCCTTTACGCATGAGACTAATTCAACAATAAGCTCCTCTGACTCACCGATACAAAACGCATCAATAAAATCAGCCAATGGCTCAGGATTAAAGGCACAGGGACCCCCGGCAATGATTAATGGATGTTGTTTGTTTCTGTCTTTTGAGCAAAGCGGTATACCTGCCAATTGCAGCATATTCAGGACATTGGTGTAACTCAATTCATACTGAAGGCTGAAACCTATAATATCAAAATCTGCCAGAGGCATTTTGGACTCAAGGCTGAATAATGGAATGCCCTCCGCCTTCATCTCTTCTTCCATATCAAGCCAAGGGGAATACACCCTTTCTGCAGCCACATCTGGCAACTCATTAAGTATCTCATACAATATCTTTAGTCCCAGATGCGACATGCCTATTTCATAGACATCCGGGAAAGCCAGGGCAATCCTTACCCCTGTTCTGGAAATGTCTTTGGAGATGCTATTTACTTCATTACCTGTGTATCTTGCTGGTCTGGATACCTTTGGTAACAGATGTTCTATATTTACCATGCAAATTACCCCTTGATTAATTAAGATGGCTGTATTATATATTAAAAAGGTTGAATAGTCAACTGTATTCTTCGCTTTTGCCTCCGGCAATCTAAGATCCCTCACGGTAGTTCGGGATGACATCGTCGAGTACTCCTTCGGGATGACATCCAAGAAATCATAGGGAAAGCAATGAAAATGAACCGTCCCCATGTTTTTTTACTTGACATTCAATTAAGTAATTGCTACAATGTATCATTATGCCATGAAATACTTACTTGTCTGGGAGTGTACTTGCTCAGGCAGGCATCAGATTTTTCGCGTTTGAATAACACCATCCTCTGGAACTGGCCATTTTATAAAAAAGATAAAAACATGTGTTTCCAATTCCTCTACTATTATTTCAAGGAATTCAATCAGTCCACTACATGGAAGGATCAGGGTTTTGACAAATACGACCAATTCAATTATCGCTTACGATACATCTTTCCTTTCACCCAATGCGAACGCTTTGATATTCGGGAAATCTATATTGGCTATACCTCTGGACGCCAGATTGCTCATACAAAGGATGCTGAAAGCATTATCATAGGGGTAAGACTGCAATAATAGGAAGAAAAAGGGGACACTTTTGAATATATTTCACAACTTCAATAGACGCTTGTGACCCCTGACACTGCTAATCCTCCCTTCTCAATTGAGAAGACCCCAGTATAGACTTTAAGCCAATGACACAGTAAAACAAGTCTTTGCTGCTTATTGCTTCTATTTTTCTAACCTCTTTTATCTTTCCCAGAAAGAAGACGACAATAAATAATCTTAAAACAGAAGAAAGAAGAAAGAGGCTTAGTATTTTATAGCCAAAAACAGGAGGCAGGATATTAAGCATGACCCCGCCGAGAAGTGATCCAAGGCATATGGCTAATCCATTGCAAAAGGAAAAATATGCCACACACCTTGCCCTTTTTTCTGGAACAGCGGCATCATAAATGAAGTTTATAGCACAGAGATTGAATCCTGACCAGACTAATCCGCCAATCAGCTGAATAAAAATAAGATAGGCAGGAGAATGGTTGATAATCCAGAGAGATGGAAGAATAATAGCCATGATAGAGGTTGCTCTTAAAACCTTTATATTTCCCACCCTGTCTGCCTCTTTTCCCCATCGGTCAATAAATAGAATCTGAGCAATGGTCATGGTAGAAATAATCAGGGTATAAGTAATGTAATTAAACCCCAAATCCCTGAGCATGAATACAGAAAAGAATGGTGAGGCTAAACTTATACAGAAACTAAAACTTGCCACAAAGAGGGTGAATTTAGCAAAGTTTGACTCTCTGAGTCGTTTAATGAAATCAAGAAAGCTGAAGTATGTCTCCTCTTTGACCTTAAAGGGTAGATCATGCATCTTGGTTAGAAAATAAAGGGAGAAGAGCCTTGAGACCAAAGCTAAACCGAAGATAACGGAAAATCCTATAAATCCCTTGTTCTTAGTTATATGTAAGATAAATCCAGCCAAAAAACCTGATAAGACTGTAACAGCACCCATAATTTTAGCCCGCCAGCCAAAGTATCTGCCACGGCTTTTATGAGGAATATAGTCAGACATCAGGGATGCCCAGGCTGGAAAGGCAATGGCACCAAAGCTATTCAATAATGTGACAAAAAGCACCAGAGAAAAAATTGCTTGCTGCTTAAAGAGGTAGGGGATGAGAATAATAGGGATAAATGTTAACCCCTGAAAAAGAACAAAGATATTGACAATCTTCTTCCTGCTCATTGCTTTATCAACCAAATCGGCAGACTTCAGCTGGACAAATCCCGCGATGAGGCTTGGAATAGCAGAGAGGATTCCAATCTGGCTATTGGTTGCCGAAAGGGCTAAGGCATAGGGTGTGATATAATCGGTGATCAACCCAAGCATAGAGGCGACAAATATGCCATCTATCAGGGAAAACCTCAGGCTTTTTCGTATTTTACCTTCTTTCATGCCTGCTCTCTCCCCCTGTGGTTTCGCCCTGTGTCACTTATAGGCTCTTGATTGCTGTATTATATCAGGTTTGAGGCTTGTAGTCAACGAGAAAATATGGGTGGAAGAAAATGGTGTCAAAGGAAGAAAATGGTGTCACAGAGCAGAAAATGGTGTCTGTCGACAGGCTGTTACGGAATGGGAATTTGACAGTAGATGCATACAATATGTTGTCCGTATTCCGTAGGGACATCCCCTTGTGGGTGTCCGTCTGTTGATTATCCGTTGCATTTGTGACCGTTTGGTGCGTTTTACGGACAGGGACGAGCCCCCTGCCTTCGCAGGGGCAGGCTCTGTCCCTACGACAACTTTAGTTCCGTAACGACCTGTCGAGTACTTCTTCGGGATGACATCATCCTGTGTGCCGTTACTTAAGACGCTACATAAAGAATCGTACTGAACAATATTGAACACATCCCCTATTTTCCTCTCTGCATTACTTCCCTTAAGTTTTTCTATTAATTAACCGATAACTTTAAGCAAGAAGACTGTTCATTCAATGGAGAAAAACATGGAAATTAAATCACAAACAGCTAATGGATACTTCAGGATTGACACCAGAGGGGCAGATATATTCTTAATCGTTTATTCTCCAATTGGCGAAGGTAAGAGAGTAGAGGTTAACGATGTCTTAAGGGAACTCCATAATCAAGGAATAGCCAATTATGACCTGAGAGCTATTACCATAGCTACAAGCGAAAAAGATTCTAAATCTGTCCGAATAGGCGGAAAAACCTTTAGTGTTGGTGGGAAAAGGCATTCTGTAGTAAAAATCTCTGATGATAAAATGAAAGCAACCGTAAATATTATCCCCTCCACAGGTGAAGTATATAGCCCAACCTTTGATGAAATTAAGAATGATTTGGCAGCAGCTGGTGTTGTCTATGGCATTGATGAATTAATTATTAAAGAGATATTGCAAAACAAAACATTTAATGAGCCAATAGTTGTGGCTAAGGGTCGTCCGGCTGTAGATGGAAAAAGTGCAATAATTGAATATTTTTTTAATACTGAAAAGAAAAGAAAACCCTTTGCCATGAGCGAGGATGGCAGTGTAGATTTTCGGGAGATTGGACTTATTCAGACCATAAACGCAGGGGGCATTCTGGCAAGAAAGGTTGCCTTAAACAAGTGTACCCATGGTATGAGTGTTACTGGTCAATCCATTCCAGCAACAGATGGCAAGGATATCGTATTGCCTAAGGGGAAAAATGTGCTTTTGAGCGAGGATGAGACAGAACTGATAGCCACGGTTAAAGGGCAAATAATCTGGGATGGAGTAAAGATAGATGTGGATCCTGTTTGCAAGATTAAGGGTGATATTTGTTTTGAGACAGGAAATATCTATTTTAATGGATCATTGATTATAGATGGAAATGTAAACGAGGGATTTATTGTTAAAGCAGATGGTGATATAGAAATAAAGGGGACAGTAGAAAAGGCTTTCGTCGAATCCTTAGAAGGAAACATTACTATTCATGGAGGAATTGTTGGCATTGGACAAGACAAGATCCATGCACAAGGAAAATTAATAACTAAATTTATCCAAAACGCAGATATTACTGCCGGAGGTGATGTTATTGTTACAGAATCCATCCTTCATAGCCTCGTAGATTGTGGGGGAAGTGTATTTGTGACTAAAGGGAAAAAAGGGGCAATTATTGGGGGAAGGATTCGGGCAACCAAAGAGATTTGTGCCAAAACCATAGGGAATATAGCTGAAACTATAACCATACTACAGGTTGGAATAGACCCTGCGATCAGGGAAGAAATTAACAGTATAATCCATGATATTCAAAGTGCTCAGGATGAGTTAAAAAAGGCTGTGATGAATGTTAATACATTAAGAACAATGAAGGAAAAATTTGGCTGTCTATCTCCTGAAAAGGAAGAGGCTTATCAGCTTGCCAGATCAATGCAAATAGCCATGACCAGTGAAGTTAAATATTTGAAACAGCGAAGTGAGAACCTCCAGAAAGAGGTAGAATATCTAAAAGATGGCAAGATATCTGCTATTGAATACATCTATCCAAAAGTAAAGATAACTATTGTTAAAAACGAATATGAGGTAAAGGATAATAGAAAGAATATTTGCTTTTATTCAAGGCTGGGGACAATTACATCGTCTCCGTATACGGGGTAGGGTGGGGAGGGAAGGTAGGAATGGTAGTAGGGTAATCAGGTGTCAGTGATTACCGATTACCATATTACCTTATTACCTTATTACCTACAAATAGAAGGAGCATATTAGGAATGCAAAAGCTATGGGGTGGCAGATTCAGCAAACAAACAGATACCAGCACTGAGGATTTTACAGCCTCGGTTCAATTTGATTATCGATTAGCGTCTGACGATATTGCCGGGTCAATAGCTCATGCAGGGATGCTGAAAAAATGCGGAATATTAACCGATGTGGAAAAGTCCTTGATTGTAGAAGGGTTAAATAGTATTTATCAGGATATTCAAACAAATAATTTCCAGTTTGACCCACGGCTTGAGGATATTCATATGAATATTGAGCATGCCCTTATCCAGCGGATTGGAGAGATTGGGAAAAAGCTGCACACTGCCAGATCCCGCAATGATCAAATAACCTTGGACATGAGACTTTATCTTCGTAGAGAGGTAAAACAGATAATAGACCTGCTAAAATCCTTTCAATCCTCTATCATATCAATTGCTGAGAAAAACATAGAGGTTATTATGCCAGGACATACCCATCTCCAGCATGCTGAACCTGTCTTGTTTTCCCATCATATTATGGCATACTTCTGGATGTTTGAAAGGGATATACAAAGATTCGTTGATTGCTCAAAGAGGATAAATATCCTACCCTTAGGGGCATGTGCCTTAGCCGGTACATCCCTGCCCATTGACAGGGAATATACAGCCCGCCTACTTGATTTTCCAGGGATAACAGAAAATAGCATTGATACAGTAAGCGACCGTGATTATATTCTTGAATTCTCCTCTGCTGCCTCAATTTGCATGATGCATTTTTCACGGTTGAGCGAGGAGATTATCCTGTGGTCTACCCATGAATATCGCTGGGTGGATATAGATGAGGCATTTTGTACTGGCTCAAGCATCATGCCACAGAAAAAAAACCCTGATATCTGTGAATTGACTCGGGGGAAAACAGGACGGGTATA
>JAZDHC010000282.1:0-5134 GCA_043806395.1 Candidatus Desantisiibacteriota bacterium | reverse complement strand
GCACAAAGGCACGAAGGAATACACAAAGGAAGATATTCTTAGTGTTTTCTTAGTGTCTTGGTGTCTTAGTGGCAAATCTCTATCTTACACATTTAGTAGTGGCATTGCGAGTTCCACACTTTATTGAGCAATTACCATTTGTGACCGTTTGGTGCGTTTTACGGACAGGGACGAGCCCCCTGCCTTCGCAGGGGCAGGCTCTGTCCCTACGACAATTTTAGTTCCGTAACAGCCTGTCGACGATGGATATTAGATTCCTCACCGTAGTTCGGAATGACAGAAGCCTAAAAGCAAATGTGTTCAAAATAACAATAGCTGAGTAGTTATGAATTTTAATCAAAACAAGGAGGCTCTGGTAATGAAAATTCCAGCTAAAATACATTATGCCATTGTAATTATGACAGATCTTGCCATGCAAGGACAAGGGGTAACTATTACAGGCAACGACATTGCTCGCAGGCAAAATATCTCTTTTGCATTTGTGGCTCAACTTCTCAATAAATTAAAACATGCCGAATTGCTGAACAGTGTCAGGGGTGGGGCTACTGGCGGATATCATTTTAACTCCCCACCATCAGAGATGACAGTAAAGAAAATTATTGATGCAATAGATCCTGGATTTTGTATTTGCCCGGGGTCTGAAATAAAGACAGACAGGGAAGTGGATAATACGATTCGTTCTTTCTGGCAGCAGATCGGAAAAGATGCAGCTAAGAGATTTGAAGAAACCACCATTGAGGATTTAGCCAGAGGATCCAAAAAATCAAAGGGAAAGGAGGCAAGTTGCATCTAATGACTGGTATTGCAGTAGATGAAACCCTGAAGGGTTAAGGACTACGGAAAATTATACGAGGAGGTTGTTATGAAAAAAATAGTTATTCTCGGTGCAGGTGCAGGTGGGACAATGTCTGCCAATCATCTCAGAAAAAGGTTAAGCCCGAGGGAATGGAATATAACGGTTATAGATAGAAATGCCATGCATTATTATCAGCCAGGCTTTTTGTTCCTTCCATTCAGGGTTCGTGGCTATCAGGAATTGTCCGATGTTTCTAAGCCAATAAGGAGCTTACTTGCTCAGGGTGTAGATTTTGTTAGCTCAGAGATTACAGAAGTAGATGCCAAAAATAATGTGGTCAAGACTAAGGCAGGAGACTTCCATTACGATTGGTTAGTGAGTTCGCTCGGCTGCAGCATTATATCTGATGAGATAGATGGCATGAAGGAAGGGTATGAGAAAAATGTGTTTGATTTCTATACCCCGGATGGAGCCATAAAACTCCAGCGGGCACTTGGAAATTTTAAGGGCGGCAAGCTGGTTTTTAACATTGCCTCAATGCCCATTAAATGTCCGGTAGCACCCATAGAGTTTGTTTTTCTGGCAGACTATTATTTTCATAAAAAAGGGATACGAAATAAGGTTGAAATAGAATTAGTTACCCCTTTAGCCGGTGCATTTACCAAACCAATAGCCAGTAAGGTGTTTAGTGAAATAGCTAAGGAGAAGGGGATTAAAATAACCCCGGACTTTAGCCTTGGTTTCGTTGACCATGTGAATAAAAGGATAAAATCATACACCAAACAAGAGTTGGATTATGACCTTCTGGTGGCTATCCCACCGACTGAAGGGGCAGCTGTGATTGAAGACTCTGGGCTTGGGAATGGTGCCGGGTATATCCGGACAGAAAAGCATACCCTGAAGGCTACAGGACATAACAATATCTATTCCATTGGCGATGGTACTGATCTGCCTACTTCAAAGGCAGGCTCTGTGGCTCACTTTGAGTCTGAGGTTATGGTTGAAAACCTGTTAAGTGAGATAAACGGTAAGGAGCCAAAGGCAAAATTTGATGGTCATTCTAACTGCTTTATTGAATCAGGGTTTGACAAGGCATTGCTTATTGATTTTAATTACAAGGTAGAGCCATTGCCAGGAAAATTCCCATTGCCTGTAATTGGTCCATTCTCCCTCTTAAAAGAGACCAAGGTAAATCACTTAGGCAAACTTGCCTTTAGATGGGCATACTGGAATCAGATTTTGCCCTGTAAGATGCCGGGTGAGCCTATTATGACCAATCATTGTAGCCCAAGGGGTAAGAAGGTGTCTATGCTTAAGGAAGGCAAGGCTTTGTTTGGGGTGTAAAAAGAGGCACAGAAAAGGGTGTTGTTTCTCACTTTTCTGTGCCTTTTCTGTTTTGCATTGGTGGGTTTTTTTATTGACACTGCTGGTGGGTTTATGATATAATTACGATTATGCTTAGTTATGATGGAGGTAGAAAAATGTCAAATGAGCTTTTAGTTGTTTGCACCTGTGGATTGAATGACCCAAATCGGGCATCATTAGCTTTTTTAACGGCCAAGGCGGCTAAAGAAAACAAAGATAATCCAACCATTTTTCTGGCTAATGATGGAGTCATCTTTGCTAAAAAAGGGATTGCTGAGCAGGAAACTATTCAGGGCGTTGGTCTGGCTGCATTCAGTGATGTTTTTGAAATATGTCAAATATTGAAGATTTCGATCTTAGTTTGCAAGCCGTGTGCAGAGGCAAGAGGGATAAAGGAAGATGACCTTGTTGAGGGTGCAAAATTTTCTGGTATTTATGACATGGCAAATTTAGCTGTTAAAATGAATACGATTTCTTTCTAAGAATGTAGTCAGGCTTAAAGCCACAAAAATAACCGTAGCAATAATGCTGATGGTTATTATCTGCCTCCTTTAATTATTTAAGCAACCGTTCATTTTTTGAACTTTGCCTATTTTTGAGTAAGGGAACAGGCATGTGCCTGTTCCCTTGTTTTGCAGGATAACCCCCTGCTCAGGCATACATTACTGTCTTTCTTTAACCAGAGCATCTACTACTGAAGGATCCGCTAATGTGCTGGTATCACCAATATTAGAAATATCACCTTCAGCAATCTTTCTGAGGATTCTCCGCATTATTTTACCTGATCTGGTCTTTGGCAAAGCATCCGTAAATTGTAGTTTATCCGGTGTTGCAATTGGACTGATCTCTTTTCGTACATGGCCAATCAAGGTTTTCCTTAAGGTATCTGAGACTTCAAATTCTTTCTTTAAGGTAACGAAACAGTAGATTCCCTGTCCCTTAAGATCATGGGGATAACCTACTACTGCTGCTTCGGCTACACTTTCGTGAGAGACTAATGCACTTTCTATCTCAGCGGTGGCAAGTCTATGGCCAGAGACATTCATCACATCATCAGTCCTGCCTGTTAACCAGTAGAAACCATCCTCATCTACCCGACAACCGTCACCAGTAACATATTTACCGGGAAACATTGAAAAGTAAACCCTTTTGATCAGCTCATTCTTTGGGTCACCAAATACCCCTCTCAGCATTCCTGGCCAGGGTTTGGTAATCACCAGAGAACCGCCTTCATTGACATCAGCAACTGTGCCATCCTGTCTTAAAATCTCAGGGACAACACCAAAAAACGGTTTTGATGCCGAACCCGGTTTTGTTGGAATGGCACCTGCAAGTGGTGTAATCAATATTCCACCAGTCTCAGTCTGCCACCATGTATCAACTATCGGGCATCGCTGCTTACCAATAACCTCTCTGTACCACATCCATGCCTCAGGATTAATTGGTTCACCCACTGATCCAAGGACTCTTAGACTTGAAAGGTCGTGCTTAGCAGGTAATTCTTCACCCAATCTCATCAATGCCCTGATTGCCGTTGGTGCTGTATAAAAGATGTTTATCTTGTAATCTTCTATTATCTTCCAGAATCTGTCGGCTTGTGGATAGGTGGGTATTCCTTCAAACATCATTGTGGTCGCACCGTTAGCCAATGGTCCATAGACAATATAGGAATGTCCGGTTACCCAGCCAATATCAGCTGTACACCAGAAGATATCCTCATCTTTTACATCAAATATCAATCTATGGCTAAGAGCCGCATGAAGCAGGTAACCAGCGGTAGTATGGAATATCCCTTTAGGTTTACCGGTTGAACCACTGGTATAGAGGATATAAAGTGGGTCCTCGCTATCCATCTCTTCTGGCTTACAATTATCCGTAATCTCTGATTTATTCATCTCTTCATGCCACCAGATATCACGGCCTGGTTTCATATTTACCTGGGTATTTCCACGATTGTAGACAATTACTTTTTCTATCCAGCCACAGTCATTTAATGCATCATCTGTCTTACTTTTCAGGTCAACAATTTTTCCCCCGTGAAAACCAACATCAGCAGTAATCACCATTTTAGAATCACAATCAAGTATTCTATTCTTTAATGATTCAGCACTGAATGCGGAAAAGATTACTGAATGTATTGCTCCAATCCGGCTACAGGCAAGCATTGCAATCGCAAGTTCAGGAATCATTGGCAGAAAAAGGGTTACCCTGTCACCTTTTTTTATTCCATTATTTTTCAACACATTAGCAAATTTACAGACCATAGTATGTAATTGCTGGTAAGTAAGGGTGCGTTTATCTTCCTCTTTATCACCCTGCCAGATAATAGCTGCTTTATTCCTTCTCCATGAAGTCAGATGTCTGTCTATACAGTTGTAAGAGACATTAAGTTTACCACCTTGAAACCACTTGACAAATGGCTCTTCAACCTCGCCTATTTTTGAGAAGTCATATTCCAATACCTTGTCCCATTTTTTGAACCAGGTAAGATTTTCTTCTGCCTGTCTGCCCCAGAAACCCTCTGGATTCTCCACTGACTCTTTGTAAAGTTGTTCATACTCATCCATACTTTTGATATGAGCTTTTTCGCTTAATTCCTTGGGAGGATAAAATATCCTGTCCTCTTTCATCATGGAATGTATCTCTTTTTGTTCTTCCATAGTTAACAACTCCTTTTTATGGTGATAGGCAAAATGGGCTCTCCTCAGATTAGAGGGAAAAAAAGCAGCTCAAGATTATCATATGCACATAACACAAGCCAATAATATTGCAATTGCTACTGGCTAACAAGAATAAATTATACCTTGAAGAAACCATTTTGTCAAGTAAAAATTTGTAATTGCTCAATAAAGTGTGGAACTCGCAATGCCACTACTAAATGTGTAAGATAGAGATTTGCCACTAAGACACCAAGACACTAAGAAAACACTAAGAATATCTTCCTTTGTGTATTCCTTCGTGCCTTTGTGCCTT
>JAZDHC010000281.1:0-3302 GCA_043806395.1 Candidatus Desantisiibacteriota bacterium | reverse complement strand
ATATCATTGGTCTGGGGCATCTTGCTGACATGGTCAGAAAGAAAATGGTTGGGGATAATGCTTATTTTAATTGCAATCTCAACATCAACTATACAAATATCTGTGTGTGCCGTTGTCCATTGTGTGCCTTTTCACGGGATTCAAAAGAAGAAGATGGCTATCTGTTATCCATTGAGGAGATTGAGGAAAAGGTGATTTCCGTCACCAGCATGGGTGTAAATGAGGTGCACATTGTGGGTGGGCTGCATCCGAGTCTGCCATTTTCATACCTTGAGGAAATGCTCCAGAGGATAAAGGATATAGATAGCAATATATTTATTCAGGCGTTTACTGCCACAGAGATAGATTATTATGCCAATGTATCAGGAATAGGCATTGAGGAGGCATTAATCAGGCTAAAAAATGCCGGACTTTCCTCTATTCCGGGCGGTGGGGCAGAAATATTCAGCCCAAGGGTTAGATCGATAATTGCTCCCAAGAAAATTCCTGGTGAAAGATGGCTTAAGGTTATGGAAACAGCTCATGGGCTTGGGTTACATTCCAATGCTACCATGCTTTATGGACATGTGGAAACCCCTGAGGAAAGGGTGGAGCATATCCTTGCTATTCGTGAACTTCAGGATAGGACAGGAGGGAGTCCCTCTGGCAGAGGATTTTTGTCCTTTGTCCCATTAGCCTTTCATCCAAACAATACCAAACTGTCAAATTGTAAGGGACCAGATGGGTTTGATGATTTGAGGGTATTTGCAGTGTCTCGGCTTCTATTGGATAACATTATTCATATCAAAGGATTATGGATGTATCTTGGTGAAAAATTGGCTGAGGTTGCCTTGTGTTTTGGGGTTGATGACCTTGGCGGTACCAGTTTGGAGGAAAAGATTGTTCATGCAGCTGGTGCAATAACACCAGTCCAAACCTCAAGGGAAATATTGATAAGAATGATCCAGAACGCTGGAAGATGTCCAAAAGAGGTAAATAGTATTTATGAAGAAATATAAGCATTCAGCTATCAGCGTTCAGCTGTCAGCTGTTCCTTGATTTTTCTTGTGTTAGCTGACTGCTGTTAGCTGATTACTGATTTAATAACACTATCAAATTCAGGCAATTAGAAAAAACATTGACAATAGTATCATTTTATTTCTTGGGAAAAAAGTCAAAAACCATCCTGAGATTGTAGACGCTATTATAAAAGATGGTGATGTTATTGGTAATTATTCCTACTATCATCATTGGTTCGCTGGTTTTGAACTAAGCTCCAAAAGTAAAAATGATTATTTGCTCACTGAAAATGAGTTGGAAGGAATAATCCATAAAAAACCCGCGTTAGTCAGGTCTCTCCATGGTTTTACCTCTTTCTGGTTTCGTAAAACAATGAAAAAACAAGGGTATCAACTTATTGGGTGGGATGTTGAGGATTATGATTGGTTGCCCTTTATCAGCAGTCGAAAAATTGTCAGAAATGTTTTGACTAAGCACATATTTCGCACCCTAAAGGGCATAGTTTAGCCTATTTTTCAAAATCATGAGATTGACAGAGAACAATTGCGGAGTTATTCCTCATGTGTTGACTCATTCTTGGTAAAAAAGTCAATCCCTATTTCTCATCAGCCAAAATTTTTGGACATATGTGATTATACAAAAAATACTGGATTTTTTTCTTTACATTTTTTGGTTTTAATGGTATAATAAATCTTCAGAGTTCAGAAGTTCAAAATAGATATTTGTAAGGAGTGAAAAATAAGATGCCTGCAAGGATTATTGCCTTAACCAATCAAAAGGGTGGTTGCGGGAAAACCACAACTGCTGTAAATTTAAGTGCTGCTTTAGCAGCCATGGGGCAAAGGATTTTGTTGCTCGATATGGATCCACAGGGTAATGCCAGTATCCACCTTGGCATCGGCATTTATGACCTCTCAATATCCATGTATGATGTCTTAGTTGATCCAGATAAAATGCTCAGGGATGCTATTCATAAAACATCTGTGGAAAATCTTGATATTGTTCCATCAAACATTGAGCTTTCAGGTGCAGAATTGGAGCTTGTGAATATGATTGGCCGTGAGTCTGCCTTGAAGGATAGTATGGATGGTACAGAAAATGAGTATGATTTTATCTTTATTGATTGTCCGCCATCACTTGGTCTGCTTACACTGAATGCCTTAACCACATCCACTGAGGTGATGATACCTGTGCAAACAGAATACTTTGCCTTAGAGGGAATGAAAAAACTCTTAAAAAGTGTTGAGGTGGTCAAGAAAAGGTTGAATCATCATCTGGAAGTGACAGGCATTATCCCTACCATGTATGATATAAGGGTAAACTTAAGTGATGCTATCATGGAAAAGATAATTGAATGCTTTGGGGATAAGGTTTTTAAGACAAAGATCCGGAAGAATGTTCGACTTGCTGAATCACCTTCCTTTGGTATTCCCATAGAAATATATTCACCCAAGTCCCATGGTGCCCATGACTATTGTTGCCTGGCAAAAGAGGTGCTCAATAATGGCTAAAAGAGTTGTTTTAGGAAAAGGGATTGATTCCATATTTAATATCACTAAACCTGTACCCACACCTGTAAGTAATGATAATAAGGCTGAGATAAAGGAGTTTGTCAGGCCATCCAAAGAACCAAAATTTAAGACATTTGACATTAAACTCTCTATTCTCCTGCGGCAGGATCAATTGGACTGGCTTTCTTTATTAGAAAGAAAGGTGATGAAAAATAGGTCTTCAAGGAATAAAAAGGAAAGGATCACCAAAAATACCATCATTCGAGCCTGTCTTGATTTAATCCAAGAGTTAGATTTTGATGCGCGAGAAATAGCAGATGAGGCTGAATTTCTTCTTCATCTAAAACACGCCCTTGTTCGAGAAAAAGCTGCTTAAAGAATAACTACTCAGAGAATCCTTTATATTATGCAACCTTCTGAAGGCAGTGATTTACTGTTTTGCCGATAAAGAGCTGTTGTTTCTTCCACAATTTGGCATAACTCGTTAAAAACCACCCGTTCATTATCTCCATGACAACCACCGTAAAAAAGCTCCGGGCAACTGCCTATGAAACATGTGTTCTCCTCTGACCACTCGACAATCTTTACATATTTGGCTCCATCAGTCATTTTTGGCCTCCTTTATGGCAAGGCACATATACTCAGCAATGTCATAAATTGTGTTTTTCGCTGGTCTTAATCAACGATAGCTGCGTTGTTCAGATTCGTAGGGGCGAACCTATGTGTTCGCCCAGTTATTCGGGTAGACACACAGGTCTACCCCTACGGTCCATCTTACGCGGACTTGCTCTC
>JAZDHC010000280.1:0-2790 GCA_043806395.1 Candidatus Desantisiibacteriota bacterium | reverse complement strand
GAGAGCAAGTCCGCGTAAGATGGACCGTAGGGGTAGACCTGTGTGTCTACCCGAATAACTGGGCGAACACATAGGTTCGCCCCTACGAATCTGAACAACGCAGCTATCGTTGATTAAGACCAGCGAAAAACACAATTTATGGCATTGCTGAGTATAACTCCGCTATCTCTGTTTCTGATGCCCTACAGTCTAAACACCTACAGCCTATCTACCTGAGTAGTTACGGTAATTAAGGTAATTAAGGTAAACACCGATTACCTTATTACCCTATGACCATTACCAAGTGGTAAAAAAAGGGGTGATTGCTATGATGAAATATAAGACTTATGAGGCTGAAACGCTGCAACAAGCCCTTCTCAAAATGACCATTGACTTGGGCAAGGATGCCCTGTTGGTTAGTCATCGTCATGTGCGATATGGCGGATTATTTGGTTTGATGGGCAAAAAGATGGTTGAGGTAACGGCTGCACTTCCAATGAGACCCGTAATTAAGCAGGCACCAGCATCCCTGCCCGCATCCCCATCAATTGGGATGAGCAAGGCTGTAAACATTCCATCATCAAAATCAGCTGTATCACAACACAATGTTCCGTTTGTTCCCCCTCCAGCAAACAGGATAGAAATAAAACCCAGAGAAAAGGAAGCAGCACCCATGGCAGAATCAGATATAGCCAACCTGCTCCAGAAAGAATTGCGAGAAATAAGGACTAAGGTGGATACCTTGGTTGGTGAAAACAACAACAAGATGAATGTGTATCCAGGAAGGTCAGGCAATCTTTACATGAAACTCCTTCAGAGTGAAATAAGTGAGGAATTAGCAGAACGGCTGGTTAAACGGATAATTACTGAGTCGCCCGGTGGGCTGATAGATGATGAAGAATTTTTAGAGATGAGGGTAAGAACCCATCTGGCTGGATTGATTCGAACCGTTGGACCCATTCAGCTTGTGCCGGGTATACCCAAGGTAGTAATCTTGATTGGAACAACCGGTGTAGGCAAAACCACTACCATAGCCAAGCTGGCTGCTGATTTTGCCTTTGACAAGAATAAAAAAGTGGTATTAATTACAGTAGATACCTATCGAATAGCCGCCGTAGAACAGCTGAGAGCCTATGCAGATATCCTGAGTATTCCTCTGGAGGTAGCCTTTTCTCCAGGAGAGTTTAAGGCAGCTGTAGCAGCTTATGCTGATTATGACCTTATTCTCATTGATACAGCAGGCCGTTCGCAGAAAAATAGCCTTCAAATGGCTGAGCTAAAGAGCTTTATTGATACCGCAGGGTATAAGATGGAGGTAAATTTATTGCTTAGTGCCACAACCAAATATCGGGAGTTGATGGATATTATAGAGAATTTCAAGAAGATAAACTTCCACAAGATAATCTTTACTAAACTTGACGAAGCTGTTGGGGCAGGAACAATCGTTAATGTCTTGAGCCAGATTCCGCAAGGCGTAGCCTATGTTACGGCAGGACAAAATGTGCCGGAGGATATTGAGGTGGCGGATGCTGGTAAATTGGCGAAGATGATAATGCAGTAGGGGAAGGGGTCGAGGGGTGTATTCATGGCTGATCAAGCAGAAAAGCTTAGAGAATTGGTTCGGCAAAAGCAGCAGATAGCTGCTCAGGATGATTCTAAGTGTAAAATAATAACCGTCACCAGTGGCAAGGGTGGGGTAGGAAAAACTAACTTATCATCAAATCTGGCCATTTCATTTTCCATGATGGGACAAAGGGTGTTGCTAATGGATGCAGACCTTGGGCTTTCCAATGTAAATATTATTATGGGAATTATTCCCCCTCCAAAATATAACCTTTCCCATGTAATCTCAGGAGAAAAGGATCTGCTTGAGGTGATTACTCATGGTCCATGTGGCGTAAAGGTAATTACCGGTGCGGTTGGGGTGCCCAAAATGGCAAATATGGGGACAAAGAAAAGAAATGAGTTTATTGAGAGCTTTGATTCCCTGTTATCATTATTTGATCTAATATTTATTGATACCTCAGCAGGATTATCCGAGAATGTACTGGCTTTTATTGATGCTGCAGATGAGGTTATCTTAGTAACCACACCTGAACCAACCTCTATTACTGATGCCTATGGCATGATCAAGGCTATGTCTGCTAAAAATGGAAATGTTAAGGTAGGGCTGGTGGTTAACCGCATTCAGAATATTATCGAAGGGAAAAAGGTCTCAGATAAAATAGTAAATATTGCCGAGCAATTTCTGGGGCTAAAGATAGAAAGATTAGGATACATCATGGAGGATGCCTTAGTTAGAAAATCAGTCCATGAACAGTCCCCATTCCTTATTACTTATCCGGATTCTAAGGCAGCAAGCTGTATTTCCCATATCAGGAATAAATTGGCAGACATGGAGGAAGAAAATCATAAGGAAAAGGGCTTTTTTGGTCGCATGTTTCAGGGATTACGGCCGTAGTCGTCAAGAAAAAATAACTTGTACAGTCGTGCCACCGATCCATCTTGGCTGGCTTCGTTATTCGTCGCTTACATACAGTAGTATGCTCACTCCTCACGCCTTGCCATCCAAGCGTCTTGAGTAGCTCTTGGTGTACAACTTATTTTTTCTTGACTCCGTAGGGAGAGCAACATGTTTGTCTTGAGACACTGATGATAAGCGGATTTTCAGCATGGTTCAAATCAGGGTAACAAATTGAGCAAGCAAGCAAGTATCTATGTTTCCCTAATTCCCCCTTAAAAAAGGGGGTTAGGGGGTTGTTCTTCTCTGTATCATCTGTGACCCTGCGGTGAACAATTTTGAACCATGCC
>JAZDHC010000279.1:0-7263 GCA_043806395.1 Candidatus Desantisiibacteriota bacterium | reverse complement strand
AACAAATATTCTGGATTCCTGCTGGAGTTTACCCTCGTGAAAACGGGGGCAGGAATGACAACAATCACCGAGTTGTCATTCCTGCGCAGGCAGGAATCTATCTTTATTTATCCGACACTTGAGAGTTGACACTACAGTAGTAGGGTAATATGGTAATCGGTAAGAAGGTAATTATCCGTTTTTACCGATTACCGATTACCCTATTACCTTAATAGGAGGAGGATTGGAAGGAAACACGATTGGTGAATATAAGCTTGAAACCCTGGCAAAGGGAATTATTCATGAAATCCGTAACCCATTAAATGCAGTTTATGCCCATGTTCAGCTTTTGGAAGAGGAAATAGAGAAAGCAGAAGGGGAGAATTTACATGATTACTTATTGCAAATAAAGGTGGGTCTTTCGCAAATTGATGGAATATTGCGGGAATTCAGCCGATTTGTTCAACAAAATAAACCAACACTACGGGAGGAAAACTTGAATTCCTTGTTGGATGATGTCTTAAGGTTTGTTGAGGCTGAATGCCGTAGTTATAAGATTAAGATTGTTAAACGCTTTCAAGTCGATTTACCAAAAATATTAATAGATGCTAATCAGATAAAACAAACTATATTGAACCTTATCCTGAACGCAAATCAAGCAATGTTAAAAGGTGGAATGCTCACAATAACCACAATGCTAACAGACAAAGGGAATTTTGTTTGTATTGAGGTACAAGATACAGGTATAGGCATTTCAGAAGAGCAAAAGACAAGGATATTTGATTTGTTTTATTCTACAAAACCAGCCGGTACAGGTCTTGGGTTACCCATTGTTCAAAAGATAGTTCATGACCATGATGGAAAGATAGAGATTAATTCTGAGCCGGGCAAGGGAGCAGGGGTGAGGATTATTCTGCCTGTAAATCGGAACAGATGAAATCTACTCTATGTTCTCTGTACCACTATGGTGAGGTTCTACAAATTCTACTCCTGGTTCTGCTGGCTCTATCTTCCCAAAGTCTCCACAAGGCATCCATGTTAGCCCTGCATCAAGACTTTTAGAAACCCCCTCTTCAGTGCCTGCATACAGAATATCTGGATTAGTAGGATCCATGACAAGGCAGTGGACACAGGTATTTAATAATCCTTGAGTTCTCTTCTCCCAATATTCTCCAAAATTAGGGGAATATGAAATACCGCTCAACCATGCTCCGAGATAGACAATATTGGTTGCTAATGGATTTATGGCTATTGTCCAGACCATGGGTGGAGCAGGTGGTTTGGTTAATCTTTTCCATTTTTCGCCCTTGTCTGTGCTTCCAAACAGCCCATCCTGTGTGCCAGCATAAATAATCTCAGTCCGTATTGGATTAATAGCAATACTTCGGACAAGCAACGATTCCAGACCATTATTCATTTTTTCCCATTTTTCGCCATCATTGCTTCTGAATATCCCTTGTTGCCAGCCAGCAATATAAACTTGAGAATCTTTGGTTATGGCTATCGCTGTTATTTGAAGGTTTATTGGCAGGTTTTTTCCTATTCTTGACCACGATTCTCCTTCATCACAGCTTTTGAATAGCCCTCCATCGCCAATACACCCGGCATATATAATTTCTGGATTATTTGGATCTAATGCCAATACCTTAACCAGCGGATTAGTAAGCCCATGATTAATCTCTTCCCAAGCCGTATCCCTGCCTATGCTCTTAAACACACCGCCATCACCCCCGGCATAAACAACATCAGGATTTTGAGGGTGAATGACTATGGCGGCAACATTCAGATTGGTTAATCCCTCTGTTGCCTCGCACCAGAATTTTCCTCCATTAACAGAAACATATATCCCTGATGGGGTAGCTGCATAG
Source organism: Candidatus Desantisiibacteriota bacterium (assembly GCA_043806395.1). Taxonomy (GTDB): domain Bacteria; phylum UBA9089; class CG2-30-40-21; order CG2-30-40-21; family CG2-30-40-21; genus CG2-30-40-21. Next base: position 5,416 of record JAZDHC010000279.1, on the reverse strand, counting down.
ACTATTTTTGAGTCAACAGGGTTTATGGCAATAGAATAAATCCAATCAGGGGGTGATACAATAGCCTCTTCCTTCTGCTTTGCAGGAGTCTCTTTTTTTTCAGGCAGGGGTTCTTTGGCGCAACCTGCTATTAATAATATAATGATAAATGCACCAAGAAAATATAATCGGTTCATGTTTGCAATAACTCCTGAAAGAAGGATGAAAATTAACCACGAAAGGCACGGAAAGCTCGAAAAATCGGCATGGTTCAAATCAGGGTAACAAATTGAGCCAGCAAGTATCTAGGTGTCTCTAAGTCCCCCTTAGAAAAGGGGGTGAGGGGGTTGTACTTCTCTGTATCATCTGTGACCCTGCGGTGAACAGTTTTGAACCATGCCGAATATTCAGATATATCCTAACCTTATATTCTTTATGCTCCTAATAATCTGTGAAATCTGTGTAATCTGTGGATATATCTCTTCTCGATTCTTCTCCATATTCAACCCCGTTATTGCGTACCCTGTATCATCCTTTCCCTTAATCTATCCAATCTCCCCCGGACACTTCCATCAATAACCCTATCCTGTATTCTGATTATTAATCCCCCGATTATCTCTGAATTCACCTGCATCGATAGCCTTATTACAGAAGAGACCATCTGAGAAAGCTTATCCCTTAATGCCTCTTGATGAGCAGGACTAAGTGATACGGCTGAGGTTACAATAACCGTGACTATATTCTTCTGACAATCTGCCATTTGCAGGTAAGAATTAGCTATTTCACGAATCAAATCTATTCTTTTTCGTCTCTCCAGGACCCTTAGAAATTCCTGTGTTGGTCTGGAAAGGGAACAGACCGTGAGTATCTTTTCCAGAAGCTCTTTTTTTTGAATACCTGTTAATCCTGGATGATAGATTAATCTGAAAAACTCCGGATTCATATTTAAGACACCTGATACGGTTGCAATCTCCTGCCCATATTCATCTATTTTTTCATCTTCCATGGCAATATCAAAGAATGCTTTGGCATAACTGACTGCAATAGAACCTTGTAACATCATTTGATTAAATCTCCTTTGGTTTTATATTAATCCAACTATCCACAATTGCATTGGTCTTTCATAATTTGCACCATTTTAATAGCGTTCTGATAATATTCTTTAATTCTCACATATGATAGGTCAACATTATCCCCGTGTGCAATCTTATTTCTATTATTAACGATACTATCAACTGAAGTCTTAATTTCATCATCTATATTTTCAAGTTCCTTTCTCCAATCCAAATTGAAAGCACCTGCATGTTGAAGGATCATTTCCATCTTAGGATTCTGAAATCCTCCCAATTTACTACTGACAAAATTAGCAACATTTTTATGTGTCTTGTTCTGTGTATATTCGATGTAGATTGTGCGTATAGATACCTCAAGATACCCTGAAACAAGAACACATAAATATTTTGCCCACTCAGATTCGAGTTCCATATCCTGTATATCTTTAACCTTCTCAAATAAAGAGTCTATTTTATCTTTATGTATTTCAGACTTTCTATACGAGTGTTGTATATGTTGTTTCATTCTATATCCTTAAAAGCCTTGATTGCCAGCGTAATTCTACCTATAACTTTGTCTTTACTTGCTGTTCCACCTCTTGATGTTGCTGCAATGAAATTTTCTTCACTTAATAAGGATTTATACTTTTCTTTTAATACTTTCAGATCACGAATTTCCCCTTTTTCCAATCTTTTCGCAATACCAACCATAACAGCATCAAAAACAGCGGAATTGAGTGTTTTTTTTGGTTTAAATGCTTCCTTGCCAAGACATTGATAAATAATATCAATAGACTTTGTGAAGGTAGATTCTATTTGCATTTTGGACTGAAGTTTAAGATGCCTATTCTTGCTCATATATTTATTGAGAAATTCCTTCATTGGTTTCTCATATTTCTCATAATTATAATAAAACGCAAAGAACCGAAGTATAAGCTCTTGATCTTTCATGTTCCTCTTATTAATTCCAGCATTTATTGTTTGCCATTGTTCATTAGTATTTAACTCATGAAGCAAATCATTGAATTCCCCATGATAAATAGATGCACGAATCTCTTGAGGTACTAATGAGACACCTCCAGTATTAAGTCTTTCAAATATACAATATATGCTGCTATCATCATTAGATGGTTGCTCCTGTCGAACTATCGTTGCATGTATTATAGAATCATCTAATCGCCTTCTATCTTCTTCTTCAAGAGATTCATAAGTAAGCCCATCAAATTCTTTCTGAATACCATGCAGATTAAAGACTTCTTTGTCAAGCTTAAATACTCCATTATAGAAATACTGAAGTGTGCAAAGCCTTTGTTGACCATCTATAACCAATAGCTTATTAGTTTCTATTTCCTTTGAGAAAAATACCCCTGGAACAGGTAATCCAAGAAGCAAAGATTCTATGAGACGAGAAGCCTTAATTTTATCCCATACATAACCACGCTGAAATGTTGGAACATATATATCGCCTTCTTTTATGCGTTTAACCAAGCCATCAACTGTATAATCTGCTCCATAGCTTGATATAGCATACTTGCTAATAGAACTACTTTCCTCTATATCCTCAACTTCCTCATCTTGCGATATCATTATATTAACCATTGTTTACAACTCCCGAATAATGCCTTACTGCATAGTCATCTTAACCCCATCTAATCCATCAATAACCTCTTTCACCAATCTATCAGCCATCTCAGGGTTTATAGACCCCTCTATAATCTTTGAGGCACACAACACAGACAATCCTGAAACCTCTTTATGCAATTCAGCCACAGCCTTTTTTCGCTCCAATTCTATTTCTAATGTTGCCTTTTGCAACATACGATTTGATTCTTTTCTTGCCTCATCAATTATTTCCTGCTTACTTTCACCGGCTGTTTTTATTGCTTGCTGAATAATGGTATTTGTCTTACCAGTCAACTCATTTAACTGATTTTGATACTGTTTCTTTACACCATCTATTTCAGTTTTTGTATCCTCTATACCCTTATATTCATCCTTGATTTGATTAGTTCTGGCATCCATAAAACCAACTATAGGTTTAAAAAGCAATTTGGTTAAAATGAATAAAAGTATCATAAAAAAGCATAATTGAACTAAGAAAATCTGCCAACTAATATGTAGTCCTTCCATTTTTACAACCTCCATGAAAATCGGGTACAGATGTTAATAACCTCTGCACCATGTAGGGGCGAACCTATGTGTTCGCCCCTACATAATTTAATGAGCTACTGCAGTAAACATACTGGCAAACGGATTAGCAAAGAGCAATATCAATGAAACAGCCAGAGCATAAAGCACTAATGTTTCCATGATTGCCAATCCAAGAATAAATGGTACCATTATCTTGCCTGTCGCTTCAGGTTGTCGAGCAATTCCCTCAACTGCCTTACCTGTAGCAATACCCTGACCAATGCCAGGACCTATTGCTGCTATCCCGACTCCAAGAGCTGCTGCAAGTACGGTTAAAGCATAAAAATACGCATTCTCCATTATCCCACCCTCCTTTTATTTAGTGTTCTTCTTCCTGCGTTGCCATACCAATATAGACCATAGACAATAAAACAAAGATAAATGTTTGAACAAAACACACTAAGATGCCCAGAGCCATAACAAATGGCACTAATAATGCCGGTAAAAATAGTAAGGCTAATTTCTTTAAGAACAGGATAAATAATAATGCCAATACCCCTAACATCAGATGTTTTGATGCCATATTAATAAAAAGTCGAATAGACAGGGAAAATGGTTTAGCAATCTCACCAATCAGGTGGATAAAAAAGAGTCCGTAGGGTAGGGGAGTAAGCCACACCCACCATCCCATCTGGGGACATGGTTCTGTAAAATGCAGGAGATATTTTAGTAATCCCTTTTGTTTTATCCCAAAGAAATGTGTGGAAAGAAAGACGATAACAGCCATAGCAATTGTAGTATTCCAATTTGCGGTAGGGGCTTTGAGTCCAGGGACAAGCCCTATAAGGTTGGAAAGAAGGATAAAGATGGTGAAGGTTCCCATTAATGGAAAGAAAAATCTGGCGTTTTTACCCATTAACTGCTCAGACAAGGTTAAAAGTTCCTCTGTAAGTATCTCCATGATGGTTTGCAAACCTGTAGGAATTTTTTTCAATCCCAAACGGACAATTACAGATGCTGCAATTATTATTAACATAATTAGCCATGTCATTATAATATAGTCATTAATCGGAATCCACTGCCCTATTTGCTCAGCTACCCATTTGGTAAGTGGTTCTAATAAAAATGGTGGTTCAGCGTGCATTAAATTCTCCCTAATCAACTACTGTCTTAAACCGAAATGCTTGTAAAAGAATAGCCACATTTATGGTCATTAATCCAGTCAATACCCCAACAAAAGCCAAAAGGCTAATCTTTATCGCTATCACCAAAATAATTGTTATCACTGCAAGTTTTGCCATGTAATTTACAATTACAAAAGTAATAGCAGATTTTTTGTCATTAATCTGAACAATCTTTTGTGCTGCCATACTTAGCCCATGAAAATTCAAAATACTAAGCATACAGCCAACAAATAATCCTACAAATAAATGAATCTTACCACTCAAAAGCCCTATTAAAAGCAATATCACGGCCAAAAATATCGAGCATTTTCGAATATCAGTCAATATTTTCAATAGAATTTCCCTTGCGATTATCTTAAAAATCACAAATTTATTTTGTCTGCCCACTGATATGTTTTTCTTGATACTTAAAATATATGGCTAACGGACCACATATAATAATTAATCCTATTGATATGATATAAATAGCCTCCATTTTAATCCTCCTTTTCGGGGGTAATAATATAAGCAATTATTCCTATACCCATGACTGAAATAAAACCAATTAATGCTTGTTGCCAGTTAAATTTATCAAGTACATTTCCTATCACAACGATAGTTAAGATATATTTTATCACATCAAATAATGTACTTGCAATCTTATCTCGCTTATTATAATTTTCAACCTTCACTTTTTGGTTCCTTCAAACACCTCATTATTATCTCAAAACTATTCCAGAATCCTGCAATCATCCCAAATAACAAAAAACCAAGGGTTAACCATGGGGTAGTATGCAGCCATTTGTCAAGATAATACCCAATAGCCAGCCCAAAAAAGATACATGCAACCAGAACAATCCCAACGCTGGAAAGCCAGCCTAATTTACGAACAAGGTCAGCCTGTTCTTTATCCATCTTGATTATCATTATTTATTATACCCTTATAAACAGATTTTATATTATACTATATCCTTGGAATAATTGCAAGCTTTTTTTTTAGTTTATTAATATTTTTTGTAACTACTCCTCCTTAGTAACCGTACCCCTTATCACCCTTATCTTCAATTTTTCCTCAATATCCCTTGCACTCTG
>JAZDHC010000278.1:0-5415 GCA_043806395.1 Candidatus Desantisiibacteriota bacterium | reverse complement strand
TTTTGATATTTTTCCACCGCAGAGACGCAGAGTCGCAGAGAAGAAACGCTGAATGAAGCATATAAATTCTCTGCGACTCTGCGTCTCTGCGGTTCATAATGAGAATTACTGCCTACCGACAATTAAGAGTTGTTGAGACAAGAGGAGTATTTGAATGATTAAGAAGTTGTCCATAAAGAATTTTAAGTCAATAAAGGAGTTAGAAATTGACTGCAAAAGGGTAAATCTGTTTATAGGTGAACCAAATGTGGGTAAATCGAACATACTTGAGGCTCTTGGATTGATTAGTTGGAGTAATTATGGCCCAGGTCTTAAGGAATATGTAAGATTTCAGGGGATACAGAATCTTTTTTACGATGATTTAATTGAACAACCCGTTGAGATAGTGGTTGAAAATAGTAATGGGATCAGGATAGATGTAGAGATAAAACTTGCATCCATTGGTTTCCAATTCGGAGTTACAACCTTTGAAGGTGGCAAGCAGATTAAAGGGCAGTTTACCTGCACCCCGGATTACTCTAAGAGTCTCCAGAGTTTTCCGTATCTCTCTGAATTTTCATTTATAAAATTTTACAAATTTGCAAAACAGGATAAATTCCCAGACAGCAACCCATCTTTCATTAGACCACCATATGGATCCAATATGTTTGCCGTTATATGGGGAAATAAAAATTTAAGGGAAACTACGGCAAGGTTTTTTAAGGATTTTGGTTTCAAACCTGTATTTAAGCCCCAGGAGCAAACCTTTGAGATTCAGAAACAAATAGAGGATATGGTTGTTAGTTATCCCTATGTGTTGATCTCAGATACACTTCAACGAATGATATTCTATGAGATTGCGATGGAATCAAACAAAGATTCCACCCTTATATTTGAAGAGCCAGAAGCCCATACATTTCCCTATTATACAAAATATCTTGGTGAAAGAATTGGGTTTGATGAGACCAATCAATATTTCATTGCTACTCACAATCCGTATCTTTTGCTTTCAATCTTAGAAAAGGCAAAGAAAGATTCTGTGAATGTATTCATCACATATTTCAAAGATTATCAGACAAAGGTAAAATGTCTCAGCAGTGATGAGGTATCAGAATTAATGAATTATGATCCATTCGCCAACCTGAACTCCTTTATTGAGGAAAAAGAACAATGATTATCACTGAGTGTTATAGGGATACTGCCCTGATGTATAGAATAGGGTTTTATAAAGATCAAATAAGGCATGAATTCGGCAGGTCAAGGGTTCTGGGGAGAGTAGAACAAGAACAGAAGGCAGTTATTGGTATTATTGATGAAGATCCCGAGGCAGGTCAACATCCAACGATGAAGGAATACAATTCCCAACGCAGCTCTACAAAAGCAATCAAATTACTGAAAAGAAAAAATGACGATACAAAAAGGTTAATCCAGATCTGCCCACGACTTGAAGATTGGCTTTATGTAATTGCCATGCGGAACAAACTTTCTCCAAAAGAATTCAGCCTTCCAGATAACCCGAAAGAATTGCATGAGGGCTCTTTTAGAAGTGATGAAAATTTCCAGAGATTTCTGATTGCACTTAACAAGACAAAGGATGATGAAATTAATATGTTCAAAAAATGGATAAAGGAGGCAATTGAATGAAGCCATTTCATATTATGGGGAAATATGGGATGTGTCCCCTCTATTTCCCTCTATTTCCTATTTCCTGTCCCCTCTATTTCCTTCATCGAATAGGTCTGGATTCCTGCCTTCGCAGGAATGACAGATAAGCAAAAGGAAGAGATTGCCATTGTAGATGGTGTGCAATTTGTCCCCCGCTGGCGGGGGTAAGGGGTGAAAATAGTTTGCAAATTCCGCTTGCACAGGTGGAAAGAATTTAGATGCGTTTGTCTTGTTCCTTTCCCCCTAATGAATCTGACAACTCATTCATAATCTTTCTTGTCCACTGGGAATCTACCCCATCCCAGATACCAAATATATAAGCATCAGAAATATTAACCATAGCATCACCTTTTTGATGTACATTCAGATATTTTAAGTATCTTTCATAAGCTATCTTTGCCAGATCTTTGGATGGATATTTAATGATAAATGCTTTTGCTCTTTCTTTATCATTCTGGTAGTATCCCACTACCCCATTGGTTTTATTGTTTAATTCCATGAAATTTTCAGGGATAAAATAGATATTGTCTAAGGATATTTTTTCGTGAAAGAATTTTGCACTTCTTGGGATATAATCCTTAACAGATAAGAAATGTACCAATTGTGGCTCTTTCGAGCTTCTATTGATATTAATAGCTAACTTTTTTGCTATTTGAATCAAGTCATCTTTAGGACCCGGGATAGAATGAATAAGTTTAACATAGAAATTTGCCTTCCAAAACTCTACCATATATGATGTAATTATTCCTTCATTGCCCAGATCCACAAACTTTGCCTCTGGATTTCTAGCCAATGAATATATACCAAAGGCATCTTGAGTGCTTGACATATTGTAAATCTCAATGGTCAGCGTAATCCCTGAATCATTCTGGTATTCCTGAACACTCAGGCTTTTAATCTTGTATGCTGAATATTTTTCAGCAGCACCGTCTAAATGCTTAAGTAACTCATCACCCTCATAACAATAAAGTTTCCCTTTAATCGTATATTGTCCCATATTTTGAGCTACAGAATAATATATAGAAGGCAAGGATTTTTCTGTGGAAAAACATCCTGTAAGCCATCCGGAAATAAACAATATGAATAAAATACTAATTAAGACAAAACACTTTTTAATCATGGTTAACACCTCTTGTGTAGGCTATTAGGCTGTAGGCTCAGAGAAGATGCAGACTTGCGTTTGTTAACTCCGTATCTCTGCTTCTTTAACCTACAGTCTAATAGCCTACAGCCTAAACACCTACAGCAGCAATGCAGCCATTACCTCATCAATTATCCATGGCGGGGTAGAGGCACCTGCTGTAATCCCTATTTTTTCTATCCCTTCTAACCATTCTGATTGTATTTCAGCAGCAGTTTCAATATGATGGGTCACACATCCACTCATTGCACAAACTTGAGTTAGACGACTTGTATTGGCACTATTCTTCCCACCAATGACCAACATCATATTTACTTGTTGAGCTATGTCAAGAGAATCCTGCTGTCTTTTCTCTACAGCCTCGCATATGGTATGATAGGTTCGCAGTTCAAAGGTTCTATGCAATAAAACACTGATTATTTTTCTGAAGTGTTCACAGGTTTGGGTTGTTTGAGCTACTACCCCTAATTTTTTTACCCAAGGCAACCCTGCTGCTTGTTCAATATTTTCTATTACAAGTGTCTCTCCCTCTACTATGCCTGGAATACTCATTACCTCTGGATGATTTTTTTCTCCAACAACCACCACCGTATATCCATTTTGTTTTAATTGAGCGACAAGTTTCTGAACTCGTTTCACATTTGGGCAAACTGCATCTACTATCTTTAACTCTGCATCTAATATTTGTTGATAAAGTTTTGGGGGAACCCCATGAGAACGAAGAACTACTACCCCTGACCTGATTTCATCCAAGCTCTCAGCAACTAATACCCCTTTGCTCTTAAGATCTTCAACTGCCTGTGGGTTATGGATAAGCGGACCCATAGTATAAACATTCCCTTTTTCGTTGGCAAGGGTCTGTAATGTTAATTTCAATGCTCGCTTAACCCCAAAACAGAATCCAGCTTCCTTAGATAATATGATTTCCATTTTGAATCCACCTTTGCAGGGTAGTAGGGGCGTAGGGTCATAAGGTAGTAGGGTAATAAGTGATTACTGATTATCTATCTTTCACCTTACTACCTTATGACCTTCCCACCTTACGACCTCACACCCCACCAATATGTTCCATAAGTCTACCAGCAATAGCCTGATAAGTATGCTTGTCCTGTTTCTCTATTAAATCCGATAAGTCTATCGGTTTTCCATAACTCAATTGTATCTGTTCCTTTTTAATCCATTTTGCTCCAACAGGAAGTGCCTTATCTGAGCCAGTTATCTTACATGGGATAACGCTAAACTTTACCCCATTATTTTTTGCCATAGAAATAATCATCCCTATGCCTGGTTTTGCTGATTGAAGCTGTCCTGTTCTGCTTCTGGTCCCTTCAGGAAAGACAAGGCATATTCTTCCAGCATCCAGAATTGCCATAACCCTCTTAAATACCTCACGATCCATCCCTTCTCGATTAATAGGATAGACATTTAATCTTTCTAATATCCAGCCAAATAATGGATTTACCTTAAAAAGAGTGGATCTGGCAATAAACAATACTTGTCTTTGCAGGCTAACAGCCACTGCTGGAGGATCTAAATGGCTTAAATGATTGCAAACTAACAATACGCCACCGGTTGCCGGAATATTAGATAATCCCTGAACATCAAGCTTGAGATATTTAACATAAATTAATCTTAATACAAAACATACACTACAATAAAACAGATTACTACTATTAAAAAATGACATGCCATCCATTCTTAAGATAGAATTAATCTTTTTTGTTATCAGAAACGATACCTCTTTTAATGTTAAGGCACTGGTATCAATATAAGTTGCACCGGGCTCAAAGACAAGGGGTGCTATTTCTCTGGAACTATCCTTTTTATCCCTATGTTTTATCTCTAATTGTATCTTATACAATTCAGCATCCTTATCCCTTTTTTTCAGCTCCTTGTATCTTCTTTGTGCCCTTTCCGCAATGGTAGCATCAAGATAAAACTTAAAGTCTGCGTCTGGCAGAACCACACTTCCAATATCCCTTCCTTCCATAACTACACCACAATCAGCCGTAAGCCCTCGAAGGATTTCAACAACTACATCCCTTACCCCTTTGTATGCAGCCACAGTGGAAACGGATCTGGTTACCTCATGGCTTCGTATCTGTTCTGTTACAACATCCCCATCAACTACAATTTTATCCGATGACTTGTATTCAATCTTTATCTTTTTTGCTATGGCAACAATATCATTCTCCGAGCCAATATCCCCCTTTTCCTTCAACACCTGATAGGTAATGGCACGATATATTGCCCCGGAATCAATATGTTTAAGCCTCAACCGATTGGCTATTGCCTTTGAAATAGTACTTTTACCAACCCCTGCTGGCCCATCAATAGTAATAATCAGGTTTTTTTTATTATTCATGAGATTCTCCGATAGTGTTCTACGATAATTTAGAGCCAGAAGGCAACCACAAGGGTTGCCCCTACGCTAATAACTGAACGCTTACAATTACTGTTAGTATTCTGTTTTCTTTTCCTTTTTCCATTTTCCGGGACGGTTCACTTTTATCGTTTTTCGTATGATTTCTTTCGGGCAAGGGACATCATCTACAGAATACAACCCCCTAACCCCCTTTTCTAAGGGGGAATTTTGCACTCTCAGCTAACCGCAAGCTTTCAAACAAAGA
>JAZDHC010000277.1:0-2829 GCA_043806395.1 Candidatus Desantisiibacteriota bacterium | reverse complement strand
CACTTTGTGTCCATCCCTCCCTTTGCCTTGCCCTAAAAATTTACCCCTGTTGTCACCCGATGTTTAACCCCAAGCCTTTCAAAGCTGACTGTATAATCCATTCGCACAATTCCATATCCTGTGCCTATTCCAAGGGATAATTTTTTCTCCTGATTTAATCTGGATATATCCACCTCTGAATCCCTTTGTTCAAGATAGAAGTTATCTACTCCACCCCACAATAATACTGGCACAGGTAAGGCTAAATACTTGAATTCACAACCCGTAGAAAATGTCATGGGTCTTTTATTAACCTGACTTGTAACTACTCAGGGAGAGGAATTCACCACAGAGACACAGAGACACGGAGAACCACAAGAGATTTTCAGGATGTTTTTAGGGTGTTCCCCTACACTTTAAGGCAACATCAATTATGCAAGAGAAGTGAGAAACAAGAAATAATGGTATTCTCCATCAATTCTCTGTGTTCTCTGTGTTCTCTGTGTCTCCGTGGTGAGTAGTTACCATCAAAACAGGAGGAAACAACATGTCCAAAACCATCACTCAAAAAATACTTGAAAAACACCTGATAGAGGGAAAATTTGAACCCGGCAAAGAGATAGCCATCAAAATAGACCAGACCCTGACACAGGATGCAACCGGCACCATGGCGTATCTTCAATTTGAGGCAATGGGAATAGCACAGGTTAAAACAGAGCTTTCAGTAAGCTTCGTGGATCACAATACCATTCAGATAGGGTTTGAAAATGCTGATGACCATCGCTATCTTCAGAGCATTGCTGATAGATATGGTATTTTGTTTTCACGGGCAGGGAATGGGATTTGCCATCAGGTACATCTGGAACGATTCGGTAAGCCAGGCAAAACACTCTTAGGCTCTGATAGCCATACACCGACAGCTGGTGGATTGGGGATGATTGGCATTGGTGCTGGCGGATTGGATGTGGCATTGGCAATGGCTGGTGAGCCATTTTATCTTACCTGTCCGAGGGTTATCAAGATAAACCTGAAGGGGGCATTAAAGCCATGGGTTTCAGCTAAGGATGTGATACTGAAGATACTTTCGGTATTTGGCACTTCAGGCAATGTTGGCTGCGTTTTTGAATATGGCGGAGATGGAGTAGCCACACTTTCTGTGCCTGAAAGGGCAACCATTACCAATATGGGCACAGAATGCGGGATTACAACCTCTATTTTCCCCTCAGATGGTGTAACACGAGAATTCCTTAAGTCTCAGGACAGGAAAGATGATTGGGTAGAAATACTTGCTGATGAAGATGCAGAATATGATGGGGTGGTTGATATCTTGCTTGATGAGCTTGTTCCCATGGTTGCCTGTCCGCATAATCCTGGGAATATCAAGACCATAAAAGAATTGCAGGGCATGGTCGTTAATCAGGTATGTATCGGCAGTTGTACCAATTCATCATATAAAGACCTGATGACCGTTGCCGGGATACTAAAAGGACGCAAAACACACCCAACCGTTAGCCTTGTGATCTCACCAGGCTCAAGGCAAGTGCTATCCAATATTGACATGAACGGAGGCTTAGCTGACCTTTTAGCTGCTGGGGCAAGGGTTACAGAGCCTGTTTGCGGCTTTTGTATCGGCAACAGCCAATCACCACAAACAAATGCCGTCTCTGTTCGTACCTCCAATCGAAATTTTTTTGGCAGGTCAGGGACACGAGATGCTCAAGTATATCTGCTCAGTCCTGAAAGTGCGGCAGCAGCAGCTATTACAGGCAAGATGACTGATCCGCGGGATTTGGGCATGGAATATCCTCAAGTTCAGGTGCCTGAAAGGTTTTATACGGATGATAGTATGATAATTACACCATCCCTGTTAGCAGTTGAAATATACCGGGGACCAAACATTGGAGAGCCACCGTATAATACGCCCATACCTGAGTGTATTCAGGGTGTAGTCACCATCAAGGTTGGCGATAAAATTACCACAGACCACATCATTCCAGCCGGCTCACGAATGAAGTACCGCTCAAACATACCTGAATACTCGAAATTTGTATTTGAGATAGAGGATGAGGGCTTTGCCAATCGGGCAACGGCTTACAGGGATAGTGGTAAACATAATATTATTGTAGCCGGAATAGGTTATGGTCAGGGTTCATCCCGTGAACATGCTGCTATATGTCCAATGTTTCTGGGGGTAAAGGTAGTACTTGCCAAATCATTTGAAAGGATACATGCTGCAAATCTGATAAACTTTGGGATTATTCCATTAACATTTGCTTTGGAGGCTGATTATGAGCAGATCAATGCTGATGATGAGGTATTGATACCAAATGTCAGTTCATTACTGGCAGAAAACAAGCCATTGATAGCAAGAATAAATGGCAGGGAAATAGCTGTCAATTATTCTCTAACCGATAGGCAACGACAGATACTTCTTGCGGGTGGGATGTTGGCGTATGTAAAAAACAGCGATGCAGGGGGGTAATATGGGATTGGACTTGACTAAACCACAGAAGCAACAATTATATATCAAGAGAAGCCCCTTTTTGTTTTAACCATGTAATCTGATTTTGATAATTAGGCAATATCTTATCAACTTCATTCCAAAACTGTGCATTATGCCTTTTGTGCTTAAAATGAGCAAGTTCGTGAACAATCACATATTCAATCACAGACACCGGTGCCATCATTATCTTCCAATGAAAATTGACTTTCGGGGACGGTTCACTTTCATCGTTTTTCATATGATTCCTTTCGGGCAAGGGGACATCATCTACAGAATACAACCCCCTAACCCCCTTTTCTAAGGGGGAATATTGCACTCTCAACTAACCGCAAGCTTTCAAACAAAGG
>JAZDHC010000276.1:0-2232 GCA_043806395.1 Candidatus Desantisiibacteriota bacterium | reverse complement strand
ATCAGGCAACCATAAAAAAGTTAAAGAATGGCAAGAAAAAAAAATGAAAATCAAAAAATAAAAAAGCGCCTATCTTATATTTTTAATAAAATAGACGCCCGCTCTTTCTAATAGCGATTCAATGCCCATGGACCCTCTCCTGCGTAAGGGGATCTATACATCGGAGCAAAGCAGTCACTCTCTCTCCTGATTGCCTTAGCCACTTTTCCTATCTCCTGCATCAACTTATCAAAATCCTGTGGCACTAAAGATTGTTCACCATCAGAGAGTGCCTCTTCTGGATTCAGATGAACCTCAATCATCAAACCATCTGCCCCACAAGCAATTGCTGCCTTAGAGAGTGGTGCAACCAATGATCTCTTGCCACCGCCATGGCTTGGGTCAACTATAATCGGTAGGTGGCTCAACTCCTTAATTATTGGTACAGCAGATAAATCAAGGGTATTTCTTGTAGCCGTCTCAAATGTGCGTATCCCTCTCTCACACAGGATAACATTGTGATTGCCAGCGTGCATGATATATTCTGCAGACATCAGCCACTCATTTATTGTCGCTGCATGACCCCGTTTCAATAGTATAGGGTTTGGAACAGTTCCAACTGCCTTCAGTAGGCTAAAGTTTTGCATATTTCTGGCACCTATCTGAATAATATCAGCATATTCTGCTACAAGCTCAACATCCTTGGTATCCATAAGCTCAGTCACAATGGGCAAACCTGTAATATCTCTTGCCTCAGCAAGATACTTAAGCCCTTCCTCGCCCAGACCCTGAAAGGCATAGGGTGAGGTGCGTGGTTTATAGGCACCGCCCCGCAGCATTGATGCCCCGGCTGCTTTCACAGCCTTTGCTGTCTCTATTATCTGCTCCCTTGATTCCACAGAACATGGGCCAGCTATTATCACAATCTGCTTATCCCCAATAACTACATCCCCTACTTTGATAGTAGTTCTTTGTGCCCGAAAATCACGGGAAGCCATCTTAAATGGTTTTAATATTGGCATAACCTTTTCTACCCCTGGGATGGCTTCAATAGGACATAATGACAATTTCCTATCATCCCCAATCACCCCGATAATCGTTCGCTCTGTCCCACTTGAAACATGAGGCTCAAGCCCAATACCGGTAAGTTTATCTACAATATGTGCAATCTGTTCAGTCGTAACATTTGTCTTTAACACAATAATCATTTCACATCCTCCTTAATTTTCTTAACTTTTTTTTTCAAAACCGAAGCTGGATATGATCCTAAAATTTTTACACCCCCTTTCTTTTTTAGTAAAGCTAACGCATTTCTTATACTCTCTTGATGTTGATGTCCCTCAATATCAACAAAAAAATGATATAAACCCAGCTTTTTCTTTGTAGGTCGAGACTCCAACTTTAGTATATTAA
The DNA here is from genome assembly GCA_043806395.1 of Candidatus Desantisiibacteriota bacterium. Lineage (GTDB taxonomy): Bacteria > UBA9089 > CG2-30-40-21 > CG2-30-40-21 > CG2-30-40-21 > CG2-30-40-21. The sequence continues at coordinate 840 of JAZDHC010000276.1, read as the reverse complement.
CATTATAAACATCAAAAATCTCTAATACTTTTAATAAACTTCCTGGTTTATTCTCAACTGAAAAAACCAAGGAAGTTTTATCTCTTTCTGTAATAGGGGTCTTTCCATGCCCCAATACAATAAATCTAGTTTGATTATTGGGGAAGTCGTTTATACTTTTCCTCAACGCCTTTAATCCAAAAAACGTTGCTGCTTCCACAGAAGCTATTGCAACTCTTTCTGGAATATTTTCGATCCTCACTCTTTCCGCTGCACCAGAAGTACTCCCAACTTCTATAAGTGTAGTTTGAGGACAGTTTTTTTGAATCCATCCTCTGGTCTGAGCAAAGGCCTGAGGGTGAGAATAAATAATCTTAATATCTGACAACTCTATTTCATTAATAGAAAGTAAATTTTGTCTAATATTAAGAATTACCTCCCCTATGATAACCCCATCTAGTTCTATCAATCGATCAACAGTGTTAGCCACTGACCCTTCGATAGAATTTTCAATAGGCATAATTCCTATTGCTGAAATTCCATTTTTTTTTAAAGTTTGAAATTCATTAAAGACATCGTTTATTGTGTCTTTATACTGAATTTCAATTTCAACTTCTTTCTTGGCCCATTCCCTTGCAACCACATCAGAAAAGCTACCTTTTGGCCCTAAACATACTATTTTCATCATTTTCCCCCTTTTTCTTTTTTTATAACTTCTTATACAATTTTTTTGCCATTCTTTACAAAAAAATCTTAAGATTATTATAAATTTTCAGAAACTTTTTATTCTACTTCTGCTATAAATAGAGAAGTAGTAGATTATTTTGAAAATCCCTATTAAGGGTCTGTCGCCGAATACCG
>JAZDHC010000275.1:0-3184 GCA_043806395.1 Candidatus Desantisiibacteriota bacterium | reverse complement strand
GGTCAAAGAGATTAGTATGCTTTCTGAAGAATCATCTTCAGGTGGGAAGGATTGTTTTAAGATAAGGGTTAGCCTGCCCCAATTAATAGGGGAAGATTTAATCATGGGGATAAACAAGGTCATCTATGGCGAAATAATCTTGGAGGAGAAGGCTAATGTCATCAGAATACCATTTGATGCCATTCATTACGAAGAGAGTGGCACACCTTTTGTTTTTATATTCGCAAATGGCATGGTGAAAAAACAGAGGATAGTAATTGGCATAAAGGGCGAGGAATATATTGAGATTAAGAATGGCGTTGATTTAAGGGATAAAATAATTATTGAAGAAAACTCAGAATTAGTTGATGGGCAAAGGGTTAAATTGCAAGGCAAAGATGGATAAAGGCATGTGTCTTTTATTTCTTAGAGGGCAACAGCATCCTCAAACTCATCCGATGATTACTCTCCAGATTTTCAAGGGGATAATAGGCATAATCTAATTGACATTTTCCAACCTTCCATCCCAAACCAAGTGTATATTTATTGTCAGGGATTTTGTATCCTGTTCGCAAGAATAATATGTTTGCATAATTATATTCGAGTCCGGCAGATAGCCCTAAGTCTTCATTATTGTACCAGATCAAGTCACCGACTAAAAGCAAGCTATTGCTTTTTCGTGCATAAACCTTACCACCCATGCCAAATTTCAGACACAATGGGAGGTCATCCCGCTTTTTATAATACTTGAGTCCCAGACCTGCATTAGAAAGAACTATAGCTGTGCTGAATCCTTTTTTTCGGTAAAGACAGCCAATATCCAGACCAAAGCCTATGGCTGTTTCCCTTTCAGCCAGATTGCTATAGATTACTTTTAAGCCATAGCCGATGCAGCTATTTTCTGTTATCTGTTTGCCATAAGCCATTGTTGCTACCCAATCATTTTCTGGTTGAATATCCTCAATAGAGCCATTATGCCAGTTAATGTCAGCCCTGCCGCCATTCAAAGAGGTTAATCCACCGGCTAAATAGCCTTTTTGTGTTGGTTGACCATATAATATGGACGAAATACTTGTATCCATCAAGCCATCAATACAGGAAAAGCTTGCCTCTTTGCACCAGCCTTTTGCCAGACAGGCAGGATTGTTGTAAATAGCATCAATGCCATTTGCAACAGCTATTTGTGCCTCTGCCATGCCATTTGCCCTTGCCCCAATGGGAAATCGCAGCACCTCAGCACCTGTTGCGGCATAGGTATTTGCAGTCATGGTTAATAGAATAAGCAAAAAAATAAATCGCATACATCCACCTACCTGATAAGCACAGCCTTCTTCAAATCCTTAAAATCCCCGGCATTAAAATAAATGATATATGTCCCAGAGGCAAGTATTTCGCCTTCTTCATCCCTGCCATCCCAGTCAAGCCAATATTCACCTGCTGGTTTTGTCTCATCCAGCAGATTTTTTACCAGCCGTCCGCTCAAGGTGTATATCTTGATATTGATCTGCTCTGGTTTATCCAAAACATACCTGATCTGTACAGTCTCTTGTTTGTCAGGATAAAACAAATTACGGTATGGGGTGAATCTTTTTTCGGTCAGCGTAGTTGTAGCTGTAGCTGTTATCCAGCTGGATGTGCCGTATTCATTATATGCCTGCAACCGATAACTATAAGTTGTATTGGAAAGGAGATGATCTGTATCCTGATAAGTCGTTGCATTTTTGCCAACTTTAGCCAGCGGAAGAAATGAATCATCCCCTGTCTTTCTTTCCAGCTCAAACCCTGTCTCTGCGATAGAGTTATCCTGCCATGTAAGCGATACCTGTGTACTAGAGATAGCTATTGCCTTGAGGTTAATGGGTGCGTTAGACTTGCCAGTTTGTGGGGTATATCCCGGCACATAGCCGACAAAAGCGGTATGGCTGCCACCCTGTATCAGCCCGCCAAGCGGCTGACCAACAAGCCCAAATGACTGATATTTAGCCGATGAATTCAGCCCGCCTGTTTGGACAACTACCCACCAATCTATGCCTTCTGCTTGAGATAGATGGGGGTAGATGATTATTAGTATGATTATCAATAGTCTGATCATCTGCTTTTCCTATTCAAATAATGCAACATAATCATTAAAAATAAATATCCGATTCCTTTGAAAACCAGTATTTTCCCTCAATATGCCAAGCTTGACGAATTCCTGCGTAAGGTCGCCTGCAGCCTTTGGTGACAAAATAACCAATTTTTCTATATCTTTCACTTGCATCACTGGCTTGGAAAACAATTTATTCAGAAGTGTCTGTCCATGCAGTGTTCTTTTCCCAAGCGTTGCAATTTTTGTGTTTTCAATTATTGATTTCAAGTCTATAATTTTCGTCAGGGTATCTATTGATCTCTCAGCAGTTTGGATAATACCAACCAGAAAAAACCTAAGCCATTGTCCAAGATCATGTTTTGTTCGTACTAAGGTAAGGTTATCATAATACAATGGTTTATTCTTTTCGAAAAAATCGGACAGATATAAAAGCGGCTTTCCCAAAATCCCTGTACTCACCAAGTACAGCGTTATGAGCAATCTGCCGATTCGCCCATTTCCATCCAGAAATGGATGTATGGTTTCAAACTGATAATGTGCTATGGCAATACGAATAAGATGCGGGATTTTGATGCTGTTATTATGCAGAAAAAGTTCAAGATCAGCCATCAATTCAGGAACTACGGTTTGTTCCGGCGGAATAAATGTTGCATCGCTTAAGCTTGTACCTCCAATCCAGTTCTGAGATGTCCTGAATTCACCTGGGCATTTATGCTCTCCCCTGACACTGGACAAAAGAACCTTATGTGTTTCTTTAATCAGTCGGTTCGAAAGAGGCAGATTTTGCAATGTTTCTATAGCAGTATTCAGGGCCATGACATAATTATTAACCTCTTTCCAATCATCGCGTTTTTCAGGGTTCATTTCCTTTTCATCAAAAAGCGCCTCTTCAATATTTGTCCGTGTTCCTTCTATACGGCTGGAAACAACTGCTTCCTTGAATACATGCATACGAATGAACATATTTATATCAGGGACAAACCGCGAAAAGGAGTTCAGTTCACCTACCTTTAATGAGGCTTTTTCCAGAAACTCATTAATCGTCTCATCTGTCCAACAAAATGAATGATTGATCTTTTCAGGTAGAAAATATTGGTACTGGTATCCCTTCTGCCA
>JAZDHC010000274.1:0-2279 GCA_043806395.1 Candidatus Desantisiibacteriota bacterium | reverse complement strand
AGAACACACCCCGTCCGCAGTAGCGTCCACCCCTCTTAAGAGGGGAATGTATTTCCCTAATTCCCCCTTAAAAAAGGGGGTTAGGGGGTTGTAATTCTCTGTGCCTTTGTAACTCTGTGGTGAACAGTTTTGAACCATGCCGATTTTTATCATGTTTATCCTGTTATCTTGTCTAATTTATGTCTCCTTGCAAAACACAACTTAAATCAAAGGAGGTAGTATTGGTATGCGAAGTTTGTTTGTAGGTGTATCTATATTAATCTGTGGGGTTGCCTTTGCCGCCCAACCTGCAACCGTGGCAGTGGTTGGAAGCAAAACGATTACCACAATTCAATTAGAGGGGGTTATGGGCACGACAGCCATAAATTTTCAGGCTAAGGAGACAAAAATGGCATTGGATGGGTTAATTGAGGATGAGATTATCAGGCAGGAGGCAAAGACACAGGGGATTGTTGTTGATCCAAAACAGATAGATCAGGTGATTAACATCATTAAGCAAAGGTTTACTGATGAAGCAGGGTTTGAAGATGCCATGTCAAAGCAAGGAATAACCCTTGATGATCTGAAGGAAAAGAGTCAAATTGCCTTCCAGAAGGTACAGTTGATTGCTAAATGTGTTATGCCGAAGGTGGGAATTACCCAGCAGATGTTTGAAAGGTTTTGTGAGGATTATGCTGTCAAGGTTCATGCACGGCATATATTAGTAGCTACAGAGGAAGAGGCTACGAGTTTGCTTAAGCAAATAAAGGCAGGGGCAGACTTTGCTGAGCTGGCAAGTAAACATTCTACATGCCCAAGTCATGAGAGGGGTGGGGATCTTGGATTCTTTGGTCATGGACAGATGGTCAAGGAGTTTGATGAGGCAGCCTTTAACCTGACAAAGGAAAACCCATTATCAGGTGTGGTAAAAACCCAGTTTGGGTATCATCTGATACAGTTTATTGACCGTACTCCAGCAGAAAAGAAAAAGATAGAGATAGAAAAGATAGATGTACGACATATCTTAGTAAAAACAGAGGAAGAGGCAAATGCCTTGCTCAAACAGATAAAGGAAGGGGCAGACTTTGCAACACTTGCTGGCAAGCATTCCACATGTCCAAGCCGTGCCAAGGGTGGTGACCTTGGATTTTTTGAAAGGGGACAGATGGTCAAAGAATTTGACGAGACAGCCTTTAACCTAACAAAGGAAAATCCCCTATCAGGTGTAGTAAAAACCCAATTTGGGTATCACATCATCCAGCTTGTTGAGAAAAAGACAGAAACAAGGGAAGAATCCCCGGAGATAGATGGGATAAAAAAAGACCTGTTTAGCCAGTTAATGGGACAGAATTTTATTGTGGCTGGAGATGGGCTTGAGATACAGATATTAAAACCTCTGGAAGAAAGGTTTATTGGGGATAGTCTGAAAATGGCATACGAAAAATGGATGCAGGAGACGAAGAAAAAAATTGGGGTGAAATATTACTAATAGTGTAACTTAAGTTGCCACTTAAGGGACTTTTCTACCCTAACTTGCATCAGAATGTATCCTTATGAAATGCCAATTGTCAATGAAAAGAATACCGCAGCAATCAAATCCGCCAAATGGCAGGATTCAAGGCTGCGGTATTTGTGCCTCAGAATGCTAAGGTTTTGGCTATTGAGCATTTATGTTGCAAAGTCGTAGGTTCATAAGAGCGAAGTTAAATTGGCTTGACATCATTATCATCTTTAATCCGCGGCAATCTGCATCCCATTAAATTAAGAGGTTAATCAATGAATGATATTACCAAAAAAGAAGACATTTTTGATAAAGTTTTTAGTTTAATTGAACAAGCAAGGAAAAGAGTGGCTGTTACCATTAATCAAGAAATGGTAGTGCTTTATTGGAACATTGGGAAGGTAATCAAGGAAGAGGTAATAAAATCTGAGCGGGCAGAGTATGGAAAGCAAATTGTGAATTCGCTGAGTTCACATTTAACCCAGAAATGCGGAAAAGGATTTTCTGCACAAAATTTGTGGTATATGGTACAGCTATATGAAAGTTATCCAATTCTCCAATCACTGCTTGGAGAATTTAAAGGACTGAGTTGGACACATATAATAACTCTTTTGCCAATAAAAGACGAGTTGAAACGAAAATTTTATGCTACTTTGTGTCAAAAGGAACACTGGAGCACTCGCACACTTCAAGGAAGAATAAATAGTATGCTCTATGAAAGAACTGCTTTGTCAAGGTTACCTGAAGAGACTATAAAGATGCAGTTAAAAGAGCTGAAAGAAGAAGATAAGATGAGTCC
>JAZDHC010000273.1:0-7155 GCA_043806395.1 Candidatus Desantisiibacteriota bacterium | reverse complement strand
AAGTAAGGTAAAAGGGAACAGGGAAGAGATTAAAGGGAAAAGGGAAAAAGCTGGAAAAAGGGGAAAAAGAAACATAATTCTCTCTCTTTTCCATTTTCCCCTACTTTCCCCTTTTCCCTTATTTACACCTGAGTAGTTACGATCTTAGTTTATATACTTCATATATTGGATGAATTACTACCACTACTGTGGCTTAGTTCAACCACTGGTTGCAGAATTATCATGGTCAAAGAATTTAGTGATTTTACATCAGACAGAATCTGCGACCATGAGAAAATTCGTAATTTCCGAATTTTCTGCCAAAACCGTGAAAATCGCTGTTTTTTTATAAATTTTCACGATTATGTTGACAAAAGAGTGAAAAGGTGTATAACATAACTATGGCAAAAATATTACATGTTTTTAATACAATCAATCGCTTGAGAGAGCGGTATTATGCTGCGTCTGTTGGTAAGCAATCACTTATAAAATTATTGAGTGAAACAGAGGTCGCTGAGCAGGTATATAACTCCAACGCCATCGAGAACAGTACTCTTACTCTTGAAGAAACAGAGAAAATTCTCTTGCAAATAAATTTAGATAGATACATAACCGAGAGAGAAATTTTTGAGGCAAAAAATCTTGCACGGGTAGTTTCTTACATTGATACAAGAGCTAAAGAACAAGAGCTCACCCTTGAGGTTATTCTGTCGCTTCATAAAATGCTTATATCAAATATCCGGGATGATATTGCCGGAAGATTTCGCAAGGATGATGAGTGGGTCAGGGTTGCAAATCACATAGCACCAGATCCAAAAGAAGTAGTAGAAAGATTGGAAAAAATGCTTACGAGATATAATGCGAACAGCCATGAAAATATTATAAACCGTATTGCACTGCTGCATCTTTCGTTTGAACACATCCACCCATTTGTTGATGGTAATGGCCGTATCGGAAGAGTAATAAATAATTATTTGCTTATTCGTGAAGGTTTTGTGCCGGTGAATATTAAATTCATTGATAGAATGATGTATTACGAAGCGTTTAAGGAATTTGACGAAAAAGGTACTGCCAGAATCATGGAAGAAATAGTCGGCAAAGCACTGACAAACAGTTATCACAAGAGACTTGCGTATCTGGAAGGCGCACACATCATGACGCTTGCTGAATATGCGAAAAAGAATAAATTATCCCACTCTAATTTGATAAATAAAGCCAATCGCCAAACCATAGAAGCTTTTCTTGAAAAAGGCGTTTGGAAAATTGGAGATTACAAATTATGAACGAAGCCGAAACAAGAGCAGAATATATTGACCCAAAGCTAAAAGTCAGTGGCTGTGGTGTGGTGGAATATTCGAAAATTCTGCGGGAATACTCAATTACCGCGGGTAAAATCCAAACAGGTAGGATAATAATATGGATTTTCTGACAGACGAATTAAACCAACTAAAAACAGACAACCTCTATCGCTTGCCACAAATCATAGAATCAAGACAGGGAACAACCGTAATTATAAATGGGCAAAAATTTATACTGTTATGTTCAAATGACTACCTTGGGCTGTCTAACCATCCAAAACTCATTGAAGCGTCATGTGTTGCTACACAAGAATATGGTACGAGCAGCGGGGCATCACGGCTTATCTGTGGCAATTTGAAGATTCATGTCAAGCTTGAACAAGAGATTGCCTTATTTAAGAGGGCAGAGGATGCAATTATTTTTTCCTCAGGATATATGGCAAATCTTGGTGTAATGAATAGTCTGATGAATAAAAATGACTTGATTATCATGGACAAACTTAATCATGCCAGCCTGATTGATGGGGCAAGGCTCTCTGGAGCACATTTACGGGTATATCCTCATCAAGATATGTCTGCCCTCAAAAAGATATTGGATTCTTCTTCAATATATCGAAGAAAATTGATTGTTGTTGACGGAATATTCAGCATGGATGGGGATATTGCCTCATTACCCGAAATTGTTGATCTGGCAAAACATTATCAGGCAATGGTTATGGTGGATGATGCTCATGCTACCGGAATTTTGGGTAAAAATGGTCGGGGTAGTGCAGAGCATTTTGGGCTGGAAGGGAAGATAGATATTCAAATGGGAACATTCAGCAAGGCACTCGGAGGCTTTGGCGGATTTGTTGCTGGTAAAAAGGTATTAATTGATTACCTGAAAAACAATGCTCGGAGCTTTATCTATTCTACTGCCCTGCCAGCTTCAAGTCTTGCAGCCTCTCTTGCGGGGTTGGAAATTGTGCAAACAGAACCCAAATGGCGAGAATCGTTGTGGAATAACGCCAACTATCTGCAACAGAAGATTCATCAAATAGGGCTTAATTCGTTAAATAGTACTACACAAATAATACCTGTCCTGACAGGTAGCAATGAAAATACCATCCAAACGGCTAATCATCTGTATAATCATGGAATATTTGCTCCAGGTATAAGACCGCCATCTGTCCCCAAGGGGAAAGGCAGGATTCGATTATCTGTGATGGCTACTCATACGAAGGAAGAATTGGATTGTGTTATTTCAATACTCAATGATATATTTGGACAATGCCAAAAACTAAGAGATTTTTCTTGACAAAAAAGAGAAGGTACAGTATAATAAATACTGGATTTTTATGTAAATTCTACAGAATTATTCAATGGGAGGAAAAATGAATAAATTCTTTTTGCAGATTACTACTGTCTTAAAGAGCTTAAATCGCAACCAAAAAATAATTCTGGGAATATTTGCTGCCGCAGTCTTTTTAGGGATTTCCTTTTTGGGATATTACACCCAACGAGTAGAATTTGTCAACCTTTATGTAAACATAGACCCTGAAGAAGCAGGAAAAATAACCAAGAAATTAGATGAATGGAAACAAAAGTATAGCATAGAGGGGACAACAATTAAGGTTCCCTTAAAAGACAAGGACAGATTGCGACTTGAGCTTGCCTCATCCAAGCTTGCCCCCAAGGGTGGGATTACTGGATTTGAGATATTTGATACCACAAAATTGGCCATCACTGATTATGAACGCCGCATTAATTATGTAAGAGCCCTTCAAGGCGAACTATCCAGAACAATAAAAAGTATAGAGGGAATAGAAGATGCCAGGGTTTTATTAGTATTGCCAGAAAAAAAGCTTTATACAGATGAACAAAAAGAAGTCTCAGCCTCAGTTAAACTTCAAGTATCCTCATTTGCTAATTTAGAAGCCAGTCAGATAGTTGGGATTGTCCAATTAGTTTCTTCAGCTGTTGAAGGCTTATCACCAGAAAATGTAAGTATTGTTGATAATCGCGGCAATATTCTCACAGATATCGAGGAATTAAAAAAAGGAGAAACAACAGGGCTTGCCGCTAAACAGCTTGAACTTCAAAGGGCAGAGGCAAGGAAATTAGAAAAAGCCATTAGAAGATCCCTGGCTCGGTGTCTGGTTGATGATAAGGTAGAGGTGCTTGTTACCTGTAATATAAACTTTGACAAAATAGAATCAAAGCATGAAAAATATACCTCCCCTGAGAATATTGTCTTGACTGATGAATTGGTAAGAGAGGGCGTGGAAAAGGTACAGCTAAGGGCAAGTGATGAAAAGGTTGTCGAACGCTTTGAGGGTGAGGGGAGTGTTCCGGGTGGACCACCGGGTGTAGAGGCACAGATGCCAGGTTATAAGGGCATGACCTCTGCCAAGGGACCCATGACCTATTCAAAGGATGAGCTTAGAAGTAACTATCTGGCGAATAAAGAAGAGGTCATGACCGTAAAATCACCAGAAATCTCCAAGCTCTCTGTAGCAGTATGGATTGATGGGACATACGAAAGGGATGAAACTGGTGCCTATCGGCTTGATAAAAAAAATCACTTAATTTATACCCCAAGAACTAAGGAAGAAATGAAAAAATATGAAAACTTAGTCTGGGCAAGTATGGGAGCAGAAAAAGCCAAGGCTTATCAGGGTAAGGAGTATATTGTTCAGGTAGAAAATGTTCAGTTTGATCGTACTTCAGAATGGCTTGCTGTCCTTGCTGGGAGAGAGGCTCAAAAGAGAAGGGCATTAGCCATGGCAGCTGGTGCTGGTTTCTTAACCCTATTTATTCTTGTAGCCATAATCTTTATGTATCTAATGAGGAGAAAGGCACTTGAGCAGGAAAGACTTTTGCGGGAAAAGGAATTAGCAGCATTAAATGCTCTTAGGGAAAGAACACCAAGGGATGAAGAAATTCCTGCAATAGAAGAAGAGGAAGAAAAATTGTCTTCGAAAACAGGAGCAGGGAAAGATCTTTCTATAGAAAAATTGGCAAGAGATCTGGCTACAGAGCAACCAGAGGCTGTGGCTAATTTATTCAGAACATTGTTGGAAAATGATAGGGAAGAAACGGTTTGATAAGTGTCATCGTGAGGTCAAATTAAAATCATGAACGAAACAATCTTAAAATCAGATTTGTTATTTTATATTTCAAAAGAAGATTTGCAGGGTTATGCAGTTGAAAAAATCGGTAGGGAATTGAATGAAGAAGAATTACATATTGCTAAAAAAGGGTTAGAATCTGGAATTAACACCGATATAGATACAATTTATAATACAATTTTGTTTGAAATGATTGAGGAAAATGAATCATGATTGAAATTCAATCAAAAATACTATTAGGTGATAGCAAGGAAGTCTTAAAACAGGTTGATGATAATTTTATTGATTTAATCGTTACATCACCACCTTATGCTGATAGACGCAAGAATACATATGGTGGTATTAAACCAGAAAAATATGTAGAATGGTTTTTGCCTATTTCAGAACAGTTATTAAGAGTTTTAAGACATAGCGGAACATTTCTCTTAAATATAAAAGAAAAAGCTGAAGATGGAGAAAGACACACTTATGTAATTGAGTTGATTTTAGAACTACGAAAGCAGGGTTGGTTATGGACAGAAGAGTATATTTGGTACAAAAAAAACTGCTACCCAGGGAAATGGCCAAATCGCTTTCGTGATTCTTGGGAACGATGTTTGCAATTCAATAAAACAAAAAAATTCAAGATGTATCAGGAAGAAGTAATGGTTCCTGTTGGTAACTGGGTAAACGGTAGATTGAAAAATTTAAGTGAAACTGATAAAATAAGGGATAATTCAAAGAATGGAAGTGGATTTGGGAAAAATGTTTCAAACTGGATAAACCGAGAAAAAGCATATCCTACAAATGTATTACATTTTGCTACTGTTTGCAATAATAAAAATCATAGTGCAGCATTTCCCGGAGAGTTGCCTGAATGGTTTATTAAGTTATTTACGAAAGAACATGATTGGGTATTAGACCCCTTTGCGGGTTCGGGGACAACTTTAACTGTTGCAAAAAAAATGCACCGAAATTCTATTGGAATTGAAATCTTACCAGAATATGTTGAAATGATGAAAGAAAGTCAAACAGAAAAAGAATTTGTACTATTTTGACATAAGGAATATTATGAAACAATTAAACCTGAAAGACATTTACGAATATGTTGAAAATCACATATCTATTTTTCATCAAAAAAGGTTGGAGTATGTACAGAATGATATTGACCTTAATAAAATTTTGAAACAAAAAAACCCTTATTTATTCAGAGCCAAAAATATTTTAACAGCTCAAGATTTAGTTAAAGGGTTTATAGATGCTTTCCTGCTTTCGCAAGAAGAAACTTTGTTTGGTCGATACAAACTTTGGAACAAGCATTTTTGAACCGGTTGCATTAGCGTTAGCAGAATCAAATTTTGCAGGTGCATCATCACAACAAGTGGCAGGAAATCAGATTTCATCAGAATCACATCGTGTTATTCAAAACATAATGGACGGATTGACTACTGCTGATACTTCACCTGACAAAACAGAAGAAATCCGTTTAATCAGAGAGGTTTGTCAGCAGGGAGAGATGAAAACAGTAAAACTTACCAAGGTTGACATAAAATTGGTAACATACGATGGAACGATTTATCTGTTTGATCTCAAAACTGCAAAACCAAATGCAGGAGGTTTCAAAGAATTCAAAAGAACGCTTTTAGAATGGGTTGCAGCAACTTTAGTTAACAATCCAACTGCAAATGTTCAAACAATTATTGCCATTCCTTACAATCCTTATGAACCACAGCCCTACAACCGCTGGACAATGCGAGGAATGCTTGACCTTGCCAATGAATTAAAGGTTGCAAATGAGTTTTGGGATTTTCTTGGAGGCTCTGGTGCATATCTTGACTTGTTGGACATCTTTGAAAGAATTGGGATTGAACTTGGACCAGAGATTGACCAATATTTTGCACGATACAATAAATAACATATAGGGAAGGTGAAAAATGCCGACAATTTCTATGTTTTATGGAATTATTATCAGGATGTATTGTTCCCCGGGTGAACATAATCCTTCACATTTTCATGCGTACTATCAAAATTGTAAAGCTGTTATTGATATAAATACATGTGAATTGAAAGAGGGGAAATTACCACCAAAACAAATGAAACTTGTATTAGCTTGGGCTGAAATACATAAGGAAAACTTGCTGGCAGACTGGGAATTGGCATCAAAAGGAGAACTTCCATTCAAAATAGAACCATTGAAATAAAGGGAGGAGATAGAAATGTATTTATCAATAGTAGATGTAATGCCATTAGAAAAACATAAATTACTGTTGACATTTGAAAATAAAGAAAAGCGTATTTTTGATGTCTTTCCATATTTAAGGATAGGAGAATTTTCCAAATTAGAAGATCTTTCTTTATTTAACACGGTAGCAGTAAAATTTGACTCTATTGAATGGAGTAATCATTTAGATTTAGATCCTGAATTATTATATCAAAAAAGTATTATCGCAAATGAGCAGTAGTCCATAACAACTTGTAGCAGCCTGTCGACCTGAGCAATTAAGGTAATTTGTCACAAAGGCACAGAGGGGCATAAAGACACAAAAATGATAAATAGAACACGAATTACACAGATGATACGGATAAACACTGATGAAAAAATTCGTGAAAATCCGTCAAATCTGTGTCATCAAGAGGGGCATTTAAGGTAGTGTCTCAACAACTCTTAATTGTCGGTAGGCAGTAATTCTCATTATGAACCGCAGAGACGCAGAGTCGCAGAGAATTTATATGCTTCATTCAGCGTTTCTTCTCTGCGACTCTGCGTCTCTGCGGTGGAAAAATATCAA
>JAZDHC010000272.1:0-10639 GCA_043806395.1 Candidatus Desantisiibacteriota bacterium | reverse complement strand
CTGCCGGATTATTTATCAAGTCAAACGACTCCTGTGACCAGGCATCTAATTTAGCCACAACCACATCTGATAGAGCCAATTCTTGTGCTACATCATCCCTGGACAGAAGTGTAGCATTGGTCAAGACGGCTACAGGCTTTGCCATAATCGCTTTAACCGCCACAATCATTTCACCAAGATTTCCTGCCAGACATGGCTCGCCACGACCAGCAAGGGTAATATAATCTATCTTGAGCTCAGGTAATTCCTTTAATTCCCTGATGATCTCCTGTGTAGGCACATAGACCTTCCTGTCCGTAGATACCGCAGGAGTCCTTCCAATCTGACAATAGGTACAATCAAAGGTACATATTTTTTCTGCCCAAGAGAGCAGGTCAATGCCTAAGGAAGCACCCAATCTCCAGGAAGATACGGGACCATAAATATATTGCATATCAAAACCCCTCCCGTTCGTTGGCACTACCGACATAAGCTGGCAACCATAACCTTCAGCCTGCGTTCCAGATTATTCTTGCTTGAAATCTCCAATCTGAAAGACTGTTATCTCTGGTCTGCAAAAGAATCGAATGTTCATAGAATGTACACCAATCCCTCGATTGACATAAAGTTGTGTGTTCCCCATCTGATATGACCCTGCAACAAGCTCATCTGATTTTACCCCTCGCATTTTTCGATCAAGTCTTCTTAATGCCAGCGGACCAATCTGTCCACCGTGAGTATCTCCAGCAAGGACAAGGGCTATCCCTGACTGAGAGGCAAAGGGAAAAGCCTGTGGATAATGACAAAGTAGAAGAATGGGTGCATCATGGCATTTAGGTGCAAGCATGGCTATCTCTTTTTGAATATCTCCTCCATTGATCCCCATAAGATAGAATGGCATATTACCATTTAAGCAAAACCGTTTAGACTCGTTTATCAGGATGTTAATTCCATTTTTTTTCATTATTTCCTTAACATCATTAATCTTTCCAAAACATTCATCGCCATCCCCCAGCACACCCCATACCCCATACCTTGCTTTAATGTGCCTGATAACATCTATGCAATAAAGGATGTCCTCCTTTATTGTTATAAAGTCTCCGGTAATAAAAATAATATCCGGATTAATCTTATTCAGAATGCTGAGCAGCCTCTTTTCGCGGAATCCAAAACTTGATATATGCAAGTCACTTATCTGAACAGCGGTTATCCCTTTAAGGCTGTTGGATAATTTACTGTTCTTTATAGTTGCTCGATCTATTCTTATCCAATTAGGCTCAATGCAATAAGAATAAAAATAAAGGCTGTATATCAGAGAAAGACATGCCGTAGGAATAAAGATAATCCCAAAAATAATCTTAAAGGCAGTCTTACTCATACTATTTATAAGCCCTTTTAGACACATAAAAACAACCAGACAAATAATAATAAGTACTATAGTAACTATGAAGAGTGGCAATGGATAATGATAGATGAGCAGAATCATATCCAGAAACGGAGACATAATACATTTTATAATAGTAACCATATCAATCAGTTACCTCCTTTTGGGTTACAATCTGGTTTAAGGCAGCAACTAAGCCCATCAAAATGTATAAAAGCCACAGGTATGTTTCACTGGAGAAACTACATCCAATAATATACCCGCAGATACCAACCTCTATCATGTCTGCGATAGGAAGCAGCCATAAATGTTCACGCGATTTTTTGGCAATCTGCCTTAATCGTAACAATCCCCTGCCTGTGGTAATAAATAAGGCAAGGAAGATTGCTATCCCAGGTAATCCGCATTCTGCTGCTACTTGGACAAACGAGTTATGGGCAGTGATCTTATGGGGCATCTTCGGATTGTATTGAATTGAAAGGTGTTTGAAATTACCAACTCCAACACCGGTCAAGGGGGCACTCAAAAGCATCTTATATCCAGCTTGCCAAGCATAAACTCTCTGCATTGCTGATGAGTCTTGTTCATAACCAATAATACTTTTTATCCGTTCAGTATATTGTGGTGGCATAAAAAATATAGCAACTACTGCAAACATCCCTATTATTATCAAAAAGAATAGTTTTTTTTGTGATTTTAGAATGATGAGTACCATGATGCCAATCAAACCAAGGAACCCACCCCTTGAAAATGTAAGGATACACCCCATAATCATGGTAAGAAACAAGATGAGTAATAACGCGTTGAGGAAAAACGATCTGGAAATGAAAATAAGATAAAAAACAACAGGGATGACCATGACTAAGAGGTGAGCAAAATAGTTATTATCATGATAGATAGGGTCAACTGCCGGGGTTATCCCATGCCAGAAATAATTAATATTTGCCTCTATAGCAGATAACCCAAATACAATAACCAGTGTCCAGAGGATGAGGATAAGTTGTTCTTTTGTCTTAACCAGATTCAAAATAGCAAAATAGATGAAAAAGACTATAGTAATACCACGAAGATGTTCCAGACAGAGATTGTTGTCAACAGCAAAGACAGAGGATATTAGTATAATTATCCAAAAAGCAAAAAGTAGCCATCCCTGAACCCCAATAATAACACGGAAGTCCCTTTGCTTTAATGAATTGATAATCCAACAGAATATTATTATTGAGATAATCACCCATGACAATTGTTCTCCACCGAATGAAACAAGTTCTATTGTGGATGCCCCAAAGATATCTCGAGAAATATAATAAGCTACGATAATAAATACAATAATAGAGATATACGGTTTAATAATGGCAAAACCAAGGCTACAGATGACGATGCTTCCCATTAATATCTGTATTGGCTCCAATTCTCGTTGCAGAGAGTTCAAAAGGAAACATATTTCAAACAAGGATAAAGCCAATATAAATCCTATTATAAAGAAGATATCCTTGCCTTCGTATTTATAGCTTAATGTGTTAAGAAATTCCTTCCATCTCATCGCTTCCTCCTGCAAATTATTCCTGAGATTATCATGCCTGGGAATATTCCTGCCATTCGGCTGATTATATTGCTCATATCTGTAACCCTTGAAACGATAAGTATCTGAAAGAGTTCGATAGCACATGCAAGAAAAAAACCAAAAATCAGGGTACTAAATGCTCCAAATAAGTTTGATGAATAATAATGCCTTAAGGCAGCATAGCCTATAAATCCAAATATAGCAAAGGCCATGGCATTAATGCCTATATTCATCCATGAAAGGTGCAACATTCCTTTGAAGTAAAAGGGCAAGAAACAAATATCCCTTATCCCATGCCTTAAATCCTCTTCATCAATAGAAATATCAAAAGGGAACATAAAAATAAGTGTAATGAATAAGCTATAAACAATTAGATAGAAAAGAAAAGGCTCTGCTCTTGTAATGTTATAGATCGTCTTATCTATCTTATTCTTGAGGTAGTGAATATAATTAATGGCCAAGATATACCCTATCCAAGCACCTAAAGTATCATTAATGATATCTGTAGTAGATGAAACCCTACTGTAAACAAATAATTGATACAGCTCTATAAACAAGCTTAGAAGGAAAGCAGAGCCAACACATTTTAGCCCACATCTGGTGACATAATATGGCTCAAGCCCCAAACGCAGTAAAAAACCATATGGAATAAAAAGTACTATGTTGCTAACAATATCACTAATAGAGATATGTTTACCCTTAGCTTCATGGTAAAATGGGATATAATTAGCATCTCTAATATTTTTAAGAACATCTTCAAGGGACGAACAGAAAATAAAAGGGATAAGGGTACCATAAATAATATAGCAAAAAAGTATTGACCAGAGCCAGATATATGGATTTTTTTTAATTGACCCGATTATTGTTTTTATCATTAATTATCCTCTCAAGCCCCTCGCAATCCACACCCTTCAACGAACGGTGAAACAGCCTGACTAATATCTTGCATCTCTTCCTTTGAATATGGCGTTATCTTCTGATATTCAGGGTCAATAGGATCATTGGGCACAAATGCTTGCAGGACATATTTTTTCGCTCCCTTTATTAATCCTGCCATAGCCACAAGCGTCGTTTTGGTATGTAGGGACGGCACCACCGTTGTCCGAAATTCATAATCAATCCCTGAATCCATGATAATCCTGATGCTTTGTTTAATCTTTGCCCCTATCCCCTTATCATGTATTCCGGTCAAGAGAGCATAACTATCAAGTGGTGCCTTGATGTCCATGGCAATGTAATCAATTAGCCTTTCATCTACTAATCTCTGCAACGAATCAGGGAAACTACCATTGGTGTCTAATTTTATCAAAACACCAATATCCCGAAGCTCCCTGATAAAATCAGGCAAATCCTCATACATACACGGCTCACCACCAGAGATACAGACCCCGTCAATCCAGCCCTGTTGCCTTACTAAATAATCCTTTACTGTTTCAATGGGAATGGTATCATATTGTTCTGGATGGAGAACCAGCCCGGAATTATGACAATATGGGCACCTGAGGTTACAACGAGGAAGATACAGGGTGGAAACGATCTTCCCCTCCCAATCAAGCATGGACATCTCGATAAATCCCTTGATGACAACCATCATTATTAATCTATATCTCCTTGCATGGCTTTGCGTATCCTGGATTCAGCTAATCGCTGCCATATCTCTCTTATTTCCTGGTGTAATTTTGTTGGCATTTCCATCTCTGCCTCAGGCTCCTTTACCCTTGTAGATGAACCGTCAGACACAAAGGTAAACATCGTTACCTCGGGCCAGCACAAAAACCTGACAGGCTTATGGTGCCAACCAAGCCCGTGATTGACATAAAGATATGTATCCTTGACCTTATACAATCCAGCCAGATATTTATCCTTCCAGCCATAAAACTGTCTGATCCATCTGACACCACACTGACCGCCATGGGTATCCCCTGACAGGACAAGGTCAATGTCAAATAGGCTGGACTCTTCAATCTCTCCCGGTTCATGATCCAATAGAATAACCGCATCATCCTTCTTAATCCCTCGCATAAGTCTTTTAAGGTATGGGACAGTGCTACCATGTCCATTATTAACACCAAGCAGCCACAATCGCTTTCCATCTTTTAAGCTTATACATTCCCTGTCATCTATAAGCATGGTCATCCCTGCTTTTTTACCTTCCTGTTTCCATTGATAGGGACCCACAAAACAATCACAGTTTCCTAAAATACCCCAGATACCAATCTTTGCCTTTAATCTCGAGATTGCCTCCATGCATGGCTTAAACCCATCCCTCTTACTAATAAAATCACCGGTAATGAGGATAATATCAGGTTCTAAGGCATTAATAACCTCCACCATCCTGTTTTCAAGCTTTCTGACTTGATCAATGGTATGAATATCAGAAAGCTGAACAATCTTTATGCCTGACAACGCATTAGCCAGCTCAGGTTGTTGGATTACTACTTTTTGCACCCTGACCCAGTTTGGTTCAAGATAAACTGCATAATAGCAACAAAAGATTACCCCGCCAATGCCTGTCAAGAGAAGCAACAACAGCATCCCCATGATGCTAAAAAAACACCCTACACAACCACAACCCGGTGGCCTGTTTTTCTGAGATTTGTGATGAGTTTGATTTTCATGGCTCATTGTTTCCCTCCAATAAAAATTAATGTACCAACGCTGACGCTGGTACCACCTCTATCCCCTGAGCCTTTAACAAAGGTACCATCTCACTTAAGACAGCCACAGTTGGAGCCTTTGTGATATGACCAATCCCAATGGCTGTGCCATTTTTCTTTGCAGTAGCAATCAGGATATTCATCTGTTGCCTGACATGTTCAACATTATTTATATTATCCAGAAACACATCTCTTTTTGCGGTATCGATAGCATTTGCTTTAGCCAGCTTATAAGCAACGGTTTTTGCGGTGGTCACACTATCAACAAAGTACAACCCTTTGCCTTTAAGTTTGTCCATACATAAAGCCATAAGCCTTTTGTCCGCAGTTGCTCTGGATCCCATGTGATTATTTACTCCCTTAAGGTATGGAATATCTTTGATAGCCCCATCTAATTGTCTTGCCACCTCTTTCTCAGACATACCACATAACAATGCCCATTTATATGGCGAATCATTCTTTCTGTCTGCCAAACAAAGAAGATCCTCCTCTGTTATCTTTGAGTTTGAACAAAACTCCATAGGCATATGAAGCATAACCTCAAACCCGCACCGATGCGATATCTCAGCTGCTTCCCTTGAACATATTATTCCAGGGATAATGCTAATGGTTAACGGCACCTTTATTCGCCACAGCTTGCTGACAAACCCACCAGTACAATAACCTGCATCGTCTAAGATTATGGCTATCTTTGCAATAGCTTTGGTAATTGTTGCTGGTTGTTCAGATATTATTGATGGTGTGCCCTGAACACAAGGCAAGGGAGAAGGCAAGGGTATCACAGATATTTCCTTTGCCTTTTCTAACTTTTTTTGGGGCACCTCTATCTTTATTTTAATTGAGATTGCCTGTTCTTTTGGGATAACAGAGACGCCTTTTTCACAGACAGTTTGTATAGGTTTCTGTTCAATTGCTTGTTGGAGATATTTTATGGTAACACTAAATAACACTATTGAAAAACACACCGCCAAAATGGTAGCTACAATAAGACCAATCGTATCTTTTTTCATAACAATATATTATTATTCGGCATGGTTCAAAAGAGGGTAACACATATTCCTTTCTATGTCCCCCGCTGGCGGGGGTAGGGGGTGGAATTTCTCCTCTTTTGAACCATGCCTTATCCTCCATTGCATTGATGATTAATTATCTTTCCGGCATTTACAGCAGCATTTGGTTTTGACAATTTGAGGGCATTGGACTGCATTTCCAATAATATTTCTGGCTTTCGAAGCAGCTTATTGACCACATCATCTATCTCACTCTCATGAGGTACCATTATTGCCACACCTCGTTTTATCAGATACCTGCTGTTTCGTTCTTCTTGTCCAGGGATAGGGTTAACAATAATCATTGGCAACCCGCAACAAAGGCTTTCTGAAGATGTCAGCCCGCCTGGTTTACTGATAAGAATATCTGCTGCCTGCATTAACTCAGAAACATTATGAATATAGCCATAAACCCTCATAGGTCTCTTTATTTGTCTGGCTAATCTTTCTAATTTTCGCTGAAGGCCTATGTTATTTCCAGTAACAACAATTATCTGAAAAAGCTGTGGCAACAGATTCAGATAGGTTACAATCTTTTCCATAGGACCAAGCCCATGATTACCACCCATAATAAGAATGGTTGGTAAATCTTCTACTGAAAGCCTTTCCCTGATAATCCTTTTATCCTCAATCGATGCAAAGGCAGAGGAAACAGGTATACCAGTGACCTCAATACGATTTGCCAATATACCCTGAGACATTAATTTATCAGCTGTCTCTGAATTAGCCACCAGATAACAGGAAACATTAGAATGTAACCAATAAGCATGAATATCAAAGTCTGTAGTAATAGCTATCAATGGAAGATTATTCATGCTGTTTTTCTTCAAGGCAGAAAATACCCCGCAAGAAAAGGCATGGGTACAAACCACAGCATCTGGTTGAAAACCATTAAACACCTTTTTCTTCAATCTTTTCGACTTTAATGTATCAAATATCTCCTTCAATTTAGCCGTAAGATTAACTATCTTTGGGTTATCGTAAAGATATTCCCAAACGAAAGGGTCTGATTTTATCAATTCAAGATACGATCTCAGTATTATTCCCTTAACTATAGGCGAAAAATAGCCTGAGGCATCTATGGAAAGGAATGAAACTTCAGGTGACCCTTGCTGCAATACATCCCTGACCGCATCAGCAGCAATCTTATGCCCTGAGTTTTCAGCTACATATGAAAAAACAATATGTTTCATTAATATATTCAGGCTATAGACTGTTAGGCTGTAGGCTATAGGTTCAGAAGATGTATGACTTCGTTATCTCTATTTCTTTACCCTACAGTCTAAACACCTACAGCCTATCCCCCATCAACATGATTCAGCTTTTTGCTGCCACGAAGAATGTAATCAACAGTAGAGATAATGGTTACAGCCACAGTTAAAAAGATTATCCAAC
The DNA here is from genome assembly GCA_043806395.1 of Candidatus Desantisiibacteriota bacterium. Taxonomy (GTDB): domain Bacteria; phylum UBA9089; class CG2-30-40-21; order CG2-30-40-21; family CG2-30-40-21; genus CG2-30-40-21. The sequence continues at coordinate 2,614 of JAZDHC010000272.1, read as the reverse complement.
GAAGATACTGATACGGAAGATTTATCAGACAGAGGAGAATAGCTATCATCTGAAAGAATGTGGTTATCTTGCCCAGAATGCTTGGCTTAAGGCTGTTTTTTTCCGTACTGAAAAGATAAACAACCAACCATCCTATCAAGATGATAAACTCCCGACCAACCACCAGTATACTAACCCATAAAGGAATCTTATTTACAAAACTTAACCCTAAAAAGATAAAAGCTGAAACCAAAAGCAATTTATCAGCCAATGGATCCAAAAATATTCCCAATGCTGTCTGCTGATTAAATGTCCGTGCAATGAACCCATCAAGGGCATCGGTCAGAATACAAAAAATAAAAACACCCAGTGCTGCATATTGAAATGCTAAAATAGACTTGTAATATCCATAGGTTATAAAAATAACAAAAACAGGTACCAATAATATACGAAGGATCGTGATCTTATTTGCCAGAGTCATATTTTTATCACCACCTGTAGTGATTTTTTCACCACGAAGGCACGAAGACACCAAGTTTTTTTCTTTTTCGTGTCTTAGGGTCTGTCACAAAATAAATGTGTCACATCGAGGTTGTCGATTCGCTCGTCCAGCAAGGCATGCTCCTTAAGGCATAGTGAGCTATGCCTTAAGGAGCACAACGCCGCTGGACGAGATGAAGCGGCAACCGAATGTAACAGTTATTTTGTGACAGACCCTAAGCTACAGACAGGGATATTCTTCTCTGATATTCCCTCACAACCCTATACTCTTAGTCTTAAAGGTTTTGACAAAGAACGCCTTGTTGGATGCCATACCAAGTGGCAAACCAGACGGTTATCTGTTGGATATACTGGATATGCCTCTAAATTAGAAGGTGCTACCCCTACAACCTATTCTGTCATGGGACCATACATGATGATAGATATGCCTACCTTTCAACTCTCAGGAGAGTCAGCATGGTATCATGCAACTACTACTGGATATGGCTGGATTATCAAGCTTGAGAAATCTAAGAAGGCTTATGATATAACCTGTTCTGTCTATGATTTTGACAAAAACTTCTGCACCCCATATGGACATATTTCTGGAATTGAAAAAATGCAAGATACGGCTGGCGGCTCTGCCTCTATCAGCCGCTTTTTTAAGGGTAAATTATCAACCGTTCGTGCTTCCTATAACTATTCTAAGGGAAATAATGATCGTTTGAAGATCATGGCTTGTTATAATCCATCAAAAAAAATAAGAACCAAATGGTGGATGGAGGTAGCACCTCTGGCAGAAGCTGAGGATAAGAAAATAACCCATACCGGAAAAATCCTCTGGAATATAACACCTGACCTGTCTTCTACAGTGGGGTTAAGGCATGAAAAAAATGATGGCAGGGATGGCGGATATACATTCCTCGAATCCACATATACCCTTTGGCACACAATGAATATAAAGGCAAGGCTAAAATGTCAGAACAATATTGTTGGGAAGGATTACACAGAATATAGCCTTCAACTTGTCCACCAGATGCGGAAACAACACATGAGGTTTATCGGAAAATATACGGTTAAGGAGTATAAGGATCATACCAATGATTGTCGAACAAATATAGAGATTAAGACGGTGTGGTAAGGAATGGTGACTCATGCCTGATATATTGTGCAGAAATGGATAGAATAATGCTTAATAAAATTGATTAATTTACCGATAAATATAAAGAACAGCCATGCCATATGCTGGCGGTTGCAGAATTTGAAGGGAGAAAAAAATGGGACTTTTTTTTGGAAAAAAGGAAAGATTAGATAAATATTTACCTCAAAACCAATCAAATGGAAAGGCACATGCTCTTATTTCGCCAGTTGTTACCCGTGAATTAGGTGGCAGGAAGGAGAAGGTGGTTGTTTTTCTTTCTAAGGTATATGGATTTGAGGATGTGATTAAAACAAGGGAATTGCATGAAGGGGTGGATCTTCTCAATGAATATTATAAAATAATCATTGAGACTGCCCTTAAGTTTGAGGGTGAATCTATTGGGATATTTGCAGGATTTGTGTTTAATATTTTTGGTGCACCAATCAGGCATCACAATGATATTCGTCGGGCAGTCAGGTGTTCTCTGGAGGTTCAAAAAGAGATAAAGGAATTAAATGAAGAAAGAACAATGCGAGGACGGGAGATTATGAAGGTAGGGATGGCACTGAGTGCAGGTGATGTCCTTATTGGTCATTTTGGAAGCAGCCGCAGGATAAGTTATGCTGCCATGGGTGAGCCAGTTGATTTGTGTTATAAATTCTGTGAAATGGCTGAACCTGGGCAGATACTTGCTACTTCGAGTATTTGTGATGATATTAAAGATGTTGGAGAGGTCGTTCTCCTGCGACCGTATCGAGTTTCAAATGCAGCCAAACCTATTCCCGTGTTTCATATAAAGAACTTGAAACAATATCATTCGGAGCTAAGTGTAAAGTATACGGGGATTGTTTGATGAAAGAGGGATGGAAATCAGGCATGGTTCAAATCAGGGTAATAAATCGGACAAGCAAATAGGAGTGTGCATTTCCCTAATTCCCCCTTAAAAAAGGGGGTTAGGGGGTTGTTCTTCTCCGTATCATCTGTGACCTTGCGGTGAACAATTTTGAACCATGC
>JAZDHC010000271.1:0-2047 GCA_043806395.1 Candidatus Desantisiibacteriota bacterium | reverse complement strand
GCGCCTCTAAAAACTCAATCAAGTCGATGATGGCAAGGCGCAAAGATGCGAAAAAGCGCAGTTTACAAGTGGTAAATGAGCATTTTGAGCAGCTTTGCAACGCTGCCAGCGCGGCTTTAGTGGGTTTTTAGAGGTGCCCTTATGTTACTCGCAGGTATTCCTCTACACTAGTCAGTCCAAGGAGTACCTTTTCAGCCGCAGATGTTTTTAAGGACACCATCCCTTCCTTACAAGCTGTTTCTTTGATTATTGAGGCTGATTTCCGTTCAAGAATTAATTCTCGAATTTTTTCACTCATAACCATAATTTCATAGACACCAACCCTTCCCTTGTATCCGGTTTTGGTACAATCTTTGCAGCCTACTGCCTTATAAAGGGTCACATTTTTTTCTACATTCAAGCCAATTTCGATTAAAGGCTCTGGTGGGCTTTCGTATGGCTGCTTACATTTGGGGCATAAGAGCCTCATTAATCTTTGAGCTAAGCTTAAGACAACGGTAGAAACAATTAAGTAGGGAGGGATACCCATGTTAAGTAGTCGAATAACGACTCCAACAGCGTCATTAGTGTGCAGGGTAGAAAAAACCATATGCCCGGTTAAGGCAGCATTAATGGCTATTTCTGCTGTTTCCTTATCCCTGATTTCACCAATCATAATTACATCCGGGTCCTGACGCAGAAATCCCTTCAGACCAGCACTGAAGTCCAGACCAACTTCAGGCTGCACCTGTTGTTGAATTATTCCTGTCAGAATATACTCAACCGGGTCTTCAATAGTCATAATATTCTTATCTTCTGTGTTAATAGTGCTCAAAGTAGAATAGAGTGTGGTGGTTTTGCCACAGCCTGTAGGACCTGTAATCATGATAATCCCATAGGGAGATTTAATCAGGTTCTGGTAAACCCTTAATGTCTCAGGTTCAAACCCTAATTTACTCAAATCTAACTGGAGTTGGTGTGAGTCTAAGATTCGGATAACCACCTTTTCTCCAAAGACTGTTGGTATAGCAGAAACCCTTAAATCCACTGAGCTTTCTTCCAGGATGACTTTGCATCTGCCGTTCTGGGGAACTCGATGCTCAGTAATGTCCATATGAGAGATAATTTTTATTCTGGCAATAACAGGCAGGTGAATGTCCTTGGGTGAAGACATAACCCGATGTAATACCCCATCAATCCGGTATCGAACCCTTAATTCCTTTTCCATTGGTTCAATGTGAATATCAGAAGCCCTGGTAGTAATGGCGTCTAACAAGATACGATTAACGAGCTTAATAATAGGTGCTTCTTCTGCCTCTCTTGAGACTTTAGAGATATCCACCTGTGGTTCATCCCTGAGCACCTCGATTTTCTTATCTTTAGCCTCTTGGGAAACAGACTCCATGTATATGTTGTCGCCATAGTATTTTTCAATAGCAGCCAGGATTTCTGCCTCCGGAGCGATGACTGGAATGACCTGATAATGTCCCAGCAGTACACTGGCATCATCTAAGGCAAAAATGTCTAAGGGATCGGTCATGGCAATGGTAATTGTCTGAGCTGTTTTGGAAATGGGGATAAGCAGATGTCGTCGCACCAGAAAGCTTGGCACAGCTTTTATGAGATCTGAAGGGATTTCCTCTATGTCAGCAAGGCTGACTTGAGGGATTCTAAGTTGTTGGCTGAGATAGTTCATTAATACTTCTTCAGAGATAAATCCCAGCTCTCGCATCATCCGTCCCAATCTCTTTCCGCTGGTTTTTTGGGCAGTTAAGGCTATCTGGAGCTGTTTCTCGGTGATCATCCCATCCCGAACCAGCAGCTCTCCTAATCGATATCTTTGAATAATATTCTTATTAGGTGTGGCCACTTTTTCACTTCCTGAAAAACTCTTCATAATGTAATGGCAGTTTTTCCAGAATTTGGATTATCGGGACGGTTCACCTTTGTTTGAAAGCTTGCGGTTAGTTGAGAGTGCAATATTCCCCCTTAGAAAAGGGGGTTAGGGGGTTGTATTCTGTAGATGATGTCCCCTTGCCCGAAAGGAATCATATGAAAAACGATGAAA
>JAZDHC010000270.1:0-2003 GCA_043806395.1 Candidatus Desantisiibacteriota bacterium | reverse complement strand
TACAATGTGGTATGTCAAGGTTGACGAAACAATAGTTACACAAAAAAAATAAAATTGCGGCATGGTTCAAAATTGTTCACCGCAGGGTCACAGATGATACAGAGGATTACAACCCCCTAACCCCCTTTATTAAGGGGGAATTAGGGAAACATAGATACTTGCTTGCTCAATTTGTTACCCTGATTTGAACCATGCTGAATATTCTAATCTGTGTAATCTGTGGATAGATCTTTCTTTTAAATCAATGGAGGATAAAATGATTAAGCCAGAAGAGATAAGTTCGGTTATAAAAGATGAGATTCAGAGATATAAGAAAGAACTTAATGTAACAGAGGTTGGTACAGTTGTCCAGATTGGGGATAATGTTGCCAGAATTTATGGGCTTTCTAATGCTATGGCAGGGGAGTTGATTGAATTTTCAAGTGGTGTCCATGGCATGGTATTAAATCTGGAGGAAGAGACTGTTTCAGCAGTGGTGATGGGCTCGGATGTGGAGATAAAAGAAGGGAATACGGCTAAGCTAACTGGCAAAATAGTTGAGGTTCCAGTGGGTGAGTGTATGTTGGGCAGGGTGGTGAATGCACTTGGTCAGCCGATTGATGGCAAGGGACCAATCAAGGCTGAGGTATTCAACCCTATAGAAAATAGAGCACCAGGTGTAGTAGATCGTATGCCGGTTAAGGAGCCACTCCAGACAGGGATAAAGGCTATAGATGCCATGATCCCTATTGGAAGAGGACAAAGGGAATTGATTATCAGCGATAGACAGCTGGGAAAAACAGCTATAGCAATAGATACCATTCTTAATCAAAAGGGTAAGGATATTTATTGTATCTATGTAGCTATTGGACAAAAACAGTCAACCGTGGCTCATGTGGTATCAATATTAGAAAAACATGGGTGCATGGATTTTGTGACCATTGTCTTAGCCACAGCCTCTGACCCTGCATCACTCCAATATATTGCACCATATACAGGCTGTGCCATTGGTGAGTATTTCAGGGATAAGGGGAAACATGCTCTTGTTGTCTATGATGACCTTTCCAAACATGCAACGGCTTATCGACAGATGTCTCTACTCTTAAGAAGACCACCGGGAAGAGAGGCATATCCAGGGGATATTTTCTATCTGCATTCCAGATTATTAGAAAGAGCAGCCAAGCTGAGCCTTGAAAAGGGCGGCGGCAGTCTTACTGCTTTACCAATCATTGAAACACAGGCAGGCGATGTTTCAGCTTATATCCCTACAAATGTTATCTCCATTACTGATGGACAGATATACCTTGATAGCGAATCATTTTACGCTGGGATTAAACCAGCGGTTAATGTTGGACTCTCTGTTTCAAGGGTAGGTTCATCAGCTCAATCAAAAGCCATGAAACAGGTTGCAGGTACCCTGAGATTGGGGTTGGCACAATATCGTGAGATGGCGGCTTTTGCTCAATTTGCCAGCGATCTGGATGCAGCCACCCAACATACCCTTAATCGCGGCAAAAGAATGATCGAAATCCTCAAACAGGGACAATATGTTCCCATGCCTGTTGAAAAACAGGTGCTGATACTTTATGCAGGTGTGAATGGATATCTGGATGATATTCAGGTCGCTGACTGCCAATCATTTGAGGAAGAGTTTCTGAAATTTATGGAGCAAAAACATCCGGCAGTAGAAAAACAAATTGCTGAACAGAAAGAAATTACCAGTGTTATTGATGCAAACCTGAAGGCATGTATTCAGGAGTTTAAGGAACATATTTTTTCGGGAATGAAGGAAAAGAGGTAGCGGAAGGCTTCAGCCTTCCATGTTTAAGGAACATGTTTTTGTAGGAATGAAGGAAAGTAGCACGGGCTTCCAGCCCGTGGGTTTATACTCAGCAAGGTCATAAATTGTGTTTTTCGCTGGTCTTAATCAACGATAGCTGTGTTGTTCAGGTTCGTAGGGGCGAACCTATGTGTTCGCCCAATTATTTGGGTAGACACACAGGTCTACCCCTACGGTTCACCTT
>JAZDHC010000269.1:0-8499 GCA_043806395.1 Candidatus Desantisiibacteriota bacterium | reverse complement strand
ATTATGAACCGCAGAGACGCAGAGTCGCAGAGAATTTATATGCTTCATTCAGCGTTTCTTCTCTGCGACTCTGCGTCTCTGCGGTGGAAAAATATCAAAATGAGAATTACTACCATTGCGTCAGTTTAAGGTTGTTGAGACCCTACAATAACCTACCCAAAGCAAACAAATGCAATAATAGCCATTAAAAAGCATATAAAGATAAGAAAAGATAAGAAAAAACTTGACAGAATCTATTTTATGTCGTATATTATATTTACAAACAAAGATGTATTCAATTGCCGGCTGAATACATCTAAATCTACAATAGGAGGTATCAAAATGACACATAAATGTACGATAATGTTAGGTGGAGGTTTCTTATTTTTATTGCTATCAGCGGGTATTGCTCAGGCTCTACCAAGCCTTCAGCTTTATATCCCGGGTTCTACCTATGATGCTACGACTGAGACTTGGGTAACCAATGACTCTAATTTTGAGCTACAGGTATTGGGAGCATCCTCACCTGCCACTGCCGAGTATATCAAAGATGTGATGCTTTATGTGGCTATCAAAGAGAGTGAAAAGGGATTGAGTGGGGCATATGTCAAGGTTAATGGCTTGCCAATAACCTTTGACAGCTTTGGTACACCATTGCCAGCTCACGGGATCTATCCCACCTATTATAGTACTTACTCCTTGCCAGACCTTATGGTAAGCACAGCTGGTGAGATAGTTAATAATTATAACCCTGGTGAAAGCGGCACGGATGATGGGGATATTCATTATCTCCAGATAGAGTATGGTGGCTATTCTTCTATTCATTTTGACGCAAGTGGTACGGTTATAGGGACATGTGGCAAAACATGGGAAACAAAGGCACCATTTTCCCATGATGCTGAAGCCGCAAACCAGAATGCTGTCCCGGAACCTGCAACCATGCTTCTTCTGGGAGGAGGGATGTTTGGGATAGCTTCTATTAAGAGAAGGTTTGCACTTAAACGATAAATTAAAAAAAAGGGGGTCAAGATTTTGGCTCCCCTTCTCCATGTCTCTGTGCCTTTGTGGTGAATAGTTTTCAAGCCATTCCCGAACACATATTTGATGCATAATACAGATTGGTAGAGACGCAAAATCTTGCGTCTCTACTCTTTGTCCCCCGCTGACGGGGGGTAGGGGTGTGGAAAATATTTGGCAAAATTTTTGGTGTAGTCTGTGCCCTGCCTCCCATTTTTTTCTATTGACCAATTCCATTAAATGTGATATAATGATGACACTCTCGCAAAAAGTCTAAAAAACAGTTCTCATGTCATTCCCGTGCAAACGGGAATCCAGCTTTTTCAAGTAGTTATGTGTTTTCTGGATTCCTGCTGGAGTTTACCCTCGTGAAAACGGGGGCAGGAATGACGACTTTTTACGAGGGCGTCAATGATGGCTGATTGACAGTCAGCAGCGGTAGCCGCAAGTTTTGGCTTGCGTAGTTGCGATTGTGTGTTCGTGGAGATTTCGGCAAAAACAAACAATTCAAAATGAGGAAAATAGTATGTCTGTTTTACGATATATCTGTGTTGTTCTGGTATTGATGTTTTCGGCTGGTAGGGCTATGGCGGCAGATCATTTTGTGCTTTGGATTTCTGAAGAAAATACTGTATCTGCTGGCAGTAGCTTTACGGTAACAGCAACAATGTATAACGACTCTGCCCGTAGCAATTTCGATGGTAGTAAATATCTTACAGGGACATCCACAGCAAGCAAGCCACTCTATGGTACATCCACTCCGATTATTCCATCGGGTACTGTAACCTTTACGAGTGGGACAGCACGGATTCCCGGATTTTTCCTATTTAATGCCATCGAAACATCCACTATCACCGTCAGCAGTAGAGATGATGGAATGGCAGGGACATTATCCCAAATCACGGTTAGTCCGTCGGTACCACCATTTCGTTTTAATGTGGCGATTGAAAATAATGGTACTAAAACAGCCGGCGTAGGCTTTGGCATTACTCTGGAAGCAACAGATGCTTATGGCAACCTAACTGGTAACTTATCCGGTCAGCCAAAAGGTTTCCAATCTGGCACAGAAACATATCCCATCGATTATTCATGGAATGTCACAAACTCCCCAAATGGAAGTCAGTCAACACCACAAGTTGGCTCAAGTAGTGAGATATTATTTACTGATGGCAAAGCATACTTGGGCACATTTACACCAGTAAATGCCGGGGACAAGCCCTGCATTACTGTCTCCTATTTTGCCGGTGTTACTGAATACTGGTGCGGCACATCTTCACCCATCCCTATCCAAGCCTCATCCCCATCCAATCTGCGATTCTCCCCCCCGGCTACGGTTACAGCCGGTGTCGACTTTCCGCTTGGCACTATCACAATTTGTGATAGATTTGGCAATACAGCTACAACCACAGGCAGTCAAACAGTAACCTACATCGGACTTGAGGGAATTCCTTCAGGCACATCCTCATTGTACTTTAATCGTGGCATATCTACTACCTCATTGTTTACCAAATTATTAAAATCAACAGCCATCATCATGGCAATCGGCACCATAACCGGCACCTCAAACCTCATCACTGTCACCCCGAGCAGTCCTACCAGCATAGAAGTAACTACCGAAAATCCCGCAGAAAAGACCGCAGGCATTCCCTTTTCCGTCATCCTTACCCTCAAGGATAAATATGGGAATGTTGCAGACTACACAGACAGCCGTTCTATCGACTGGTCATGGACTGCTGGAAATTCCCCAAATAATGGTACACCCACCAAACCAGAGGATGGGTCGGTGGGGACATTTACCAATGGGAAATGCACGATTACAGGCTTTATGCTTACCAATGCAGGAGGGTCTTCAAGCATTACTGCCACGAGTGGCACGATTAGTGGCACATCATCATCCATAACTGTCAAGCCTGCTGCAGCTGGGTCATTTACGATAACTGCCCCGGGAACAGTAACAGCCGGGGGAAGTTTTCCCCTGACCATCACTGCCTTTGATGCCTTTGGGAATGTTGCTGATTATCAGGAGGCAAAAACATTAACCTACAGCGGGCCTAGTACGAGTTCACCAAATGGCAATCCAGCCTGTCTGCCGCAGGAAGCAAACTTTGCCTCTGGCACTGTCAGCCTTGAGGTGAAATTAGTTAAGGCAGAGGAGACCATGATAACAATAACACAGGGCACTATCAGTGGTACTTCCGAAAAGATTGTTGTTGTCCCTGCCCCACCAGTCAAGTTTATTTTATCCACAGAGCATCAGGAAGCAGAGACCGCAGGCACTGCCTTTGCCATCACAATTAAGGCTGATAAGGATGCCTTTGGCAATGTTACCAGCAACTACACAGGTTCTCACACACTTTCATGGAATAGTAGTTCACCCCTGAAGAAAACAGACGGACAGGGACAAGCCCTGTCCCTACAACAAAGCGATCAAACATTTGACCATGGGACAGCCACAGCCACAGGGTTTACCCTTACCAATGCTACTCAAACCACAATATGGGTAACAGATGGCATTACCTCTGGCACAACAACGACTATTACCGTTTTACCAGCAGGGGTATCATATCTTGATATCAACCTGCCATCACCGGTTACTGTTAATCAGCCATTCAGCATCAATAGCCTTATTGCCCGGGACTGTTTTGGAAATGTGGCAAATAGTTATTCTGGCACAAAAACTATCATCTTCTCTGGTCCAGGGGCAGATATGGCTGGCAACAAGCCATCCTACCCGCCGGCAATTGTCTTTATTGCAGGTGTTGCCATTCAAACCCAAATACTGCCATTAACCATTATTCTCAAAAAACCAGAAACCGTTAGCATTAGCTTGTATGATGGATATGTTTATGGTACGAGCAATAAGATTAATGTTATTGCCCTGAGTGCAACGGCATCAGTCCTGCCACATAAGGTTTATGCAAATGCCGCCACCCAAACCATCTATCGAGTAACCAATACTGGCGATAGTGCTATCAGCCAGATAGACATTACCATACCATCAGGATTTACCTGTATCATCGTTGGCACACCCACGACACTTAATCAACCATGGTCTGCTACAAGCAACGGGCAATATGTTCGTTTGACGCCAGGTAGTGAATCCTTGTCCCCAGGGGCATGGCTGACCGTGCCTATTACTGTACAGACAGGAGAAAACGAGCAGTTACCAGTCAAATGGCAATCTGTGATTACTAATGGAGGTGGCAGAATGGTCTGGGTGCAAGAGGAAAAGGAGGGGGATTCTGAGGTATCTATTGCTGCTTACACCCTTAATGTTTCACATAATGTTTCACACGATACGATTACAGTTCTGCCGGGTGGGACAGCAACAATTAATGTTCGTGTGGTGTCTCCACAAACTGGAACAGGAACATCTGGGGCTATGGTCAGGTTCAGGGTTATTGATAGTCAGATAAGCGGCACAACTTCCACCAATATTGATGGCTATGCTGTTCTTAATATTCCAGCTGGCACAACCACTGGAATTGTTACGGTTAAGGTAATATGTGGATTGTTCAGTATTGGAACAATCAGTTTTCAGGTTGTCTCTCCCATACCCTTGATTATTAGCCATAGCGAACAGGGTGTAACCTCTGCCAAACCAAGTACGATATTTGAGCTGAAACCATTTGGAAACCTCAAGCAGGAATATAAAATAGATAATGGTTCCTGGACGCAGCTTTTACCATTCGCCACATTCACCATTAATTCGCCGGGTAAACACCAGATTTTCTACCGCTATGTAGATGAAAGCGAAAAGGCTGGGGCTGAATATTCCTTGAGTGTTTTCATTACCCCTGAACCATATAAATTGAGAAATTTTCCTAACCCGTTTAATCCAAAGGAAGGGACAAGTATTGAGTATCCACTCACAACTCCGGCTGATATCCACATTCAAATATACAACCTGTTTGGGGAATTGGTCTGGATGAAGGAGATTCTGGCAGGACAGGAATGGGATCACAAATGGGATGGCAGGAATGGTGATGGAGAAGTTGTTGGAAATGGCAGCTACATTTGTCGGGTAACTGCTAAATATCCGTCCGGGGATGTGGTTATGGTCAGAAGGATTGGGGTGGTGAAATGATTGCTCAGGAAACAATCCGAAAAGCAATAGAACTTCTTAAGGAAGCGGCAAACCCGGTAAAGATTATTCTTTTTGGCTCTTATGCTCGTGGAAATGCCTCAAAAGATAGTGACCTTGATTTTCTTGTTGTAGAAAAAGAACTTCTGTCTCGTAGAATGGAGATGGTCAGGCTCAGGCGAGTTTTAAGTTCCTTACGAATACCAGTAGATATTATTGTTGTGAGTGAACGGATATTTAATGAATGGTTAACTACGCCTGGGACTATAATTTACGAAGCTGGATTGGAAGGGAAAATAGTATATGAAACATCATGAACAAGCCTTGAGATTATTAAAAAAAGCAACTGAGGATGAAATATTATTGGATGAGGTGCTATTATCAACTCGCATCAGTGATGAAATCTTTGGTTTTCATAGCCAACAGGCAGTGGAAAAGCTTTTGAAGGCAGTCTTGTCTGAACTAAAGATTGAATACAGAAGAACACATGATATTCATGAATTACTATGTTTGCTAATAGATAACGGGATTACTCTTCCTGTAAATATTGAAGATATAGACATCTTGTCCCCTTATGCAGTTGAATGGCGTTACGATATGCTGCCTGAAGAGACAGAGTCTCCTTTTGATAGAAAATCCATCATGGAGACGATAGTAAGGGTACGGATATGGGCCGAGAAAATGATTGATATTGATAGTAATTAAATAGGAGCAACAATCAGAATGAAAAAATTGATTTGTGCCTTTATCATTGTTATATGTTCTGCAATTGTATCTTATGCAGGCACAAAATATTCTGGTTTGCCCGGTGAATATCTTCAGTGGGGTACTGGTGCCAGAGCCATGGGTATGGGTGGGGCATTTGCGGGTTTATCAGATGATGTATCTGCAATTTATTTCAATCCAGCCGGACTTACCCAGATCAAAATCGGACAAGCAACTGCCATGGCATCTAACCTTTTTGAGGGTTCGTTCTATAACTTTCTGGGCTTTGCTCATCCTTCGCAAAAAACAGGTGTGTTGGGGTTGGGGGTAGTATTGCTCAGCTCAGGCGACCTTGAAGAGACAAATATTCGGCAGGAGACACTCGGCAAGTTTAATGATTCAAGGCAGGGTATCTTTGTCTCCTACGGCAAACGCATTGCCCGTTCGATAAGTTGTGGGGCAAGCGTAAAACTCGTCTCTCAACAAATTTCCGTCTACAATGGTACCGGGATTGGATTAGATGGTGGTTTATTCTTAACACCACGGGATCGTCTCAGCCTTGGACTCAGCCTCAAAAACATTATCTCACCCAAGCTAAGGCTAAAAGAAGAGGAAGAAAAATTTCCATTTTCCTTATCTGCGGGTCTTGGGTCACGAATGCTGAATAATAATCTTATCTTGTGCATGGATGTTGATAAAACACTGGGTCAATCCCTTCATGCTCGAATTGGTGGTGAATATTGGCTACGGAAAAAGACCATTGCCTTGCGAATGGGTGTAGATGGCAGTAAATTGAATGCTGGATTTGGGATAAAGCGGGATAAGTATGGATTTGATTATGCCCTTGGATTTGCGGATATTGGGGTATCCCATCGGCTATCTTTTACATGGTCATTTGATACCTTTGGCATACAAATAACCCCTGAGCCAGATGTTTTTTCACCAACAGGCAAGTTTAATCAGACAAGGATAAAGATTCAGGCAAAACAATTAGAAAAAATAAAGAGATGGTCGTTAACCATATTCAATAAATGGGGTAACAATATACGATACTTTGAGGGCAAGGATGAGCTTCCGCCATATGTCATCTGGAACGGACGGGATGAAAAGCAACAAATCGTATCTGATGGAGAGTATGTGTGTGTTCTGGAAATTATGGATAAATCAGGGGAGACATTTAAGTCTGTTCCGGAAAGTGTGTTCATTGTGACCACTACCTCTGATGTAAGCGTGCCAATGGAGATAGGAGAATAGGGGGCATGGTATCATATTTTATGGCTTGGGACGAATTCAAGTGGGTTTAGAGCGTGATGGAGAGGAGATAAACGATGCTGAATGAACAGGAAATCTTAAAGCTGATTGCAAATGGTGAAAACTCCTATGTCGAGTTCAAAGAAGATGCTGTTGATAGTAAAATGCTTGCCCGTGAAATTGTCGCCTTTTCTAATCTTAAAGGTGGATATATTTTTCTGGGTATTGATGACAAGGGAGATATAACCGGACTGACACGCTCTGATAATGAAGAACGAATAATGAACATCTGCTCGGATTTAATACGACCAATTATTGACCCTGTTTACTATGAGATCATTGTCAGGTGGAAAAAGGTTGGTATTGTAGAGGTTGAAAGGGGATGTAATAAACCATATTGCCTTAAGGATGCACCTACAAAAGCAAACAGGTACTATAAAAGATACGGCAGCACTGTACGGGAGGTAAAAGAAAGGGATGAGTTGCAGAGATTGCTTCAGTCCTCCGGCAATTTACATTATGAGCTTTTACCAGCTTCTTATTCTAAATTAAAAGATCTGGATGATTTCGGAATCAGGGAGTTTATCAGGATAAACAGACCAACCATTGATATAGATAAACTCTCTGAAATAGAGATTACGAACCTTTATTTAAACCTTGATTTAATCACGGAGGTTGCCAATGAATATCAGCCGACAATTGCCGGACTCCTGCTTTTCGGCAAAGGACAGGTAAAGAGATTTTTACCCCAGTCCGATATCATGTGCGTTAAAGTCGCTGGGAACAATATTGCAGATGAAAAAGAAAACCTGAAATTCTTTGAGAGAAATATTTTTGAGAATTATCGTGATGTAATCAGCTTTTTTTATATCTATAATACCCACGCATTTGAAGTGACAGGCATAAAACGGACAGACTTTTATGATTATCCTGAGCCTGTGTTCAGAGAACTGCTTGCTAATGCCATCATTCATAGGGATTATACCATTTTTGGGACAGATATCGCTATCTGGATATTTAATGACCGGATTGAGATCAAGAGTCCTGGAGGATTGCCTAATACTCTGACTTTAGAGAACATGAAACTCGGTCTGAAATATCACCGGAACCCGGTTCTTGCTCAATATTTCTTTGAAGCAGGTATGGTGGAGCGAGCCGGACAGGGTATTATCAAATGCGACCGTTGGCTAAAAGAAAATGGTAATCCGCCTCTTGAAATTATCGAGAATGAATATGAGATCAAGGTGATTATACGCAAACTGTCCATTTGAACACTTGCGTTATGGGCTTTTACCAAAGCTGATGAGCAGTGAAATAGTAGAGTGTCTCAACAACTCTTAATTGTCGGTAGGCAGTAATTCTCATTATGAACCGCAGAGACGCAGAGTCGCAGAGAATTTATATGCTTCATTCAGCGTTTCTTCTCTGCGACTCTGCGTCTCTGCGGTGGAAAAATATCAAAA
>JAZDHC010000268.1:0-6415 GCA_043806395.1 Candidatus Desantisiibacteriota bacterium | reverse complement strand
TTCCGCCAATTTTTCACTTGACAAAATAATTAATCATATGCTATAATTCAGAAACTATATACCAATATTCACTTTTCTCTAATAGTGACAGAATATTACACACCTATCTAAAATGGGCAGAAAAGCAAATTCCTATCACTTAAATATACTACTTCATATTGTAGGGCAACTATCGTGAAACCAAAGTTTTTACACAGTCTGACTTCTGGCATCTGACTGCTTAAGCTTTTGGCTAAACGCTTACTTTGATTGCAATTTAGTATAGTGTCGTGTCAGCTCTCAATTGTCGGATAGTTTAATATGTAGGGGCAGGGCTTGTTCCTATCCGTGTAAATGCACAATTGCAAACATACAACCAGAAAGACGGACACCCACAAGGAGGGAGCCCCTCTGGCAGGGATGTCCCTACGAATGGTTATCCGTCAAATTAAAGTTGACACGACAATATGGAGAAAATGTTTAATGAAATGGCTTAAAGGCGAGTTTATTATTATCCCGGTTCTCCTTATCTGGGCTATAATTGTTGGTGTAAACTATCAGCAGCAACATCTTCAATATTATCAATTAATAAAACCACTTCTTGAGCACCTTATCGCCTCTTTACTTCTTTGCAGCCTTCTTTTGGTGAGTTTTGCTATAGGGCGAAGGTTATGGGGGCTTTTCAGGATAGAAACATTAAGCCCTTTGGAAACCTTTCTTTTTTCTATGGGTATAGGGCTTGGGGTATTAATGTACAGCACCCTTTTGCTGGCAGCCATTGGCTTGCTTTATACTTGGGCAGGATATGGGCTTTTAATTATCCTTGGAATTGCTTCGATAACAGGCTTAAAATTAAGGTTACCTGCTAAGAAAAAGCCAATCAAAAAACAAAAGGAAAATTCCTTCACATGGATAGAAAAAATGATTTGTGGGGGTATTATCCTTACCTTAGTAGTTTGTTTTGTCTCCTGTCTTACACCAAATATTGCATGGGATGCAGCTGTCTATCACCTTAACGCACCAAAAATGTATATTCAAGCACATCAACTTATCTATATCCCGCTTAATCTATACTCAAATATGCCCTTAAATATTGAAATGTTATACACCCTGTCCATGCTTATTCAGGGTATTCAATTAGCTAACCTTATACATCTTTCTTTTTGTATCCTGATTTTGCTGTCAATCTATGCCTTTTCTGTCAGATATTTTAATAAACAGGCTGGATTATTGGCAGCAGCTATATTTTTAGCCAACCCGGTGACTATTTTTGAATCATCTATTGCCTATATCGATTTAGCCTTAGCTTTTTACTATCTTCTTGCCTTATATGGATTCTTTTTGTGGATGGATTCTAAAAAGCAGGGTTTTATTCTCCTGATGGCTATTTTTTCGGGGATTGAAATGGGGATAAAATACACCGGTGCCTTTGGCGGCTTTGCCTTGGGGATAGGAATTATCCTGAAGATGTGGCTGATTGATAAAGCCAGATTCAGCAAGATACTTAAAAATGCCCTCTTGTTTGCCGGTGTTTCCTTTTTGCCTTTTGCCCCCTGGTTAATAAAGAGCTATATCTTTACCGGTAATCCTGTGTATCCTATGCTTTACGATATCTTTGGGGGTAAAGACTGGAACAAGGAGATAGGAGAGGGGTTTGGACAACTGATGCATTCTTTGGGTATGGGACGCAGATGGTTAGACTATTTACTGCTGCCATGGAATATTGTTATTTGCGGAAATTACGGTCCAAAAACCTTTGACAATGCAGTTACCCCTCTTGGACTTATCTTTATCCCGTTGCTTTTATTTCTTAAAGGGGCAAACAAGGTAATCCCTTGTCTTTTGGCTTATATGTTTACCTTTTTGGCACTCTGGGCTGTTTCTTCACAACAATCAAGGTTTTTGCTTCCTATTTTGCCATTGATAAGTTTAATCTCTGGTTATACCATTGTGGGTATCTTTGAGCAGGGGAAATGGATTAAAACACTTTATTATCCAGTGTTAATAGGGGTTTTTATCTGTTTTTGCTATACTATTGTGCCTAATCTTTTCAATACTTGTTATGATTTACCTGTGGTAGCCGGGCTTGAATCAAAGGATGCATACCTTACCAGAACCTTTCAGCCGTATGCTGCATTTAAGTACATAAATGAAAAGCTCCCTCAATCGGCTAATATCCTTTTCTTATGGGAGAATCGAGGTTATTATTGTGACAAAAGGTATATGGCAGATAGTGCCTTTGAGGCATCGTACATGTTGCAAATGATTCGACGGTGCGGCAGTGCTGAAGGGTTGTATGTAAAACTTAAGGAGCTGAAGATTACCCATATTCTCCTGAATAAAAATTTAGCAGCTATATTTTATGACCGTAAGAGCAATGAAATATCTATAATTGAGCAATTTTTAGGCCAATATACCAAACAAGTATATACTCAGAATAATCTTGATTTGTTTGAAATAAGGTAATTGCTCAATAACCCGTGAAAGAGCCACAAAGGGTGTAAATATCTTAGGGAAAGTTAACAAGACAAGGGTGCATTTCTTAGAATTTACACCCTTTGTGGCTCTTCCTCTGTATCTGAATTCTGACTCCTGACTCCTGTCTTCTGTATTCTTGTTGTCTGAGCAGTTTAATCTCATGGAATTGCCACAGGATATTGAACAATTACGAAATAAGGTAACTCGTTTTATGTTAAAAGAAAAGATATTATTGCTTAACCCCCCTGGTAACCATCTCTACCTGCGAGATTATTATTGCAGCAAGGTCTCTCAGGCTAATTATATCAACCACCCCATAGACCTGCTTATCCAAAGCGGATATTTAGCCAGTAAATTTGATGTACTTTTAATCGATGCTATTGTCAGCCGATTGAACAAGGAAGCCTGTTTGGATAAAATCAAACAAAGTGGTGCTTCCATCATCCTTCTCTTATGTGGTGCGGCATCTTTTGAAGAGGATATATCCTTTGTGGAAGAACTAAGGCAGATGGGAGATTATCGAATCATTGCCTCCGGGGATATCATGCGGGAGAATCCTGAAGAAAAGCTAAGGGCTTATCCATCCCTTGAGGCAATATTGCTTGATTTCTCTACCCCGGATCTGCTTAATTACCTATCTTACCCGGATAATAGGGCAAGAAATATGGTTTATAGAAAAAAAAGGGTTATTGAAACAGGGGAACACCTTCCCTCATCTGGTCAATACGAGATTCCCATCCCCTGTCATGAACTTTTTATTGATTTAGGGTATCGCTATCCATTTGTGCGGCATAAAAGATTTGCTACAGTGTTAACCGACTTTGGCTGCCCTTTTCATTGTAACTTTTGTATCATGAGTACACTTGGCTTTAAGTACCGTTGGGTAGAAAATGTACTTGAGGAGTTGAGATACATTAAGTCATTAGGCATACGGGAGCTATTCTTTCTTGATCAATCCTTTGGTGTGGTTAAAACTCGTTCCATAGAGCTCTGCCAGAAGATGATAGAGGCTGAACTGAATCTTGGGTGGACTTGTTTCTCAAGGTCAGACATATTGGATGAAGAGGGCTTAAGATTGATGAAGCAATCAGGATGTCATACCATTATCATGGGGGTAGAGAGTGGAAGTGCAGAGATATTAGAAAAATATCGTAAGGGATATACCAAGGAGCAGGTAAAAGAAGCCTTTTCTATGTGTAGACGGCTTGGGATTGAGACCGTAGGCACCTTCATCTTAGGGCTGCCGGATGAAACCATGACTACAGCCTCTGAAACCATGAGATTTATTAAGGAGTTAAATTGTGATTTTGCTTCTTTTAATGTAGCTGTACCAAGAAGAGGAACTCCATTACGGGCTCAGGCATTGACTGAGGGTTTGATCGATTCGAGCTTTGATGTGATGGACCAATCAGGAACCTCAATTGCTATGAATACTAAGTATCTTTCTAAGGAACAGGTGTTAGCCTTGAGACGACAGGCTGTACAAAACTTTTATCTACGGCCTGAATATTTGCTAAAAAGGCTTGTTTCTGTCAATTCTTATTCTCAACTTCTTAATTTCATTAGTCAGGGGATATCTTTATTGAAAAGGACATGGGGAAAGAATTAGCCTTTCAGCCTTTATTGGGTAACTGCTCAATATCCTGTGGCAATTCACAGTTGGGAGAAAGCAACAGCAACTATTCAGACAGTACGAATACAGATACAGAGAAAGAGCCACAAAGGGTGTAAATTCTAAGAGATAAACCATTATCGGGCGCGGTTACATTGTTATCGTTATTGTTCGCAATTCTTGGGAGATGGGGGGATAGAGAATAGAGAGATAGTGAGATAATGGAGAAAAGAGAGACACCACCGATATTTACACCCTTTGTGGTTCTTTCCCTTTTTCGCTTGCAATTGTGAAAGTAAGCTCACGATGGCAATCTTCGTAGCTTGCAAAATCCACAGGTTATTGAGCAGTTACCAAGAAAGCAAGGAATTTTTTTAATTATTGAGAATGTAGAAGAAATATCGTAGAAATGAATGAGCTTGGCAGGGTATTTGACAAAAAAAGACAGACCAATGCCTTAGTATTACCAGAAATAAAATATTTCTGGTAATACTCAATCTTTTCTCTTTTTTTCTTTCCAGAGATGGGTTAGTTTTGGTGTAGGGAATGAGTCAATTTTTAAGGGGGAGATTCAGCCTGTTTTAGTTTTTGGATATGTTGGGTTAACTCTTCTTCATCAGCCCAACCCATGAAGTAGAAGCATAGCATCTCAAAGGTGCGTTTATTGGGTTTGCAACCAGTCCAAAGGGTAATTAACATGCTGGCTATGAGGGCACAGTATACCTGAATAGAGACCCCATTCTCTGAAAGAGAAATCAAATGAGTGCAACCAAGGATACATTTGAACCAACGGAAGAAGAGTTCTCTTTTGCTCCATCTATAACGATAGATAAGGGCTATAACCTCAGCAGATAGATCCATACGGTCAGTCGTCAAAAGAAAGATGTAATCAGAATCAGTGGTTCTGAAAGTCTTTTTGCTTGATACCCTTGATTTTCTGGGTTTTGAGCTATCACCCTTATGGAAAATTTCAATCACACGCACTGGTTGCATCAGGTCATCCTGTTTGCTTTTACAACCTAAGCGAACAACCATATCCCTTTGTACCCCTGTTTTTTTATCATCATCTGTCAGGGGTCTTTGTTCAATGATATCATAAACAACATTGTCTTGCAATCGTATGACAAAGGAGCTGTTAGCATCTATGATTTCCTGAAAGAGTTTATATTCTCTGTAACCAGCATCCAATGTATAAAGTTTATTGGGAGAAAGAAACTCTCTCAATGCAGTTTTCTCATTACCATTGCCATCGGTAATTTTAGCATTGACAGGAGTACTTTTCAAGATATCAAATTCGAGGTGAAGTTTAGCCGCTCTGTTTTGATCATTAAGCCATAATGCCCATAACATCGATGGTAAAGCATGAAGGAGCGTACCATCCACAGCGACAATGGCTTGTTGAAGGCTTTTAAGTTTAGGGTCTTTTTCTAAGGGGATAGCTTTCTGAGCAAGTTCTTTGATCAAAGGGGCAATCAGATTAGCATCAAAAACATTGCTTGCCTCAGAAAGAGAGCCAAGACTTGTGCCTTTGACACCAAGCATTTTCTTAACTTTATTAAGATGAGAAACTTGTTGAATTCCGCGAAGACTGGTTAGGATAGGATTAAAAAAATAGAGTAAGATGAGACAGATGTATTGATCAAAATAGAGTTCCCTGTTGTGATGATCATAAGTCAAATGAAATTGTTCAAGCATAGGAATAAACTTATGAATAAGCTTAAAACCTTGCAAGTTTTCCTATTTAATAGGGTCTTTTTTATGTCTTTCGTCAGTTTTTATTGAATCATTAACCATGATTCAAGTATAGCATAAAAAGGAAGAAATGTCTAGAATTTTTTTCATTTTTTAACACTTTTAATATCAAGGAGTTACAGTGCTCTAATTAATTAAAGTTAGTACAAGCAAGAATCATGCCAAATCATTCCGAACAGTATTGGGACAGATACCTATTAAAAGCCTAACCAGTCGCTGAAGCTGACGGCGAGTACGCCGCAGCTTAGCTCTATCGTTCGGCAGCAGAGAAAGGGTAAGAGACATGAAGAAGACAACCATTGTCAGATCAATCGCAGCGGCCGTCATTCTGATGGGTGCATTTGTATCAACGAGTTTGGCAGAGGATGCGAAACGTAAGGCTACTGTGGAGGACACGACCGGGGTCGTATCACAGGTGCCCGATTTGGGTTTCGATGGTTCGGAGTCGTTGAGGTTATTCGCCAACTCGTACCGTTGCATAGCAGTTAGCGGACGTCCCTTTAGCATAGCGATCCCACTGGATGTTCTGATCGCGGTGGAGGCCAAAGGAGACGGCTACGCCGTTAGTTATCTCTGGCGTGATAAAGAAGTCAC
>JAZDHC010000267.1:0-3605 GCA_043806395.1 Candidatus Desantisiibacteriota bacterium | reverse complement strand
CCGCAGAGACGCAGAGTCGCAGAGAATTTATATGCTTCATTCAGCGTTTCTTCTCTGCGACTCTGCGTCTCTGCGGTGGAAAAATATCAAAATGAGAATTACTACCATTGCGTCAGTTTAAGGTTGTTGAGACACTATTTTATCGTAAACTTTCTCGTAACATCACCTTGAAGCCTGCTTGCCGAAGCTGATTCCCTACTTTAGATACACATCCCTTGCCGGCATACAGCCCCCAGTATCCATCCGTGTCTTCACTACTATTCCATTCTCAGCATTCACATCCAGATAGAGTAGATCTCCCTGCTCTGAGAATTTAAACAAGCCCTTGCCATCTTGAGTACGCAGGTTCACCATATCATAAAACCAATACCCATTCTCATCCGTAAGGCATGAGGCAACACCAGATTTGTCCTGATTGCCCTTTCCATCCCCATCCTCAAGCCAGAGAGACACCATGCAATTTACAGCAGGTTTATATCCATCAAGCACCCGCCCATAAGCAAGATAACTTCCAGATGGGACAAGGGAATTATTGGTAGTAAATGTTCCACTCATACCCTGCTTATCATTAAAAACAGGTTGATAATAATAGGTGGTAAGGGGATTTAAATCAGTTACAGCAACGAAATGAATCCTGCTTACGGTCTTACTCCCGCGAATATCATAACCTGTCATGGTCATGGAGCCTGCACTCATCCCATAATTCACCTTACATGTCCCTGTGCCATCACTAATCCATGAAAGGATTACCCCGGAATCTGTGAGGTTACTTAAGCGTACATTCATTTCAGCATGGCAACATGTTGAAATACCAAGAAAAAGTACTGCAAGAATTAATTTTTTCATAACCATTACCCCCTTAAGATTAAAATAATATATTATAATAATATCACAATATAGCTATAATGTCAAATTATTTTTTAATGCCATGTCATTAAAAAATAATTATAGACAAACCTTGACTTGTAGTGTATAATATACGATTAATTATGAGAGATATGGGGAAGACGAGATTTAATTCTGAAAGAAAACAAATGATAGCTGATCAGTTAGTAAAAAGAGGGATTACTGACCAGAGGGTGCTTGATGCCTTTTCCAGGGTGCCCAGACATCTGTTTGTAGAAGATGTTTTTCAGGACAGGGCATATGATGATCATCCCTTGCCTATTGGGGTTGGGCAGACCATATCACAGCCATATATGGTTGCCTTTATGACTCAGGTTCTGCAATTAAAAGGCACAGAAAAGGTCATGGAGATTGGTACTGGTTCAGGGTTTCAGGCTGCTATTTTATCAGGGTTGGTCGAAAAGGTTTATTCTATTGAACGAATCAAGAAGCTAAGTGAACGGGCTGAGAATATATTGCTTCATGAACTGAAATATAGGAATATTGTACTTATTGTTGGTGATGGCAGCTATGGCTTGCCACAGTTTGCCCCTTTTGATCGGATTATAGTTACTGCTGGCTCACCTGATGTTCCAAAGACACTATTATCTCAAATAGCTGATGGGGGACGAATTGTTATCCCCAGTGGAGATAGATACAGCCAGACATTGACCATTGTTGATAAAAAAGGTGATGAATTTATCACTACATATGAGGGGGGATGTGTTTTTGTTCCCTTGATTGGAAAGTATGGGTGGAAAGAATGATAATCGGGGCGTAGCGCAGTTTGGTAGCGCGCATCGTTCGGGACGATGAGGCCGCTGGTTCAAATCCAGTCGCCCCGACCATTTGTAGGTATAAAATTATGCAATTAATCCTTATCCGCCATGGCGAATCTATCTGGAATGAAGAAGGAAAGGTTCAAGGGACAAGTAATCCGATTTTGAGCAAACGGGGTGTCCAACAGGCAGAGATGCTCTCAACTAAGTTTAACAATGGCTACAAGGTTAATGCTGTTTATAGCAGCCCGCTATCTCGTGCCCATTCTACGGCTAAAATTATCACCAGAACACACGATATGCCAATTAATATTTGCCATGATTTGAGAGAGATTGAGCTTGGAGAATGGGAAGGGAAGCATTTTAGCCAATTGCAGAAGGAATATCCGGAAATGATTAAACTCTGGTATTCTGAGCCATTACAGGTATCTGTCCCTGGTGGGGAAACAGTCCTGGAGTTTCGTGACAGGGTAGTAGCTGCTATGAACGAGATTGTGAAAAGGCATGAGCAGGATGAAAAAGTAATGGTTGTGGCTCATGGCGGGGTGATTAGTATCTATATTGCCCATCTGCTGGAAATGAATCTGAATAAAATATGGTTTATGGTTCTTAAAAACGCATCCATAAGCATCTTAGATTGCTGGGGTGACAAGGTTTGTTTGAGACTATTTAATGACACTTGTCATCTTGGGGAAGAATGGGAAACATGGTAGAACGGCTATTCCCCCTTAGAAAAGGGGGCAGGGGGTTGTAAAATGGAAAACATAACAGAACATACAAAACTGCATCATCTTAAATGCCAGGCAGGAGATATTGCTCAATATGCTTTGCTTCCCGGTGACCCGGGCAGGGCAAGGATGATTGCTGAAGAATACCTTGAAAATGCCCGATTGGTTAATGATTTCAGGGGACTTGTGGCTTATACCGGAGAGTATGAGGGCATTCCTGTCTCTGTGGTGACTACTGGAATGGGTTGTCCTTCAGCCTGTATTGTACTTGAAGAGCTTGTGATGCTTGGGGTAAAAACCCTTATCCGTATCGGTACATGCGGGGCAATTCAAAGGGATATTCAGCCCGGAATGGTTATTATTCCCAATGGGGCTGTGCCATTGTGTGGTATTTTAAGGGCATATGGACTTCCATTACTGCCGCCTGTGCCAGATTATGCTGTTTTGCGGGCAATTGTAGACTCTGCCGAGCACCTTGGGATACAACACAGGGTGGGGATGATAGCTACCTCTGATGCCTTTTATCGTGAAATCCCTCAGGCAAGGGAATGGGAGGATAAGGGCGTGCTTGCCTTTGAGATGGAGTGTGCTGGATTGTTTGCTCTTGGACTTGTACGGGGCTTGAGGGTTGGGGCAGTGGTGACTGCTACTGGGAATATCCTTTATGGTGAACAGGTTATGGAAACCGTGCAGATAGCTGAGGCAATTGAGGATGAGGTGAGGATAGCATTAGGAGCAGTGAAGAGGCTGGAGGGAAAGGTGTGACTCAATTAGAGGGGAATAATAGGATGTATTCCCAAGATTGCTCACAATGAGGCAACACCTCTGGCAGGATTGTCCCAAATGGATGAATAACAAACGGTTGTCCAAAATGTCGGATGGTTGGTATTGTCCGTTAAGGTTAATTAAGAAGGACAGGCGAATGAGAAAAAAAGTAGGAGATTATTTATTAGATGTTTCAAAACTTATTTTTGCTGGGGTGGTTTTGAGCAGCATTTTAGATTTCAGGGCATCTCTAAAAACTCAATCAAGTCGATGATGGCAAGGCGCAAAGAAACGAAAAAGCGTAGTGTCTCAACAACCTTAAACTGACGCAATGGTAGTAATTCTCATTTTGATATTTTTCCACCGCAGAGACGCAGAGTCGCAGAGAAGAAACGCTGAATGAAGCATATAAATTCTCTGCGTCTCTGCGTCTCTGCGGTTCATAATG
>JAZDHC010000266.1:0-3308 GCA_043806395.1 Candidatus Desantisiibacteriota bacterium | reverse complement strand
CCGCAGAGACGCAGAGTCGCAGAGAATTTATATGCTTCATTCAGCGTTTCTTCTCTGCGACTCTGCGTCTCTGCGGTGGAAAAATATCAAAATGAGAATTACTACCATTGCGTCAGTTTAAGGTTGTTGAGACACTATTTTGGGAGATGTAGAGGAAGGCTTTAGCCTTCCATCTGTTGGAGGGCTAAAGCCCTCCTCTACATTATACGCAGATACAGGAGCAGGTAAACAATGTACCGAATAATTACAATAGCAATAATAATGCTGTGGTTTACCCCGCAGGTTGAGGCAAAGGGCAAGTATACAGCCACTACCTCCGGGGCATTCCTCAAGATAGCCGTTGGGGCAAGAGCTGCTGCCATGGGTGGGGCGGGTGGGGCATTGATTGGTGACCCCGGATGTGTCTATTATAATCCAGCTGGATTGGCTGGACTTGGCACATTTTCCCTGTCTTCATCTCATCTTCAGTGGTTTCAGGATATAAAATATGAACATCTGGGACTTGCCAAACGATTGAAGGTTGGGTTTGAGGAAGAGGCAAGGGATCTGGGGGTAGGTGCATTTAATCTTAACTTCCTGCATATGAATAAGATACAGGGAACACATCTCATAGGAGAAAGTGATTGGCAGCCAGCTGGCGAGTTTACAGCTTCTGGATATCTGGCTATTTTTACCTATGCCTGCTACCTTAGCCGTGATGCCTTGTTTGGTGTTAATCTTAAGGTGATTCAGGAGAGAATTGAGAAAGAAGCTGCAACAGCTGTAGCATTTGATTTGGGTGTACTTAATCGGACAAGGATACGAAACCTTGTAGTCGGTATAAGCCTGCAAAACATGGGAAGCGAGATGAAATTCATGAAAGAAAAAGCATCATTGCCCTTAAACCTGAAGGGTAGCATGGGATATACCATGCTTAATAATGAATTTCGTTTACTGATAGATATCAACAAGCCAATTGACAATGAGTTACATGTTCAGGCAGGGGCAGAATACTGGATTATTCCTTGCCTTAGCCTTCGTGCTGGGTATAATAGCGGTGTAGATACAGATGTCAGAAGTGCTACTTCCTCTGGTTTTGGTGGTGGGCTTGGTTTTGTGTTAAAACAACGAGGGGAGGAAAAGACAACATACTACAGGCTTGATTATGCCTTTGTGCCCTGTGGAGAGGTTGGGGATAGCCATCTGGTATCAATGTCGGTGGAGTTTTAGGCTATGAATATTCTTTTTATCCTTTCCCAGATGGAATTGACCGGTGCTGAAACATATGCTGTTTCCTTGATACAACGATTGCAAGTTATGGATCATAAGATAATCATGGTTTCTGATACGCTGAACTCATGCCTGAATATTCCGTACTATTCCCTTGAGCTAAACAAAAGGAAATCGCCATTTAATCGAATCAAACATGTCCTATCCCTGATCAGGATAATTCGGCAAGAAAATATTACCCTCATCCATGCCCACTCAAGAGCCTCTTCATGGCCAGCTTATTTTGCCAGTCGAATAGCCCACATCCCCTTAGTGACAACAGCCCATTGCATATATCCTGTACATATAAGCTCTAAACTCATGCCCTGCTTTGGAGAAAAGATAATTGCCATTTCTGATGCAGTCAGAAAGCATCTGATCAAGGATTTTGGAATCAAGGATAACGATATATCTTTGATACCAAATGGCATAGATGTAAATCGTTTTAGTCCGCAGATTGTCCCTGATGGATTAAGGGAAAATTTAAGGATTCAGCCTGAAACAAGGGTTATTTCCTGGGTTGGCAGGTTTAGCGGTGGTAGAGGGGAATTAATAGAAGAAATGATGGAGGAGGTATTTCCTGAGGTTCTGATGAACATTCCTAATCTATTGATACTCATCGTTGCTGGTGGGGAAAGAACTACTTTGATGGAGGCAAGAGTACAATCTGTCAATCGTCAATTTAACCGTGAAGTCATAAGGCTTACTGGCTTGCGTCAGGATATGCCGCAGATTTATGGACTATCTGATATGGTTATCGGTGCAGGCAGGGTAGCATTAGAGGCAATGGCCTGTGCTCGACCCGTGATAGCTGTAGGAGAAAGGAAATATATCGGATTGCTTACCCCTTTGAATATCGAAGAAGGGATAACTACCAATTTTGGTGATTGCTGCCAGAGTGAGCCAATTGATTGGAAGGCTATGAGTCGGGCAATGATTGAATTGCTTAAGGATGAGGACAAAATAAGGCAATTGGGTGCATGGGGAAGGGAGATTGTTTCCTCGCGATTTAATCTTGATATGGTAGCAGAAAGGGTGGTGGGTGTTTATGATGAATTGCAATAACTATGTACCAATATTAACATATCATCGGATAGTTCCAGTAAAGCCATCTGTCCCGGGGCATGGGATATGGGTGGAGGTTGGTAAGTTCAGGCAACAGATGAGGCTGCTGCATCTTATGGGATTTAATACCATTTCTTTGGATATGCTTGCCTCTGGCGATAAATTTCCCAAAAAACCAATCATTATTACCTTTGATGATGGCTATGAGGATAACTACCTTTATGCTTTCCCTATCCTGAAACAGTACGGATTCACTGCAACCATATTTCTGGTAAGCGGACAGATTGGAGGGGTTAATCAATGGGATATGCTGCATGGAGAAGAACCGCTGAGGCTTTTATCCATAGATGAGATACAAGAGATGGCCAAATATGGCATCTCCTTTGGTGGCCATACCATAACTCATCCACACCTTCCACAATTAGACAGGGATGAGGCATTTGAGGAAATAGTCAGGTGTAAAAATGAGTTGGAATTGATTATTGAGCAAGAGGTTACATCATTTTGCTATCCTTATGGTGAGTTTAATCATGAGGTAAAGCAAATGGTCAGTGCTGCTGGATTCAAATGTGCCTGTGCATGCGATACAAAGGTAGACGACCTTTACGAATTAAAACGGATACAGATATTCCCAAAAACCGATTTGTTTGGCTTCTGGAGAAAGACGAGGTGGTGGTATAAAAGGGCATGGTTCAAATTAAGGTAACATTGTTTGGCTCTCCTCAGATTAGTGGGAGAAATACATTTTCAGGGACGGTTCATTTTCATCGTTTTTCCTATGATTTCTTTTAAGAATAACCGCAAAGGACGCAAAGAATGAGCGCAGCGGATTTTCACGGATTCTTTTTATTATTGGCTCTACTGGGAACTGTGTGGATACATGTCTATTTTTCCACCATAGAATAAAAGGCTCTTTGTCATCGTTGCAGAACATTCTAACATATAATGAAGAAGGTTTATCGCTTTAACCACTCCAGAGTATGTGTTTAATCCTC
>JAZDHC010000265.1:0-16432 GCA_043806395.1 Candidatus Desantisiibacteriota bacterium | reverse complement strand
TGTGTAAGATAGAGATTTGCCACTAAGACACCAAGACACTAAGAAAACACTAAGAATATCTTCCTTTGTGTATTCCTTCGTGCCTTTGTGCCTTTGTGGCTAATCCTTTCCACTTTCCACAAGATATTGAGCAGTTACCATCTACCGCCTTATAAGAGCTTAAAGCTTTACACAATGCTCTCCTCTTGCGAAGTTGACGAAAAGCCAAAAACTTCTTGACAATATTGTAATTACATATTATAATACTATTTAATAATTATTCAGGTAACAGTTCAGGTTGTACATTAAACCTGAATAATTACAAAGGAGATATATTCATGGGAGAATTAAGAAAAGATCCTGTTGTTAATCGATGGGTGATTATTAATCCTCAAGGCAGAAAGAGATTATTCTTAGAAAAAGAATCAAGGGAAGAAAAAAAAGCCTATGCAGAAAATTGCCCTTTTTGTGATGGAAATGAAGGCAAGACACCACCAGAGATTTTAGTATTCAGAGAACCAAATTCACAAAAATGGTTGGTACGGGTTACGGCTAATAAGTTTCCTGCCCTGCGAATAGAAGGGGAATTAGAAAGACAGGGAACAGGTATTTATGATCAGATGCAAGGTATTGGTGCTCATGAGGTAATAATTGATTCGCCATCTCATAGTGATAGTATTGCTGATATGGATGAGTATCATGTAGAAAAGATAATACAGGCATATCGGGATAGAATGGTTGATCTGAAATTAGATAAACGATTCAAGTATGTCTTAGTCTTTAAGAATTATCGCATCGATGCTGGTGCAAGTATGGCGCATCCACATTCCCAATTAATTGCCACACCAATAATTCCCAAAAGGGTTAAAGAAGAGCTAAAAGGGTGCCTTGAATTTTATAAGTATAAAGAAAGATGCCTGTTCTGTGATATTATCCGTGAAGAAAAAAGAAGTCAGCTGAGAATAGTTGCTGAAAACGATCACTTTCTTGCCTTTACACCCTATGCATCCAGATTCCCTTATGAGATATGTATTATCCCTAAGGTTCACTGTGGTGATTTTGCAAACATTCAAAACGAAGAAATATATCCGTTAGCAAAGATATTAAAGGAAACCCTGAAAAGATTACAAATATTACTTGATGATCCACCATATAACTATGTTATCCATACCACACCATTT
Source organism: Candidatus Desantisiibacteriota bacterium (assembly GCA_043806395.1). Lineage (GTDB taxonomy): Bacteria > UBA9089 > CG2-30-40-21 > CG2-30-40-21 > CG2-30-40-21 > CG2-30-40-21. The sequence goes on along the minus strand of JAZDHC010000265.1, from coordinate 15,272 downwards.
CATTTCCCGGCTAATATCAAGGATTATCACTGGCATATAGAGATTATTCCAAGGGTTATAAGAATGTCCGGGTTTGAATGGGGAACAGGATTTTATCTGAATCCTGTAATACCAGAGGATGCGGCAAGGGAATTAAGGGAAGTGAGCATATAGATGATTATTGGACTTACCGGTAGTATTGGAACTGGCAAAACTACAGCTGCCAATCTATTTAAGGAATTGGGGGCAGCAATAATTGATGTAGACGAGATAGCCAGATGGATTGTCAAGCCACAAATGTTAGCCTGGCAGGAAATAATCAATGCCTTTGGGGATAATGTTCAGAATCCAGACTTAACGATAAACAGGCAATACCTTGGTGAATTGATATTTAACGATATGGCATCTCGGGAAATGCTTAACCAGATTACTCATCCCTTGATTTTAGAAGAGATAGATAAACAGATTCAAGAGCAAAACAATAAAATAGTTATCATAGATGCCCCTTTATTGATTGAGGCAGGGGTACATTTAATAGTTAATAAAATAATAGTGGTTATTGCATCTCGTGATACCCAGATAAAACGCCTGAAGTTGCGGAATTTTCTTAGTGATTTGCAGATAGAGGCAAGGCTTAATTCACAACTCCCTCTTGAAAACAAGATTGAAAAGGCTGACTATATTATTAACAACAATGGTAATATCCTTGAGACTATTAGACAAATAAAAAGGATATGGGAGGAATTAATAAAGCATGATGAAGAAAAGACCAGCAAGTAGAGAAAATTCTATTATTATTGGAACAATACTTGCCAGTGGGATTGTATTTGTCTTTGGCTTTTTTTTGGGTCGGGCATGGGTAATGATCCCACAGGAACAGGTAGATGGCTATCAAAAGAAATCAGGTGCACCTGTTGTTCTGGCAGAAGAAAAACCAGAAACCATGATATTGCCCAGAAAAAAATCTTTAGATGAAATGATTGTAAAGGAAAAACTTATAGATAAAATAAAACCACAAAAACAGCAGGAATTAGCTCAGAAGCCAGCAATATTACCAAAAAAACAACAGATGATAGTACAGAAGCAAGGCATAGAACACGGAACACAGAACACAGAGCAGAAACAAGCCACGCCACAGGTAGTACAAAAACCGCCTGTATCTCAACAAAAACAGCAGGAATTGGCACAGAAGTTGGCAGTATTACTACAAAAGCAAAAGCAGGAGGCAGCAGCACAAAAGTTATTGGCACAAAAGTTAGCCATGCCACAGGTAGCGAAAAAGCCAATAGTACCACCGCAAAAACAGCAGATGGCAGTACAGAAGCAGAGTGCAGAGCAAAAGCACGACATACCGCAGGTAGCACAGAAACCAGCGGCATCTCCACAAAAACAACCTGTTGTGGCACAGAAGTCAACCATACCGCAGGCAACACAAAAGCCAATGTTGTCTCAACAAAAGAAGCAGGAATCAGCTCCAAAATTGGCAGCATTATCGCAAAAGCAGCCTGTAGTAACACAGAAACCAACCATACCACAGGCAACACCAAAGCCGACACCACAGAAGCAACCCGAAGCAACACAGAATTCCTTATCAGCTCAGCAAAAACAACCACAACAAAATCCAGCACCCCAAAAACCAGAGGGAAGATTTGCTCTTCAGCTTGGTTCATTCTCTGATGAGGCAAAGGCATCTGCCTTAGTAACTAACTTGAGTACTAAAGGCTGCTCAGCCTATAAATTAAAGATGGAAATGGGAGAAAAGGGTACATGGTATCGGGTCTACATCTCAGGGGTATTTTCTTCCAGAATTGATGCCCAGCAAAAAGGGGATGGCTTAAAAGCACAAGGGGTTATTAGTAATTATTTTGTTATTAGCAGTAAATAGGGATACGAGATTTCCCGCAAAGATGCAAAAAATGGGACGGTTCACTATTGTTTGAAAGCTTGCGGATAGTTGAGATTGCAATATTCCCCCTTAAAAAAGGGGGTTAGGGGGTTGTATTCCCTTTGCGTTCTTTGCGTCTTTGCGAGAAACAGAAGGGTATTGCCAAATGAAACATAAAAATGCTAGGATTTTAATAGTAGATACTTCGTTATTTATGAGAAGGATATTGAAAAAAATACTTATCTGTGCTGGCTATGATGTTGTGGGAGAAGCAATTGATGGAGCAGGTGCCCTGCAAAGATACAGAGAGCTGAAGCCTGATCTGATAACCATGGATATTGTCCTGCCAGATATAGAGATGAATGGAATTGAAACCTTGAAATGGCTAATCAGGATTGATCCAGAGGTAAGGATAGTAATGATAAGTGCCGTTGGATATGAGGAGTTAATTAATGAAGTCTTATCTGTTGGGGCAAAGGATTTTGTTGTTAAGCCATTTAAGCCGGAGATATTGATTAAAACAATTCAACAAGTTTTGACAGAGAGGAGTTAAAATGTCATCTTCTGAGGATTCACTTCGAGCATTAATTGTAGATGATTCAGGGGCAACAAGGTTAAGAATAAAATCTATTCTGGAAAAATGTGGATTTGAAATAATCTGGATTAGTATGACAGGGATTGAATCAATAGCCAAAGCTAAGGCATTAAAACCTCAATTAATAGTAATAAATGTTCAGGATATGCTGGGTATAGAGGTAATAAAAAAGATCCTCAGTTATGATAATACCATTAAGATGCTAATTATCGGCCGTCCCGGTCAGGAATCCTATATTGGTGAAGCCATATTGATTGGAGCTATAGACTATTTTCTGGAGCCATTTAAGGATGAAGCCGTGGCAGAGATGGTCTGGAAAATATTCCAGTAGGAAAGAGGTCATATGGTAATAAGGTGATAAGGTAATCGGTGAAAGATAGATAATTACCCTATCCTCTATCTACCAATAACTGATTGATTGCAATTTATAGTTTTTTTCATTTGACAAATTTGCAAACTTCAGGTATAATATGATGTATGTGCCGGAGTGGTGGAATTGGCAGACGCGCCAGACTCAAAATCTGGTGGAGGTTTACCCTCCGTGTGGGTTCGATTCCCACCTCCGGCACCATTTTCGTTACGAGGGGTTTTAATGTCTATCCTGCCAATAAAACTTTACGGAAGTCCAATCCTTAAAAAAAAAGCAAAATCTTTAACAAAAATAGATGAAAAAGACAAAAATTTGATTGTAGATATGATTGATACCATGTATACAAATAGTGGAATTGGTCTTGCTGCTCCACAGGTGGGTATATCTAAAAGGATAATCATTATAGATATTAGCGATACAAAAGAATTAATTGAAACCATGGTAATTATCAATCCTGAAATTATCAAAACTAAGAATGAAAAGATGATGGAAGAAGGCTGTCTCAGCATTCCTGGAACAAAGGGAGATGTTAAACGCTCGGAAACAATCAAAATAACTGGAATAGACATAAATGGTACTGAATTTGAAATGGAAGCAAATGGCTTGATTGCCCGAGCAATACAACATGAGATAGATCACTTAAACGGGATATTATATGTTGATAGATTATCTGAACAAGGACAAAAGGCAATAAATGCAAGGCTGAAATACATTTCTTCTCTTGCACAGGATAATGTTGACTATTATGCATCTGCTAAGCCTGAAAAACAAGAGTAGTGACACAGTAAATACTCAGGTGTTCAGGCTGGAGAGAAATGGCGGACAGGAATGTCTGCCCTCCATTGAAGGGGTTAAGAAAATGCAAGGATTTTATGGAATGATTGGAGATTCACATCAGATGCGTGAGGTTTATCAGGCTATAGAATTGGCAGCAAATATAAATGTCCCTGTCCTCATTCAGGGCGAAACAGGGACAGGAAAGGAACTTGTGTCAAAAGCTATTCATAATCGTAGCGATAGAGCCCAAAAAGCTTTTGTAGCAATTAACTGTGCTGCCATACCCCATGAATTAGCAGAAAGTGAGTTGTTTGGGCATGAAAAAGGGGCTTTTACCTCAGCTCATAAAACAAGAAAGGGAAAGATAGAAATGGCTCAAGGAGGAACAGTATTCCTTGATGAGATTGGAGATATGGAAATGTTCCTGCAAGCTAAGTTGTTGCGGGTATTAGAAGATAATGTGATTACGCGGGTTGGAGGTGAAAAATCAATTAAGATTGATATCAGGATACTCGCTGCTACAAATAAAAATTTGCGACAGGGCATTGAGGGAGAGACATTTCGTGAGGATCTCTATTATCGACTTTCCCTGTTTCGAATACATCTTCCTTTGTTAAAAGAGCGAAAAGATGATATTCCTGTATTAGCTGAATTTTTTCTTCATCAGGCAAATGCTCAATTTGATAAAAACATCACCCATATAACTAATAGTAGTATTAAGAAATTACAGAATTATGACTGGCCCGGAAATGTAAGAGAGTTCAAGAATATCATCTATCGGGCTGTAATGAAGGCAACAAATGATTTTATTTCACCTGATGAAATAGCTATTACCATGCCTGATATTACTGTTTCCAAATCAGAGGAGCCATTGGATTCACCATCATGGTTGGCCTTTTCTGATGAAATATCCCTTGATAATATGGAAAAAGAGGCTATCCAAAGGGTACTTATCCTAAATAATGGCAATAAGCAAAAAGCAGCGATAGCATTGGGTATTGGACGGTCTTCTCTTTATTGGAAGTTAAAGAAATATGGATTGTAATTACTCACCATAGAGGCATAAAGATAAAAGAATCCACAGAATCAGACTAAGTCGTCAAGAAAAAATAACTTGTACAGTCGTGCCACCGATACATCTTGACTGGCTTCGTTATTCGTCGCTTACATACAGTAGTATGCTCGCTTCTCACGCCTTGCCAGCCAAGCGTCTCAGTGGCTCTTTATGTACAACTTATTTTTTCTTGACTCCTAAGATTATCTGCAGATTACGCAGATTAAGATTTTTTTGTTTGTTGTCTTTCTTTGTATTAGAACATCTGCGTAATCTGCGTAATCTGCGGATAAATTCTTCTCTGTTTCTTTGTGGTAAAATCTCTTCCTTTCCTTCAGATTATCTTACTGCCTAATTATCTAAAACAGGATAATGAACTGTAATCGTATTTGACCTTGCATCCCCGGTAATAACCTCATTGATACCATCATTATTTACATCTGCAATCTTGCATGAACCAGGGGATGAACCTGTGTTATAGGATGTCTGTGGTTTTAATTTACCATTATCCTGAATAAATATACTCATTGTATCTGAGGTATCGTTTGAAACAGCCACATCCTGCTTACCATCATTATTTATATCCCCAATATCTACCCCGCCTGAACGGCCATCCTTAGTGGTATATGTTCCCATCAATCCAGATAGGGTGAAGACAGAGAGCATACCCCCGCCAAGGCTGGAGCTAACTATCTCTGTCAATCCATCACCATCAATGTCACCACATCGAACGCTGGTTGGGTTTGGTCCTGTGGTCATGGTGCCAGATGGTTTCAAAACACTGTTTTCCTGAAGAAATACATTCATATTGCCTGATTGATAATTAACACAAACCACATCCTGTAACCCGTCCATATTTATATCCCCTATATCCACACCAAATGGCATCTTATCCACTGGATAGATGATATGGGCAAATATCTTATCCCCTTCTAAATTCAATGTCATTTTTTTGGCAAAGGAAAAGCTGTGGTAAAGGTAATAATATGACTTCGGTACATTTGCCAGCCAGGTAAAGATGCTGATACTTTCTGCCCCAAGGTTTGCTACAACAATATCATTCCTTGCGTCATTATTAATATCGCCCATACTCAATCCATAGGGTGCCCTTTCTGTGGCGTAATTAGCTATATTTATGAGTGTAACGCTCCCGGTAAGGATCATTGTCTGACCAAATATATTCATTACATCTGCCCCGGCACAGACCACAGAAACCTCATTTACGCCATCTGAATTAATATCCCCAATCCCAACCCCCAAAGGATTTAGAAAGGTAGAGTATGTTGCCTGCTCTAACAAATTGCCATTATCCTGTATAAATACACTGATGGTATTCTCATTATAATTTGCACAGACAATATCGTTTAACCCATCCCCATTGACATCCCCTATAGCTATGCCAGCTGGCCATGCACCAGCCTGATGGGTTGTAGGGGCAATGGCCATGCTCTGGGTGATGCTGCCAAACACTATCCAACCAACCATCAATAAAATCTTCCACAGCTTATATTTTTGCATATTTACTCAACACCTTATCCTCTACCTCATCCAGACTATCTATAACCATGTCAGCCATAGAAAAGTCAAGCCCAAGGGAGTATTGATTTGGTACAGCCACACAGATCATACCTGCCCTTCTTGCTGCCTCCATCCCTGTAGGGGTATCCTCCAGAGCCAGACAATGCTCAGGTAAAACCCCCAACCTTTTTGCTGCAAGCAGGTAAATGTCAGGATAAGGCTTTCCATTTTCCACATCATTTACTGAAACTATTGCCTTAAATCTATCATCTATTCCAAGTTTATTTATAACAACCCTGATCCATTGTCCTTGAGATGAGGATGCAATTGCTGTTGCTAACTCAAGTTTATCAAGCAGGTCAAGCAGATTAAGCAATCCAGGCAGGGGTATTAATTCAGCCTGATCAAGCAACTCTCCATAAGTAGTCTCTCGTTCTCGTAGAAGTTGCGAAACATCATCTGATAGCCCAAGATATTCCTTGAAGATAGCCATACTAATCATGCCTGGCTTACCTATGATTGCCCTTTTTAATTCCAGGGTAAAATCCTTTCCTCTTTTTTGAGCAACCATTTGAAGGGCAATAGAATACAGTGATTCTGTATCTACTATTAACCCATCCATATCAAAGATAACTGCTTTAATCATCATATGCTCCAATCGAAGAGATGGAAGCCTGAAGACTTCCGCTACAATCCCTTACTGTCCCTGAACCATCCTCAAATGATTCATTGTCTCTTGAGAAGATGGATTAAGCCTCAGGCTTGTTTGAAGTGCCTCAATGGCTTGCTGTTTCATCCCCTTAAAATGATAGCAAATACCAAGCAGATCATAAACACTGGCATTATCTGGATTGATACTCAATGCCTTTTGAAGATTAGAGATAGCCTCATCATATTGTGCCATCTCGTAATTCGTTGTAGCCATAGAGTACCATATCTCCACCTTATCTGCATGTATTTTAGCCCCTTCGTTCAGGATAGAAAGTGCTTCTGCATATTTTTTTTGAGAATTGTAGGCAAGGGCAAGGTTGGGGTAATAAGACACATTGTTTTTGTCAAATTTCATTGCCTTTTTCAAATAACTGATTGCCTTTGGAAACTCGTTATTCTGAAGAGCATCTTGTCCCAGCCAGGCATAATAATATCCATAAACACCTGTGACCTCATTAGCCCAGACCTCCTTGTAAATATGTGAGTCAAATATTCCACGATAGTTGTATGGTAATTCTTCTCCTGTGCTCTTGCCTTGCAAGCTGTACAGAATGCCCTCTTTCACAGCCTCCTGAGGCATTGGGGCATTTGCATCCCTTTGTGTAGCAAAGTCATGGGTGAAATAGATTTGATAATCATTGACATTATTATTGATGATATTAGAAAATATCTGTCCATAGGGTTCGGTTGATTTGCAGGTTAATTTTACCTCAGGGTAGAGTTTGAGCATTCTATCCACATACCATGGTCTGGTTAAAAACAAGACACTAAATACTGGCACATCCAATCGGACATTTTCTACATATTGAAGATACCATAAGGGAAAAACATTGTAATCAACCTGATTAAACAACATTGCCTTTTCTGGAAGATGCCTTAGTATATTCATCCCATAGTCACGGGCAAAGAAATAGCGACTCACATCTGCCTGATGATAGTAGGTAATCAAGGGAATAATTGGTATTAAAGGCATTAGACAACGGACAATCTTTTTTACTATCCTTGGCCAAGTCCAGTCATATACTGTTAGCATTCCATATCCCATTAATATGGACATCACCACAAATGAGGGCAAATGATATGATTCATCATCTATTAATCCCTCAAGAATCTTTTGTAACCCAAGCGAATAGATTGTATTACACAAAAAGATAAGTCCAAGAAATATTAAAATTCGCAAACTGTTTCGATAGAGTTTCCATACTCCCAATAAGACTAAAGGCAAAAGATAAGGGGTAAATTGTTTAGCCAGAAGGTAAAGATGATGACTCCACATTTCCATAAGTTGGGCAGAAGAGGCAGTATCCTTAAGCATACTCCCTTTGTAGATTCCACCAGTAATAAGCCGCAAAAAGCTGGTGATGGTGGTAGGTTCTCCCCAGTCAATCAAGGGATGCTGAAATCCACGAATAGGTAAATACACATATGGAATCAAACCCAAAAAGAAGAACAGGGTCATTCTGCCCATGGTATGGACAGAAAACAAGGCTTTTCTGTCTATTGCCCAGATCAGATAACATATTGCCGGAAAAAGGGTAATGATCAAAAGATGGTTGGTAAAAGCAAGCCCATAAACAAATGCCCCAAGATACAGGTGAAATGGTTTTCTGGTCTCACGCCAAACAAGCAGGGTGAGAATAATTAAAGTGGCAAAAGCAGCATAAAGCGAATATACATCTGCTATTTGCGATACCCTGAAATGAGTAAAGGAAAAAGCAAAAGCACCTGCTCCAGCAATAGCTATTATTACCTTTCTGGTTAGTTTGAGCAGACAAAAATAAACCAGCATCACGGCTAAGGCACCGGAGATACAAGGCAAAAGATTAACCCGCATCCCGATGTTTGACAGAGGAAGATAGGTAAGCAAATGCCCAAGCATTGTCCATGTAGGATACCCTGTGGGATGGGCAATGCCCAGCGTATAAGCACAGGTAATAAAATCACCACTATCGCTAAAAGAAACGGTGGGCGTAACCACATGCAGATAGCACCCAAGCACCCCAAGAAAGAGCAATATCCCCCACAGGTATTCCCTATCCTTTACTGGAATTGCCTCAACTGCTTGTTCCTGTGGCATCCATGGTTTTTCTGTTTTTTGTAATGTTTTTGATTTTTGTTTTGTTTTTTTTGCCATGAAAATTTATCCATTACTACTCAGGTAGATAGGCTGTAGATGTTTAGACTGTAGGGTGAAGGAACAGAAACACAGAATTATTGATGTAGTCCGCGTCTTTCAAACTAACAGTCTTCAGCCTACAGCCTAATTGCCTATTCCTTACACTTACATTGGAAGCGACCCTAATATCCCTCGAACATATATATTCCCTGGCTCATGACTCAGGACAAACTCAAACTCTTCCCGAGCCTCCCTTACCTTCCCACCCCTGAGCAAGGCTGCCCCAAGGTCAGTATGCACACTAATATTGGACGGCTCTACCTCAGTTATTCGCTTAAAGCACATGGCAGAGGATGGATATGCTCCCATGGAGAAATATATCTCCCCCAGCCGATGGAGTGCTCTGGAAAGATTTGGATTTATAGCTAATGCCTTCTGATTCCACTGGATTGCCTTATCCATCTGTCCCATCTTAAAATATATGTCACCAATTGTGCTTAGACACTGAAAATCGTCAGGGATTATCCTTACAACACTTTTGTATTCTCTGAGAGCATCCTCATATTGGTTAAGTTTTGAATATAGTGCTGCCATATTATTGTGTGGCTCAGCAAAAACAATATTGTACTTCAATGCTGTCTTGTAAGACTTAAATGCCATCTGTTTATCCTGTTCCCTTCCATCCACATCATAGGCTAAGGCATAGATGGCACCCATTATATTATAAAAATAACCATCATTTGGATTTAAGACAAAGGCATCGCTTATCCTGTTAAATGCCTTCTGTATCCACTCCTTTTTTTTATCTCTGTCTTCCATGGGGATAGATGCAGCCTTTTTGTAGTAGGTAAAGGTAATCTCCCCATAATAATGCCGTTCCCATGGATTGAATTTCACTGCATTTTCGTACATCTCCAATGCCTTATCCAAGTTGTTCTCATTAATAGCCCTCTCCCCTTCGCGAAAGCATATATCTGCCTTATATGGAAAATGGGCTAAATAGAAAAGAAATACTCCCATGACAATAATTAAGCCACTTAAACCATATCTGACAGGAGAAATTTTTCCTATTTGCCTCTTCACTTCCTGTGGTATGGTAATATATCCTGCCTGTACCATGCCCATTCCCATCAGTGTCCAAAAGATGATGGTAAACGAACAAACAGCAAAGGCAAAAAAACTTTGAGCATGATATGCCAGAACAGCCGAACAAATACCAAGCAGCACCAACCGCTCGTTTGAATCCTTCATCCCTTGATGTGCCTTCCAGCAAAGAAAGAAAAAAGAAAAGAACAACCAAAGGTAGACACCCAATCCCACAAACCCACGCATAACACCTATATCAAAGAATTCATTGTGCGAACGATCATAATCAACATTATGCCCTTCCAGACTTTCCATAAGCAGGGTCTTGTATCTGGTATAAACAAACTTCAGGGAATCCAGCCCAATCCCAAATACAGGATAATCAAGCATAATATGAGCTGACCTTTCCCATATCTTGAGCCGATTTCCCGCCCCACCAGTAATCTCAGCCTTTTTTTCACCAGTTGCGGTCTCTTTTATTGCCACCGTTGAAGAAATTCTCTCAAAAATAGAGTGAGGACCAACAGAGGCAGACAATATAAGTAAACCAAAAACCGCACATATAATACCCAGTCTCACCTTGTTTTCAAATAGCACTCTTTTCCCGGACATGATACCAAATAAAACCATAGCCATGAATAAACCTACCCATGGCCCACGACTCATGGCATATATTTCACCGGCAAACGACAGGCATAGAATAACCCCATACAACCATACTGCTTGACTCCCCTTTGTAGAAGGCATAGCAACAATGGCCTTTCCCTTTGTCTTTTTCTTAGCAGGCAGTATCTGCCTTTGCCCTTGCCCTTGCCTTTGCTTGAGAAAAAAGCCCAGTGTTAGAGGAATGGTCATGCAAAGATAGGCACCAAAGAAGATGGGATTGCCAAAGAAAGAAACAGCCCTATCTTTGACATTTGATGCCCAATTTGTAGGGTCCATGCCCAATTTTTGCAGCACACCATAAATAGATGAGATGGTTGCCACGGCAAAGATAACATAGATTGTCTTTTTAAATAAATCTTTTTTGTGAAGAAAGTTGGTGGCTACAAAGAAGAGAAGAATATAGCTTATGGTTGTAGTTAGCCCCTCATGCCGCTTATATGCTCCAACCAGACTTGTATAAGGATACACAGAGAATATTGTAGAGAGAATGCTTGCCCAGAAAAAAGCCAATACTGGCATGTCCAATTTGCTTCGCACAAATACATGTCCAATAAGTACAGCCTTGACTAACCATGCGGTCAGGATAATTATAGTAAAAAACCGCAAGACTGCTATCTTGGTAGTATCAAAAACACCGCTGGCTTGCGCATCAAAATAAAGGGGAACTACTAAGAGAAGCCCCAAGAAGCCATATTCAATAATAGTATGACAATATTTTTCTATTCTTTGTTCATTCATGATGAAATTCTCTTCGCCTTACCCTCTCCCCCTGCCCCCGCCAACGGCTCATCGTGTCCCATATCTTTTGTTATACAATTTAAGATGATAAGTCCAACGGGGGGACAATATTCCCCCTTAATAAAGGGGGTTAGGGGGTTGTTCTTCTCTGTGCCTTTTCTCGCCTATATTTTCAGCTAAGATTGAGCCTCTGCCTATACCATTCCACAGTCAGCTCCAACCCCTTATCTACATTGATTGATGAAAAATATTTCAGACAGTCCTGTGCCTTGGATATATCAGCTAAGGAGTGCCTCACATCACCTTGTCGAGAATCTGCATATATTGGTGAAAAATCTGTGCCCAATATTTTATTCAGCTTTTCACAGAGTACATTCAAGGTTATTCTCTCCCCACAGGCAATATTAAATGCCTCTCCTATCCCCTTAACTGCTACGGTAGCATTGAGATTGGCATTAACAACATTATCTATATAGGAAAAATCCCTTGACTGCTCCCCATCCCCATATATTGTTGGCTGGTTTCCTGTAAGCATCAGGGTAATAAACTTTGGTATTACCGCAGAATAATGGGAAGTAGGATCCTGATTGGGACCAAAGACATTAAAATATCTCAGTGCTACGGTTTCCAACCCATACAGGGAATAAAAAACCTTACAATATTCCTCACCAGTTAATTTGGTAACAGCATAGGGTGAAAGCGGAGAAGTTTTCATATCCTCTTTCTTTGGAAGGGTTGGGGTATCTCCGTAGGCTGAGGATGATGAAGCATAAACTACCCTCTTTACCCCTGCATCCCTTGAGGCAACTAAAATATTCAATGTACCGGTAATATTTACCTCATTTGCCCTTATCGGGTCAGCTACTGACCTGGCAACTGAAGGCAATGCAGCCTCATGAAAAACGAAATCTACCCCCTTAACTGCCTCTCTCACAGCATCGAGATTAAATATATCCGCCTCTACAACCTCAATACCATTCAAGAATTCAGCAATATTTTCTCTTTTGCCTGTGGAAAAATTGTCTATAATCCTGACCTGTTCTTTATCCTTAACCAACCTTGCCGCAATATTGGAACCAATAAATCCAGCTCCTCCTGTAATCAAATACCTTGCCATCTAATCCTCCTTATATTTAGCAACAATCTGCTCTGAATTTTTTATCAGCATCTTAAAATCCTCTATCCCTGCCCCACGGGCAATCTTTTCTGCCTCCTCCATGGTAATCAAATCTGTATCTGTATGGCTATCTGTATTCAAGATAAGCCTTGCCCCGGTCAAGAGTGCCATCTTTGCCACAAGCCCATTGGTGAGGCAATGTCCTCTCCTCGCGGTAATCTCTAAGGCAATACCCCTTTGCCTTGCTAACTCTGCCTCTTCCTGGGTTAATAAACCCGGATGAGCAAGAATATCAATATCACTGTTTAAGGCTGCCAGATTTGTTCCCCTCGGTACTGGTTCAACAATTGTTTCACCATGAACAATCACAATCTTTGCCCCTAACTCCCTTGCCTTTTTAGCCATTGAGGCAATTAATTCTGGTGGAACATGGGTTATCTCTGCCCCTGGAATAAGGCAAACCCCTTGTCCTTTTAGATGCCCACAAACACTTACAAGCCGTGGTATCACCCAGTCAATGTTTGACAAATCAACATGGTCAGTAATGGCAAGAGTTGATATTCCCCTGACTTTTGCCTGCTGTAATAACTCTGAGGGTAAAAGTATCCCATCAGAAAGCAGTGAATGAGTATGTAAATCTATCATAAAACATCACCTGTTTGTAGGGGCAGGTCTTGCACCTGCCCTTCCCTTTAAGTTTGAAGTCTAACACATTTCTGAGAAATTGTCAAGTGAAAATTCTACAAGAATTGTAAGGGTAAATTTTTTTAATTGTAACAGCTTGATAAATTTTGCATTTTTTCCTTGACAAATCCATAGGATTATTGTATCCTAATGGAAGGAGTAAAACAAATGGCAATCGTATCATTAGGTGTATTAGTCTCAGGAAGGGGGTCAAACCTTCAAGCCATCATTGATGCCATCAATGATGGTAAGTTGAACGCAACTATCAGAATAGTTATAAGCAACAAAAGGGATGCTTATGCCCTGGAAAGGGCAGATGAGGCAGGGATTAAAACCCTGTTCATTAACCCAAAAGATTTTCCATCATGGCAAGATTATGAGCAGCAAGTAATTAGTCAGCTTAAGGCAAATGGGGTGGAATTAGTTGTTTTAGCGGGGTTTATGCGGATTTTAACACCCTGTTTTATCGGTGCTTACAAGGATCGTATCCTGAATATTCATCCTGCACTATTGCCAGCATTCCCTGGTTTACATGCTCAACAACAGGCAATTGAATATGGGGTAAAGATTACTGGTGTAACCGTACATGTGGTGGATGAGGGTATGGATACCGGGACAATTATTATGCAAAGGGCAGTGGATGTGTTTGAGGATGATACCGTGGAATCCCTGTCTGAAAGGATGTTAAGAATAGAACATCAGGTTTATCCTGAGGCTATTGCATTGTATAGTAAACTATAATAGGTCTTATAAGTCCTGTAGGACTTATTCCTAAAGGAGACAACATGAATCTTCACGACAATTACTTAGCTACTGCAATTGGAAGTTTTCCACATCAAAACCCAGAGACAGCCTGTCGGATGATATTAGAAAATCTGACCCAGATACCTGTTTGGCCCCAATTACCTAAAACAGGCTTTTTGGAAAATATGTATGTCCAATACTCTGAAGGGCTTCCATGTGTAAATCTTGATATAGAAAACAAGAAAATATTTTTTGACACCTCAAAGAATATGGAGGCTGAGCTTGAGAGTTTCTACGAAAAATATCTATCAAATAATATCTCTCTGTTTGAGATAACAAAAAAATACAGTGCAGGATTCCACACCATGATGGAAATTCTAAAAAAGGAGATACCCCAAAGCATAAGATTTATCAAGGGACAAATAACTGGTCCTATCAGCTTTGGCTTAACGGTTCAGGATGAAACTGGTAAACCTGTTATTTATAATGAGATACTCTTTGATGCCATTATCAAGGGATTAACCATGAAGGCATGCTGGCAACTAACCAAGTTCAGGGAGCTTGGACTAAAAGGGATCATATTTTTAGATGAACCATATCTTTCTGCCTTTGGTTCTGCTCATGTGCCATTAAACAAAAAAATGGTTATTCAGGCATTAAATGAGATTATTGTCAACATTCAAGAGTTAGGGGGTCTGGTGGGTATCCACTGTTGTGGAAATACAGATTGGTCTGTCTTGCTGGAAACAGAGGTAGATATTCTAAGCTTTGATGCCTACAACTTTGCTGATACCTTATCCCTGTATCCAGAAAGCCTTAAACATTTTCTCTCGGGTGGTGGGATACTTGCCTGGGGAATAGTCCCTACCGTTGAAGATATTATCAAGGAATCAATAGAAACATTAACTGGGCGATTTAATAATGGGATTTCATCCTTGTGCCATGATTTTATTTCAAAAGAGGCATTAATTGAAAATGTAATCATTACCCCAAGTTGTGGTACAGGGGCATTATCAGAGGCAGCAGCAGAAAGGATACTGTCCTTAACCTCAAGGCTCTCTGCTTGTCTGAAGGGGAAAGATGGAGGAAGACTGTAGTGTCTCAACAACCTTAAACTGACGCAATGGTAGTAATTCTCATTTTGATATTTTTCCACCGCAGAGACGCAGAGTCGCAGAGAAGAAACGCTGAGTGAAGCATATAAAATTCTCTGCGACTCTGCGTCTCTGCGG
>JAZDHC010000264.1:0-4578 GCA_043806395.1 Candidatus Desantisiibacteriota bacterium | reverse complement strand
TTTCATCGTTTTTCATATGATTCCTTTCGGGCAAGGGGACATCATCTACAGAATACAACCCCCTAACCCCCTTTTCTAAGGGGGAATATTGCACTCTCAACTAACCGCAAGCTTTCAAACAAAGGTGAACCGTCCCGATTTTCCTGATTTTGGCTGAATGCTGAAAGCTGACGGCTGAACGCTTACCCCTCTTATTAGCCCCATTACCCCACCTTAATATCTTTCAAACTTAGCTGCAGCGTACTCATCCCATCCCATTCATTCATCTGGGGACGATAGGCGATCTGAAGCTTTTTTCGATTAGCAGATATGGAATTCCATACCTCACCCAAACCAAAGCCAATAGTATCTATCTGCCGGTTGCCGGAGGAAATTTTCATCTTAATGTGATTATTCCCTACTATCCTTGGCATATCAGTAATTTCCACAGAAGAGGATGAAAAAATGGGGCGAGGGTTGCCAATGCCAAATGGAGACAGGAGGTTTTCCAGTTCAAAGACAAGTTTAGGGGTTACCTCTTCAAGGTCAACGGCAAACACATTTATCGCCTGAACCATATCCTCATCAGTTAATACCTCATCTGCATATACATTTATTGCCTTACGAAATTCATCAACCTGTTCCTTTTTTATACTAAGACCTGCTGCATGTTTATGCCCGCCATAGGTTTGAAGAAATCCATCACATTTTGTCAATCCATTTAACAGATGAAACTGTGGTATGCTTCTGCCAGATCCCTTCCCATTTTCATTATCATAGGAAATAACAATAGCCGGGCATCCATACTCATTAACCAACTTTGAGGCAACAATGCCAAGTACTCCTTGATGCCAATCATCCTTTGCCACTACAATCACCTTTTTATTATCCCTGTGCCCTGCTAATTGTTTTGCCTCTTCAAAGACCTCTTTTTGAATCTGTTGTCTGAGGGTATTTTTCTCATCCAATATCTTTGCCAATCTTATGGCTTCATGATGCGAGATAGAAAGAAGAAGCTCCAGAGAGAGAGCAGCATCCTCCATCCTTCCAGAGGCATTCAGCCGTGGACCCAGCTTAAAACCAACATCTGCTGTATCAATCACCTTCCCCCGTATCCCGGAAACCTCAAGAAGGGATACCAACCCCGGCTCCCTTGTAGATGATAGAATCTTTAATCCATGCTTGACAATAATCCTGTTTTCACCAGTAATTGGCACAATATCAGCCACCGTACCTATAGCCGCAAGTGCCAGAAGAGCAGTAAAAGATACCGGAACATTTGTTGTTTGCATCAAGGCATGGATTATCTTTAAGGCAACCCCTACACCAGCCAGATCCTTATACGGATAGGAACACCCCGCCTGTTTTGGATTAACAATTGCATAAGCAGAGGGTAAAATATCCTTTGGCTCATGGTGATCTGTAATAATTATATCCAGCCCGAGTTGATTGCCATAGTCAACCACATCGTGTGCACTTATACCACAATCAACCGTGATAATAAGTGAGACGCCGTTAGATATTGCATAATCTATTCCCTGTGTACTCAATCCATACCCATCCACAAATCTATTGGGCAAATAGGATAACACCTCTGCTCCCATGCTTCGCAATACCCGAACAAACAAAACAGTAGCCGTAATACCATCAACATCATAATCCCCATAGATCATGATTTTCTGCTTATTTTCTACAGCTTGAAGTATACGGTTGATTGTTTTTTCCACACCCTTCATTAAAGATGGTGAGTGCATATCTTGTAGGTCAGGATACAGAAACCTTTTAGCATCCTCTGATTTAGTAACCCCCTGAGCTGCTAATATCTTTGCCAATATCGGCGAGATTTTAACCTCATCAGAGATAATGTCCTGCCATCCGATATTAGATAATTGAATTTTTTCCCAATTCATGATTTTCCTCCCTTGTTGTTAAGCCATATCCGATTTTTTACCCAATCACTTGCTTACTCCCCGGCTTTACCAACGGTATCTTCTCCCGACACAATGGACAGCTTTGAGGATCATATGTTTCTATCTTCATGGAGGAAAGGACAACAGGCTTTATGCCGGCAATGGTTATCCCTTCGCTTCTATCAATCAATGCCCCAATCCCGACCACCTCACCACCAATCCCCTGAACAAGCCTGACAACCTCATGGACAGAGCCTCCGGTGGTAATTATATCCTCTACAACCACAATCCGTTCACCCTTTTTTATCTCAAATCCCCGTCGAAGCGTCATTCTTTCCCCTTCCCTTTCCGCAAACAATGCCCTTACCCCAAGTGCCCTTGCAACCTCATAGGCAATAATTATCCCACCTATAGCTGGACCAATAACCGCATCAACCTTTTGATTCTTAAACCGCCCGGCTATGGATGCCCCAAGATGGGTGGCATAGATAGGGTATTGAAGAATTTTGGCACACTGAAGGTATTTTCCTGAATGCAACCCGGATGAAAGCAAAAAGTGTCCATTCAACAACCCCTCTGTCTTGAGCAATAATGAGATGATGTTTCCTTCAACTTGCATGATTTTTCTTCTCCTTTATGTGCTTTATGTAGTGGAAGGCTTCAGCCTTCCATTTTCACTACCATCATGAGAGGTCTAAAGACCTCCGCTACAATAGTCTTCGTGGTGAATCTCACTCCCGAATCTGTCCATCCCCAAGGATGATAAATTTGGTAGTTGTCAATTCTACCAGCCCCATTGGCCCACGGGCATGTAATTTCTGAGTGCTTATCCCCATCTCCGCACCCAACCCAAACTCACCTCCATCTGTAAATCTTGTGGAGGCATTGACATATACCGCAGCGGCATCTACCTCCTGCAAAAATTTTCTGGCATTAGCGTATGATGAGGTAACAATTGCCTCAGAATGGGATGAGCCATACTTATGGATATGCTCAATAGCTTCATCCAATGATGAAACAACCTTTATCGAGAGGATTAAATCAAGGTATTCCTTGCCCCAGTCCTCTTCTGTTGCCTCAAGAATATCAGGGGCAATACCCCTTGTCTCGTCGCAACCCCGCACCTCTACCCCTGCCAATTTAAGCTGATCAATCATGGAAAGCAGAAATTCTCGGGCAATATCCTTATGCACCAGCAATGATTCCATAGCATTACACACCCCTGGCCTTTGCACCTTAGCATTAAAGACAATCCTCATTGCCATGGATACATCAGCGGTTTCGTCTATGAATACATGACAATTACCCGCACCATGGCTGATGATTGGCACAGAAGACTCTGTACCAATTGCCTCGATTAATGATTTGCCGCCACGAAGGACAATAACATCCACTAATCCATTCAATTTCACCAATTCCCGAACTGCCTGACGGTCAGTATCCTCAATCAGGGAAATACTGTGAGAAGGTACACCTGCAACCGTAGCTGCCTCACTAAGGATATTGGCAATCACCCTGTTTGAGTTAATCGCTTCTTTCCCACCGCGTAAGATAACCGCATTCCCTGACTTCAGGCATAATCCGGCAGTATCTGCAGCAACATTTGGTCTTGCCTCATAGATGATACCAATTACCCCCAAAGGCACCCTTATCTTGCCAATCTGAAGCCCATTTGGTCTACGCTGCATAGAAGTAACCTCGCCAATCGGGTCAGGCAGGGCAACAATATCCCTTAAGCCTTGAGCCATAGCCATTACTCGTTTTTCATTCAAGCTAAGCCTGTCTACCAAGGCAGCAGGCATTCCCTTTTCTTTGGCATATGCCAAATCCTTTTTGTTTTCTTCCATGATTTGCCTTAAGTTATCCTCCAATGCCTTAGCCATAGCCAGCAGGGCATCATTTTTTACCTTAGAGGACAGGTTTGCCAATTTTCTGGAAGCCTGCTTGGCTTGTGTAGCCATCAATATCATATCATCCTTGATACTCATAAGTTACCTCCTTGTAATTTATATGCAAGCCAATAATTAACTTTTACATATGCCACCAAGACACAAAGACGCCAATGGACACAAAAGATAAATTAACACTTTATTAGGACTTACGCAAAACACCATTTTGATCGTCATATTTGGTAGCCATCACCTTTCAATAACACTATATATGTGTAGTGTAGTGTCAACTCTCAAGTGTCGGATAAATAAAGATAGATTCCTGCCTGCGCAGGAATGACAACTCGATGATTGTTGTCATTCCTGCGAAAGCAGGAATCCAGAATATTTGTTGCGACATGTCAAAGTTGACGCAACAGTAGGTACTCTCTCATTTGCCGTCCACGAGTAGCGGAAGGCTTCAGTCTTCCATCCATTGGAGGGCTGAAGCCCTCCTCTACATTGTTATCGTAGGACTCGCAAAACACCATTTTCTCATTTTGCGTAAGTCCTAATTCTGTTAATTATGATATTGTAGCAGCTTTATGGCTTGAAGTCAACAAGAAAGTGAGGGTAGGTTGGAGATGTGTTCATAGCTACTGAATCAGTGTCAAAGTAGTTATACTCAGCAATGTCATAAATTGTGTTTTTCGCTGGTCTTAATCAACGATAGCTGCGTTGTTCAGGTTCGTAGGGGCGAACCTATGTGTTCGCCCAATTATTTGGGTAGACACACAGGTCTACCCCTACGGTCCATCTTC
>JAZDHC010000263.1:0-4340 GCA_043806395.1 Candidatus Desantisiibacteriota bacterium | reverse complement strand
AAAGGCACAAAGGCACGAAGGAATACACAAAGGAAGATATTCTTAGTGTTTTCTTAGTGTCTTGGTGTCTTAGTGGCAAATCTCTATCTTACACATTTAGTAGTGGCATTGCGAGTTCCACACTTTATTGAGCAATTACTTATTATAGGAGCGGTTAAAAGGATGAAGTTGAAAAAGTCAGCAGGGTTCAAGCCATGATGACAAATACCATGATAGAGCAAATGGAATATGTGGTATGGTTCAACCAGAG
The DNA here is from genome assembly GCA_043806395.1 of Candidatus Desantisiibacteriota bacterium. Classification (GTDB taxonomy): domain Bacteria; phylum UBA9089; class CG2-30-40-21; order CG2-30-40-21; family CG2-30-40-21; genus CG2-30-40-21. Next base: position 4,090 of record JAZDHC010000263.1, on the reverse strand, counting down.
TTCTTTTAGGGTAACACTCAAGTGAGTTGTGGTGCAGGCATCTTACCTGCAGAATAAGAATCCTGTACCACAATGCATATCCCCCAGGGGATTGAAATGTACATGGAATGTAATTGAGAAAATCTGCAGCGAATTACAAGCTTTGCTGCCTGAGAAAATAATATGGAAAAAACAAGCGTAACTATCATTGGGGCTGGCGTAGTGGGCTTATCTATTGCAGCTGAGATAAGCGATATTGTTAAGGATATGGTGGTGATAGAAAAACATCCATGTTTTGGACAGGAGACAAGCAGTCGCAATAGCGAGGTTATCCATGCCGGAATTTACTATGAAAAAGACTCGTTGAAGGCACAGTTGTGCGTCAGAGGGAATCACCTGCTGTATCAAATATGTCACAGGCAGCAGATACCTCATCAAAAAATAGGCAAGCTAATTGTGGCTGCAAATGATGGAGAGATAAAAGAGCTTGAGAAGCTGCTTGCCAGGGGCAGAAAAAATGGTGTAGAGGAGCTGGAGATGGTTTCATCTGATAAAATAAGACAGATGGAGCCGAATATTAAGGCCAGAGCCGGGCTCTGGTCACCGTTTACTGGAATCATTGACACCCATAGCCTGATGAAATATCTCGAGTTTTCAGCAAGAGAAAAAGGGGTTACCATGGTTTATGGATGCGAGGTTACATCCATTGCCAGGAATGATCAAGGGTATATGATAGGTGTGCAGGATAGCGATGGCGAGTCCTTTTCATTTTCAAGCCAGATAGTGATTAACTCTGCAGGGCTTGAAGCAGACAAGGTAGCTGCCTTAGCCGGGATTGATATTGATGTCGAGGGTTATCGCCTTCACTATTGCAAGGGAGAGTATTTCAGGTTGGTAGGGGGAAAGCATAAGCTTATACAGCACCTTATCTATCCTCTACCTACACCCGGTGGACTTGGGATACATACTGTGGCGGATCTACAGGGAAGGGTCAGGCTTGGACCAAATGCCTTTTATGTGCCGAAGATTGATTATCAGGTAGATGAATCCCATAGAAAGGAGTTCTATGATGGGATAAAGCCCATACTGCCGTTTGTTGAGGAACGGGACATTATGCCTGATATGGCTGGTATAAGGCCAAAGCTTCAGTCACCAGGCTGCCAGCAGGTGAGGGATTTTGTTATCAGGCATGAAGAGGAAAGGGGATTGCCAGGACTGATTAATCTTATTGGTATCGAATCACCGGGTTTGACTGCATCCCCGGCAATTGCTCAATATGTAAAGGAAATGGTCAGGGAGATAATCTAAACCTGATAAAGAATAAAGGGTTTTCAGAAGATGAAGCATATAAAAAAATCCAACACCAATCCATGAATCTACGAAAGTCTATGCGGGAGATTGCAGAGGCAATTATTCTGGCTAATGAGATTGAGGGTTAATCTAATACAATGGCGTGTTAGATTAATGGTTAGACAATGGGGTCTAACATAATAAGAATTCGTGTGGAGCAGGGCGTGGAGAAAAATGTTGCACGGACACACCTGTAGCCGACACACAATTCTGGGTTGAATTACTGTCACTACTGTGGCTTAGTTCAACAATAAGATAGAAGGATACAATTTTGTGTCCTAAATTAAGACAGGAGGAAAGAATGAATTTACAGCAACCGAATGCAAATGATGCTACGCGAACAGCCAATCGTTCAAAAAGCGTAGTACCCATGAGTGGGTTGTGTACCCGATGTGTGGATGGCTGTCGTGGAAATTGTGAGGTATTTAAGGCAAGCTTTCGTGGTAGGGAGCTTATCTATCCAGGTCCATTTGGTGAGATAACCGCTGGTGGTGACAAGAATTACCCGGAGGATTACTCACATCTTAATATCCAGGGTTATGCACTTGGGGCTAATGGATTACCTGCAGGGATAGAGGGGAATCCGGATACAGCCACATTCCCGTCCGTGGATACAGAGACTGAATATGGTTGGGATATCAAGGTCAAGATGAGAGCACCTATCTTTACCGGTGCCCTTGGTTCAACAGAGATTGCCCGCAGGAATTGGGAACACTTTGCTGCCGGTGCGGCTATCAGCGGGGTAACCCTTGTTTGCGGTGAGAATGTCTGCGGAATTGATCCGGGTCTTGAACTTGATTCTAATAACAAGATTGTCAAATCACCTGAGATGGATAGACGAATCGAAACCTATAAACGATATCATCAGGGTTATGGTGAGATATTAGTTCAGATGAATGTTGAGGATACAAGGCTTGGTGTGGCTGAGTATGTATCTGAAAAGCATGGCTTGGATACCATTGAGCTTAAATGGGGACAGGGAGCAAAATGTATTGGTGGCGAGATCAAGGTCAATAGCTTAGAACGCGCCTTAGAATTGCAAAAACGGGGCTATATTGTGACCCCTGATCCATCAAACCCTGTTATTCAGCAGGCATTCAAGGATACAGCCATTAAGGAGTTTGAGCGACATAGCCGCCTTGGATTTATTAGTGAAGAGGGGTTCTATGCAGAGGTTAACCGCTTGCGACAGCTGGGATTCAAGAGAATTACCCTTAAGACCGGTGCTTATGGCTTACGAGAGTTGGCTATGGCCATAAAATGGTGCTCTAAGGCAAAAATAGACTTGCTTACCATTGATGGTGCCCCGGGTGGAACAGGTATGAGCCCATGGCGAATGATGGAGGAATGGGGTGTACCTTCACTTTATCTTCATGCTGCAGCCTATGAGTTCTGCAAGAAATTGACTGACAGGGGTGAAAGGGTTACTGATATTGCCTTTGCCGGCGGATTCTCCAGCGAGGATGGCGTGTTTAAGGCATTAGCCATTGGTGCCCCGTTTGTTAAGGCTGTGTGTATGGGCAGGGCACTCATGATCCCTGGCATGGTTGGCAAGAATATGGCTAAGTGGATTGAGGATAAAGACCTGCCAAATTCTGTTAAGGAGTTTGGGTCAACGGTTCAGGAGATATTTGTTTGCTACGAAGAGGTGGCCAACATGCTTGGTAAGGATGCGATAAAAGACCTGCCGCTCGGTGCACTTGGCATCTACACCTTTAGCCAGAAGATAAAGGTTGGTTTGCAGCAACTCATGGCTGGGGCAAGGTGCTTTAACCTTAATGCTATTACCAGAGGAGAGTTAATGTCATTGACTGAGCAGTGTGCTAAGGTAACTGGTATTCCTTATGTTATGGATGCCGGTCGTGAGGAAGCAGAGAGGATTTTAGAAGGATAATTGTTCATATTCGCCGGGGGCAGGTATTATATCTGCCCCCGGTGGAAGAGATTTGCATCCCCTTTTTCCCTTGCTTACATTTCTGGTAACTGTTCACCACAGAGGCACAGAGAACACGGAGAATACAGAAAACCATAGATTAACACAAGATTTTCACAAGATTTGGGATGGTTCACTTTTGTTTGAAAGCTTGCGGTTCAAAATGAGAAATCACAGATCAAAAAAAAGTACTTGACAAAAAACAACTCTTATGGTATTATTTGTATCTAATACAATGAGGTATTAATTTAATCTTATGAAAGGACAAAGGTGTATTATCGAAAGAGAGGACACCTTTTTTTTGTCTTGATGAGGGTGAGGGAGTTAACATGAAAAAAATAAAAATTGTAATCTTTTGTTGTCAGAACTGTATCTCTGATAAGGATATTAATTCTATTGAAAGGCATGAGGCTGCGGATATTCATCTGATTAAATTGTCATGCTCTGGCAGGCTTGAGGTGCTTCATATCCTTGAGGCATTTGAAACAGGATTTGATGGGGTAATTGTACTGACTTGTCTGAATGGAAAATGTCAGTCGCTTATTGGGAATAAACGAGCCAGAAATAGAATTGAACTGGCAAAGAAATATCTTGATGAGATAGGTCTTGGCCATGGACGATTATTGATGAAAGAGATGGGGTTGGATGAGGATGTCCAATCTACAGTGGATAAGATGAGGAAGGCTATAGTGTCGCGTCAACTTTGACATGTCGCAACAAATATTCTGGATTCCTGCTTTCGCAGGAATGACAACAATCACCGAGTTGTCATTCCTGCGCAGGCAGGAATCTATCTTTATTTATCCGACACTTGAAAGTTGACACTAC
>JAZDHC010000262.1:0-2262 GCA_043806395.1 Candidatus Desantisiibacteriota bacterium | reverse complement strand
CTATGTCCGCAAATGGCGGTTGGGTGGTATTAATACTTTGTTATTGTTATAGAATGATATTAACAGGTTTGGCATTTATAAAGTATATGATTACGTATAGAGGGGCAAATTTTAACATAATCGAGGGATTTGGATGAAAATAAGGTAGTTTTTTACTTCCCCAATTATCAAGTATATGTTATTATCTAGAACAAAACATATACTTGATAATTGGGGGTCATGTGATTAAATTCGGTGATGAAAAGCTTAAGAGTGTTATTAACTTACTTGAGGATATTAAGGTATTTACTCTTGATCAATTGATATTATCTCTGAAAAGTGTTCTATACCAACTGCAAGATTGAAGCTAAGGCATTGGCAGGCATATACGAGCTATAATCAGAACAGCCGATATTATGCTCTGCCTACGGTTACTCGTTTTGACGAAAATGGGTTATGGTTTTATAAGAATATCTTCTTTTCCAAATACGGCAATTTAAGAGACACGGTGGTTCATTTGATCAATAACTCGCCTTCAGGCCTAACCGGCAATGAAATAGGAGATCTTGTTAATCTTTTGCCTCGATCATTTTTACATCATTTTCGAGAGGTGGCGGGGATACAAAGGCAGAAAGTTGAGGGTGTTTACGCTTACTATTCAGGGGATCCCGGCAGATACAAGGTGCAGGTTCAGAATCGATCAATGGCGGCTATTTCTGCCGGAAAGAGGCTTAGTGATGCTAATGCGGTTATAATTCTTGCTGCGTTGATCAAGCAACATGGCCTTGGTGTGGAAGATATTATGGGGTTGCCTGAAGTACGAAAGTTAAAGTTATCCCGCCCTGTTATTAGTGAGTTTTTGGATCGACATGACCTTTTAAAAAAAACTCCGGATACTGGGCCTTAAAGCTGCTTAAAATATACGTTGAGAGGTTGATTGGTGGTGTTAGTGCCGGTGCTTTATTTCCTAAAAGACCGACAATCTACTTTTACCCTGAAATGGAAAGCTGCCCATATTGCCAAGCGTCGTTGGGTGTTCAAAAAACCTGGGAGAAAACCATAGTGACTATGGACATTGGGGCATTTTGGGCCAAGGAGATCGTTTTGGAATGTCCATATGACAAGGGGGTGTTTACCTCGTCACAGATGCGGGCCCTTGTTCCAGCCCACTGCACCTATGGCTTTGATATAATTGTTCACATAGGCATGAGGCTTTTTGTTCATGGTCGCAGTGAGGGAGAGATTATGCAAGATCTTGTAGCCAGGAATATCTTTATTTCTGAGAGGCAGATAGGTTATCTGGGGAGGAGGTTTGTTATTTACCTTGCCTTGGCTCATCGTGAAAGTCAAGAACAATTGGTACAATCAATGAAAAAGAGGGGAGGATATATCCTCCACGTGGACGGCACATGCGAGGGAGACAGTCCTCATCTGTTTTGTGGCCTTGATGGAATCTCGGAGATAGTGCTGGATAACATAAAGATCCCTTCAGAGAGAAAGGAATTGCTCATTCCATTTTTTAAAGGTATCAAGAAGCAATATGGTGATCCCATTGCTTTAGTTCACGATATGGGGGTTGGCATCCTCAGGGCAGTGGAGGAAGTATTTGCAGGTTTACCTGATTTCATTTGTCACTTTCATTTCCTGCGAGATATTGGCAAGGATTTACTGCTGCAAGATTACCAAAGGATCATCAAGCAATTGAGAAAACATAATATTCGGGCCTTACTCAGGCAGAAAGCAAGATATCTTGAAAAAAAGATCGAGCAGACCTCAGATGTGGTTGCTGATTTTAAGGCAAGTTTAGACAACGGCAGGTTTAAGACAGATTTTCTTAAGCAGATGCCGGCTTTTGCAGCTTATACGCTGATAAACTGGGCTTTTGAATCACCAAGCGAGTCTGGGGGTTATGGTTTTCCATTTGACCGTCCACATTTAGAGTTCTATCGGAGATTGAAAACGATTCATCGTTTATTGAAAGAGATCATGGATATTCAGGCGGGGGAGAAAGGCAAGAGACCCTTCATTGCGGTTCATCAGTTGCTCGAAGATGTGGTGGGTGACAAGGAATTAAAAAAGGCGGCCGACAGCATGGAAGACAAAGTAAAGGTGTTTGATAAACTTCGGGAAGCTTTACGCATCGCCCCGCCTGATGGAAAAAATGGACTAAATGATGATGGTGATGAAGAGGACATCAAGACTATTGAGAAGAAGGTCAGTGATTTTAGAGTTTGGCTGGTAAGCGACGAAAAAAGAAAGAGAACATACCTGAAAATGATTAAA
>JAZDHC010000261.1:0-13292 GCA_043806395.1 Candidatus Desantisiibacteriota bacterium | reverse complement strand
TTAGATGAGATTTATGTCGTCTATGAGGGATGAAATGACAGGCTAAATGTGCCTGAAAACATATATATTCTATTTTTGTCCAAGTAATATGCAATTTTAAGTGAAAACCCTATTTTTCATGTGTTCACCGAGAATTGCTGATATTCCTTAAATTTTCTTGACAAATTACAAAAAATATGGTAAAGTAATAACATAAAAATTCAGATAGTGATTGATAGTAGGATAAGGAGGAAGATTGTGCAGTTAGAATGTGAGTATAAGGAAAATTGTCAGGTTGAATTTAAGGTGGTTGTTCCTGAAAAGATGATACAGGAAAGATATAAAAAGGAGCTGAATGCTGTTATTGCAAGGACAGAGCTGCCTGGTTTCAGGATGGGCAAGGTTCCCAAAGATATGGTTGAAACTCGGTTTGGTAAAAAAGTAAAGCAGGAGACTATTCAGAAACTTATTAACGAGTCATGTGCAGAAGGGATAAAACAACATGATATTCAACCTGTATCTCGTCCTTCTATTACTAATATCCAGTATGAAGATCAAAAGGATCTTTCATTTTCTGCCATTATAGAGGTAAAACCAACAATAGAATTTGAAGATTATCGGAATATACCGCTGATTAAAAAGATATTAGAGGTTAAGGATACTGATATTGAAATGCAACTTCAATATTTACAAGATGAACATGCTGTTCTGATAGATGTAGATGATAGACCAATAATGAGTGGTGATGTCGTTATTGTAGATTTTGACTATATGTTGGATGGTGTTAGACAAAGCAAGGAAAATGATTTGATGGAAATAGGTAAAGACACTTCTTTGCCTGAGTTTGAGGAAAAGTTGATTGGGCTGGGAATTGGCGAAAAAACTACATTTACACTCACTCTGCCTGAGAATTTTATTAATCCACAGATGGCAGGTACGGATATAACCTTTAATGTTGAAATAAAAGGATTGAAGGAAAAGCAATTGCCTGCACTTGATGATGAATTTGCTGAAGATATGGGGGATTATGAAACCATTGAAGATGTAAAAGAGGTGATACGAGAGGATCTTGGGAAAGAAAATGATAGAAAAGCTCAAGAGACATTAAAGGATAAGGTTATAGAAGCCTTGCTTGAAAGATGTGATTTCCAGCTTCCAAAATCATTGGTTGATCAAGAAACGACATTTCTTTGTGATGAATTTGTCTTTTACTTTCAGCAACATGGTGCCCAGATGCCAGAAGAGCTGATGGATAAGAAAACATTACACCAAAAATTTCAACCAAAGGCTGAAAAAAAGCTTAAATCATTATTGATTCTTGAGCATATTGCCTTAAAGGAAAATATTACTGTAAGTGATGAGGAATATAAAAAATGGGTCTTTGCTAATTTTCGAGGAAAACCTGAAAAAATTAGAGAATGCTTAAATGATGAGGAAAAAAAGGATGCAAGGATGCATGAGATGCTGATAGATAAAATATTAAATTTTCTTATTGATGTTGCCGATATAAAGGTTGAGGTAGTGAGTCAAGAAGAGTTGACAGTTGACAGTTGACAGTTGACAGTTGACAGTTGACAGTTGACAGTTGACAGTTGACAGTTGACAGTGATCAGCTATTAGAAGACTATCTTGGCTGACAACTGATCCCTGACCACTGTAAACTATTTAATTTGGAGGGAAAAATGGCGTTAATTCCTATGGTTGTTGAGCAGAATGCGAGAGGGGAGAGGGGATATGATATCTTTTCACGATTGTTAAAGGAAAGGATTATATTTATAGGTACTCCCATTGATGATGATGTCGCTAATGTTATCATTGCCCAGATATTATTCTTAGAGGCTGATGATCCGGAAAAGGATATTAACCTTTATATCAATAGCCCGGGTGGGGTGGTAACTGCCGGATTGGCTATTTATGATACAATGCAATATGTAAAGGCAGATATTGCCACTATTTGTGTTGGTCAGGCAGCCAGTATGGGTGCCTTACTACTTGCTGCAGGTGCAAAGGGTAAAAGGTTTGCCTTGCCCCATGCACGGATTATGATCCATCAACCGCTTGGGGGCGTTCAAGGACAGGCGGTGGATATTCATATTCAGGCACAGGAAATTATGAGAATGAGGGACTTGTTGAATACTATCCTGTCAAGGCATACCGGTCAATCAGTAGCAGATGTTCAACTTGGCACAGACAGGGATTATTATATGTCTGCCCAAGAGGCTAAAACTTATGGGATAATAGATGAGGTTCTTCAATCACGGTCAACGGCTGATGTGATACATCATCCAAAGCTTGAGATAAAAACAGCTGAGATAAAAACAATTGAGTTGAAAAAAGCAAAGAAAAAATAAGGGGAACTACTCACCGCAGAGGCGCAAAGACGCAGAGAATAAATAAGGGTACAATTACGAAAAGCACGAAAAGCACGAAATTTCTTTTTTCGTGATTTTTCGTGAATTTCGTGGTTAATCCCTCTGTTTCTCTGCGTCTCTGCGGTGAATTTCCTTATCTGAATAATTAAAATAAGGAGGAAATCTATGCTCCGTTTTGGGGATAAGAGTGAAAAAGTAGCATGTTCTTTTTGCGGTAAGAGTCAGGAGGCTGCGAAAAAATTAGTAGCTGGACCAGGTGTTTTTATCTGTGATGAATGCGTGGGATTATGCAACGAGATAATTGGGGATGAATGGGCATCTGTAAGGAAACTTAATCCTGATTTTTTACCAAGGCCTAAAGAGATAAAGGCTGTTCTGGATGAGTATATTATTGGACAGGAAATAGCAAAAAAGACACTTTCTGTGGCAGTTTATAATCATTACAAACGAATAAATTACTCTACCTCACGGCGAAATGATATTGAATTAGAGAAGAGTAATATCCTTTTACTGGGTCCAACTGGTTCAGGAAAAACCTTATTAGCTCAAACCATGGCCAGGATATTGGATGTACCCTTTGCCATAGTAGATGCCACTGCCTTAACTGAGGCCGGATATGTGGGTGAGGATGTGGAAAATATACTGCTCAGGCTTATTCAGGTGGCTGATTTTGATGTGAAAAAAGCAGAGATGGGGATTATCTACATTGATGAAATAGATAAGGTTGCCAGAAAAGGGGGGAATAACGCTTCAATTACCCGTGATGTCTCTGGTGAGGGTGTGCAACAGGCATTGTTAAAGATATTGGAAGGAACTGTGGCTAATGTCCCACCCCAAGGCGGAAGGAAACATCCACATCAAGAATATATCCAATTGGATACTACAAATATTCTTTTTATTTGTGGTGGTGCCTTTATTGGGATAGAGGATGTTATTGAGCAGAGGATTGGCAAAAAAACCATTGGGTTTGGAGGAAATATCAAGACAAAACAGGAAAAAAATGGTAGAGAGATTTTATCCCAGCTTATCCCGGATGATCTATTGAAATACGGTTTGATCCCTGAATTTATTGGTCGAATCCCGGTTACAGCAGCCCTTGATACCTTAAAAAAGGATGATCTGATGCGTATATTGACCGAACCAAGGAATGCCCTGATAAAACAATATCAGAGATTCTTTGAGATGGATGGTGTAAGGCTACGGTTTACTGATGACTGTATTGAGACAGTTGCAGAAATAGCCCTTAAACGAGAGACAGGAGCCAGGGGACTAAGAGCTGTGATTGAGGATACCATGCTTGATATTATGTATGAGATTCCTTCTCGAACCAACATCAAGGAGGTTGTTATTACCAGAGAGGTTGCTCTTGGTAAGGCAAAACCTACGCTGATGTTGCATAAGGAAATTGCGTAACATAATATAATGTAAAAGTTCAACTAACCGCAGAGACGCAGAGACACAGAGTATGGAAATTAATCAAATAACAGAAATTAGAACACAGAAAGCCACAGAGGAAAAATCTGTAGTATGTCTCCTCTGTGCTCTGTAATCTGATTTATTCTCTGCGTCTTTGCGCCTCTGCGGTGAACTATTACAATATAACTATTCAGCAAATCGGGCAACCACAAGGGGGGTTGCCTATACATAAAAAGGAGGAGGTAAGTGGAAAGTTTAGTAAGCTACGCATGGGTTTTTGGAGTGGTCGGTTTGTTGATTGCCTTGGCCATCTTTTTGGGAATCAAGAGGCTGGATGCAGGGAATGAGAAAATGAAGGAGATTGCCCATCAGATTCATCTTGGGGCAATGGTTTTCTTAAGGACAGAGTATCTGGTGATTGCTATTTTTGTGGCAGTTGTCTTTGGGTTGCTGGCTAAATTTATCAACCTTCAGACAGGCATTGCCTTTGTTGGCGGCGGGTGTTGTTCCATGTTGGCAGGCTTTTTTGGCATGAATGCATCTACCATAGCCAATGTAAGAACAGCTCAGGCAGCAGCTACAAAGGGACAGTCTTCTGCCCTTCAGGTTGCTTTTTCAGGCGGCTCAGTGATGGGGCTATGTGTAGCGAGCATTGGACTTTTGGGAATTGGTTTTCTTTACATATTGTTTGGCAAGCCTGAAACAGCGGCAATAATCAATGGGTTTGCTATGGGTGCCTCATCAATTGCCTTGTTTGCCAGGGTTGGTGGTGGGATATACACCAAGTCAGCTGATGTTGGGTCTGATCTGGTGGGTAAGATTGAGGCAGGTATCCCGGAGGATGACCCGAGAAATCCCGGGGTTATTGCAGATAATGTGGGGGATAATGTTGGTGATGTGGCTGGTATGGGGGCTGATCTGTTTGAGTCTTATGTGGGTGCTATGGTTGCGACTATTATTATTGCAGCAACCCTATCTGGTGTGGCAGGACAAGAAATGTTATCCCAATTACAGGGTACGCAGCTACAACTTATGGCTGTGCCAATCCTTGTTTCCATGGTTGGACTGATAGCCTCTGTTATTGGTATAGCCTCTATGAAGATATTCAAGATGCTTGATCCTGCATCTATCTTAAGGTATTCATCCTTTGTAAGTATGGGTATTTTGCTGGTTGTTGTTTTTTTCATGATTAAGTCTATGGGAATTTCCATAGGTGTATATTATGCCATAGCAGGTGGTTGTCTGGCTGGTGTGACAATTGGCTTGCTTACTGAGTATTATACCAGTGGAAAGCCAGTTAAGACTATTGCTAATTCTTGCAAGACCGGTGCAGCAACAAATATTATTACTGGTTTTGCGGTGGGCATGGAGAGTGTTGCCCTGCCTGTTCTGGCAATTTGTGTTGCTGTATTCGTTGCCTTTCAGTCTGCAGGTCTCTATGGGGTGGCTATAGCCGCAGTTGGTATGCTGGCTACCATTGGTATTACCATGTCTGTGGATGCTTATGGTCCGATTGCAGACAATGCTGGTGGTATCTCAGAGATGGCTGGGCTTGGAGGAGAGGTGAGAAAGATTACCGATAAACTTGATTCACTCGGAAATACGACCGCAGCCATGGGTAAGGGGTTTGCTATTGGTTCTGCAGCCATTACTGCTTTGGCATTATTTGCTGCTTACAGCCAGGTAGTAAACCTTCAAGTGATTAATATACTTAGTGCTAAGGTAGTGATTGGGTTATTTATTGGCGGGGTCATACCCTATATAATTGCTTCAATGACCATGACTGCGGTTGGTAAGGCAGCAGCAGGTATGGTTGAAGAGATCCGTCGGCAGTTCAAAGAGATTAAGGGTTTGATGGAAGGGAAGGCAAAGCCTGATACAGACAGGTGTGTTAAAATCGCTACCAGCTCGGCTATAAAGGAGATGATTATCCCTGGATTAACAGCGGTTATTGCTCCGGTACTTGTTGGGTTCATATTGGGTACAGAGGCATTGGGTGGAATGCTTGCCGGTGCTACGGTTTCTGGTGTGTTATTGGCTTTAATGATGGCTAATAGCGGTGGGGCATGGGATAATGCCAAGAAGTATATTGAACAGGGCAACCTTGGCGGTAAGGGTTCAGATGCCCATAAGGCTGCGGTTGTTGGTGATACGGTTGGTGATCCATTTAAGGATACATCGGGTCCGGCAATGAACATCCTTATTAAGTTGATGTCCATTGTCTCACTGGTGCTTGCCCCACTTTTTATGGCGATACAACCACTTTTGAAGTAACATATTTTTCTTGATCCAAGCATGGTAACAAGCCAGAACCGGTTTGGTTCTGGCTTGTTTTGTGTTATAACTATTCAGGTGGATAGGCTGTAGGTGTTTAGGCTGTAGGGTAAAGAAGCAGAATACACGGAATTATTGATGCAGTGTGTCTGAAAGACTAACAGCCTTCAGCCTATAGCCTGAACACCTGAGGTGTTATACGATGATAGAGGTAATTAATGGATGCAACAGATAAAATAATATTGAATGCCCTGCAGGAAGATTTCCCGGTAGATTCACGGCCATTTGGGGTATTGTCCCAGAAGATAGGGGTTGGTGAGGAGGAGATTATCCAGAGGGTCAACTCCTTAGTGGAAAACAAGATAATTCGCCGCATAGGTGCCTCTCTTAATCCAAAGGCAGTTGGATTGAGTACAACCTTGATCGGTATGGAAGTGTCGGAAGAAAGGATAGGGGAGGTAGTAGATATTGTTAATGCCTATCCTGAGGTTACCCATAATTATCAAAGAGTGGCTGAGGATTATAATCTCTGGTTTACTATAGCCGCTAAATCAAACGAAGAGATGACCAGAATAATAGAAGAAATACGGGAAAAGACAGGGATTGAAAGAATAATCAATCTACCGTCAGTAAAAACATTCAAGATCAGGGTGAGGTTTGAGGTATAATGCTTGATAAATACGATCGCAAGATACTGACCCTGATTCATAAACTTCCTGCATGCAGCCAGCCTTATCAGGTTGTAGCAGAGCAGGTGGGGTTGAGTGAGGAAGAGGTTCTGGAAAGGATTAAAGGCTATATCCAGCAAGGATTTATCCGTAGAATGGGAATAACAGTAAATCATTTCTTAACCGGATTTAAGGCAAATGCCATGGTTGCCTGGAGGGTGAAGGCACAGGATGTGGATAGGGTAGGGGAGATGCTATCAGCCCTTCCGTGTATTACTCATTGTTATGAAAGAGGGGTAGATGTCGATTGGGAGTATAATATCTTTGCCATGTTTCATGCCAGAACAAGGCAAGAACTTGAACAAACCGTAGAAGAGATTGCTGGCGAGATGGGTGTTTCAGATTACAAGATACTGTATACCCTGAAAGAATGGAAAAAGGATGGACGCAAGTATTTGTAAAAGGAGGAATGAAAAATGCAATATCAAGAGGGCAAAATAGGAAGGGTTTTTGCTATTAGATTTGATCATAGAGAAGATTTGCTATCAAATCTTAAAGAATTAATTATAACTGAAAACATACAAGCAGGAATGATTTTTTTCCTCGGGGCATTAGAAAAAGTGCAGATGGTGACTGGTCCGGAAAGGGTAAGTGTGCCGCCAATACCAGTGTGGACATCCTTTGCAGATGGACGGGAGGTATTTGGGATCGGCACTATTTTTTGGGATGATAAAACCCCTAATATTCACATTCATTTTTCTGCTGGACGGGGTAAGGATATATTGCTCGGATGCCTCAGAAGAGAAGCAAAAATATACTTAGTTATAGAGGCATTTCTCATAGAGGTCATTGATCTTAATGTGCAAAAGCAATATATCAATGAGCTTGGGATAAGTATGTTAATGTTTGATGGAGAGGAAGAGAGAGAGCGAGAGATAAAGGAAGAGGCAGTATAAGCATTGTATTTGAATATATGCAAGCCAATAATTAACTTTACATATGCCACCAAGACACAAAGACACCAAGGGACACAAAAGATAACTTAACACTTTGTGTAACTTTGAGCCTTAGTGCCTTTGTGGCAAATTAAATGTCAACTATTTTATTGGCTTGCAAATATATACCAAGATTCTAAAAAAAGTTTTTTGGCTGACCTGAAAATCCAACCTTGACATTTTTGAAAATTTCTGGTATATTATAACATGATATGTTTTGTAGCCTGATATGTCTTATATGCTTAAACTATCCGACTATCTTACTATCCAACTATTAAACCAAATAAGGAGATTATAATGGCAGAATCATATCAGGTTTCTCCAGAGCTTATGGATTTGACAGAAGAAAAATTAGAAAAGATTGGACAGGAACATACTCGCATAGCTGGCAGCAATTATTCCAGAGAAAATCGAGTAAAAAATCAGATGGTCTGGGGAAAGACTATTGTTGGTGAGATTGGTGGAAATGGCCCTGAAGCATACAAGATAAAAGTGGTCGTGGAAGAAGAAAAGATTCAAAGTACCTGTAACTGTCCTTATGGCGGCAGTTATTGCAAACATGCCTTTGCCCTTCTTTATACCTGGATACGGGCACAAAATACATTCAAGCGATTAGAAAACATTGAGTTTATCTTATCCAAAAAGTCTAATCATGAATTAGTAACAATGCTATTAGAAATGGTGAAAAATGATCCGTGTATCATTCAAAAACTAAATGTTGATGAAAAATATCTCTATGAAACGACACAGGAAAAAAGTAAAAGATATGAGGATTTTTATCGTGTTCCTTCACCTGGCATTCAACAGACACAAGAACTTCTTGAAAAACTGAAAAAATTTCATGATATGGCTATCAATTATATGGCTCAGGAAAATTACCCTGATGCAGCAAAGGTATTACAAGCACTTATCTTAAAAGGACTTGAACGATATGGCGTGGTTGATGATTCTACAGGCATATTGAGTGATTTTCTGGAAGAGTGTATTCGTATCTATTCCGGATGCCTGTCCAGAACACTAAAAACCCTTGAAGCGAAAAAAGATTTGTTCAGTCAGATATTTGAAATTTATGTCAAAGAAACACATGGATTTGCTCATTCCATGATGGAGCTTATTGTAGATAATTGTACTGAACACATGGAATATCAGTTTGTAGAAGAGCTGTGCAAAGGAAAATTATCAGAGTACCATGATCCAGCAAAACCAATTGAATATGATCGCGAAAAGGTAGTTGAGCTTTTATTAGAGATGTATCAGCGAGAGACAAAGGATGATAAATTTATCAGCCTTGCCAGAGGAGAGGTTGATTCCTGGCGTATTTACTTGCGATTGTGTGATAAATTAGAATCAATAGGCAGGGTAGATGAGGCTATAAGATATTATAATCGAGCCATTGAAGATGAAACAGGAAAATACCCGAAATTGCTCATGAAAAAGAAACTGGCAGAATTATGCGAAAAGCACAATCAAAGGGAAAAAGCCCTTGAGATCTATATTTCTTACTTTGAAGAACGGGATGACCTTGAAATCTATGAAAAGATAAAAAAACTATCAAGCGAAACACATTCATGGGAAAGCACCAGAAATAAAATCCTTATTTCCCTGAGTAAGACAGGAAAATGCCATACCTTAATAAATGCCTTTCTCAAGGAAGGGGATATCAATTCATGCATCAAACTGGCAATGACACCAAATCAATCCACAAAGGATATTGCCAGGGTAGCTAATGCAGCCAAAACCATAAAACCAAAAGAGGCTATCTCCCTCTTCAAAAAACTCATCAACTATTATATTGCCCTGAAACGCCGCGAGGATTATCATCTTGCCGCAGAACATCTAAAAGATATAAAAGATATCTACCATCAATTAGACGAAAAACAAACATGGGAAAGCTATATTAAGCGGTTAATCAAGCAAAATGCCAGAAAAAAGATGTTGGTAGAGGAAATATCACCGCTGGTGTAAAAAGGTAATCGGTTATCGGGTAATCGGTAATCGGTGAGAAAAGGTATTAACCATGTTCCACAACACAATTACAGCTATATCTACTCCCATTGGCGAGGGCGGTATTGGGATTGTCAGATTAAGCGGTCCAATGTCCATGGATATAATCTCGAAAATATTTCAAGGCAAGATAGATATATCTACCGCAAAATCCCACACTATTCATTACGGAAAGATAGTCCACCCTGAAACACTACAGATTATTGATACAGTTCTTGTTTCTATCATGCGAAGTCCCCATACCTATACTCGTGAAGATGTTGTGGAGATAAATGCTCATAGTGGCAGTATTGTGCTGCAAGGGATTCTGGAATTAATGATTCTCATGGGTGCCAGACTTGCCCAGCCCGGAGAATTTACCAGAAGGGCATTCTTAAATGGCAGGATAGACCTTGCCCAGGCAGAGGCAGTGATTGATATTATTCGGGCAAAAACAGATGCATCCCTTAAAGTGGCTTTAAGCCAACTTGATGGCAGACTTTCAAGAGATGTCAACCTTCTCCGCAGGAGGTTAATCGACCTGCTTGCTCATATCGAGGTATTACTTGATTTTTCTGAGGAAGAGTTGGAGGAAATAGACATTGCAACCATATTTGATGGGTTTGAATTGATAGAGAGGCAATTAACAGCCTTGATAAATTCCTCCCGACAGGGCAAGATATTGAGAGAGGGTGCTTCTTGCGTAATTGTTGGCAGACCCAATGTTGGCAAATCCAGCCTTCTTAATACCCTTCTCGGTGAGGCAAGGGCAATTGTTACCCATCTTCCAGGTACAACTCGGGATATTATTGAAGAGATAATCGATATTTCTGGCATTCCTTTGAAGATTGCAGATACAGCCGGACTGAGGGAAACAATTGATATTATAGAAAAAGAGGGCGTGTCAAGGGCATGGAAGGCAATAGAAGGGGCAGCCGTTATTCTATTAGTATTGGATGCCTCGTGTTCACTTACACAAGAGGATATGTTGATTATAGAAAGGCTGAAGGAACAAACATGTGTTGTTGTCCTGAATAAATGTGATATGGAAGAAGTCATTGGCATAGCACAATTAGAACAATTATTCCCTGATAAGCCAATAGTTCATATTTCTGCCATAAATGGTCAGGGGATGGATGGATTAAGGGATGCCATTAAAGGGCTGCTTCTGAACGGACAGATAAATATTAGTGAAGGGGTAATGGTGAGTAATGTTCGGCACATAGATGCATTAAAAAAGGCGTTATCAGCCATTCTTCGGGCAAAGAACACATTCAACAATAACCCATCCATGGATCTTGTTGCTGTTGACTTGCATGATGCCTTACTTTGCTTAAATATACTCGTGGGTGAAATAACTACAGAAGATGTTTTGGATGCTGTATTTTCAAGGTTTTGTGTTGGGAAGTAGGGAGAGCTTTAGGTCATAGATAGAATATAAAAAAAGAGGTGCTTTAATGACTAATGTAGAAATAGCCATGATATTGCTTAGAACAGGTGAGATGCTTGAGGTTCTTGGGCAGGCACATAATGCTTTTCCCTATTATCGGGCAGCAGAGATGATAGAGGGATTGGAAGAGGATGTGGTTGGCATATATCGGAATGGAAAATTGTATGATCTGCCAGGGGTAAATATGAATCTTGCTAATAAGGTCGAAGAGTTGATCAAGACAGGTAAAATAAGTCAGCATGAAGAATTACTCTCAAGTACACCCAAATGGCTGCTTGATGTCTTAGATATTCCATGTATGGATGCCAAAAAGGTGGCTGTTATCTGGCAATCATTAAATATTGCCAGTATCGAAGACCTTGAACGAGCAGCAAAAAAATATGAGTTGCAAAAACTACCAGGGTTTGATGCCAAGGTAGAGATTAATATTTTGCGTAGTATAAACCTTAATTTAGCCTCTAAGGCAGGGATATTGCTTGGTATTGCCATGCCTATGGCTCGCAGTATAGCTTATGGCTTATTAGAGATGCCTGAGGTTGAAAGGGTGGAATGGAGCGGCAGCCTCAGACGCGGCAAGGAGATTGTTGGCGATATAGACCTTTTGGTGGAGACAAATATTCCAACCTTAGTGATAAAGGAGTTTTTACGACGATTCCCGCCATTAAAAATTGTCCAGCAGCTAAAAAATAGAATTATTGTTTTGAATAAAGAAGGGATAAAGATTGAGGTTAGCATGCTATCTTCTCATGAATTTATTTCATTGCTTCATTTTACTACTGGGTCAAAAACATATATCTCTAACTTAAATAAATATGCCAATAATGAACGAAAACTCGAGATAAAAGAAGATGGACTTTATCGAATGGATACAGATAAAAAGTTTCTTTGTGAGACTGAGGAGGAGGTATATGATATTCTTGGTCTTCAATATATTCCTCCGGAGCTGAGGGAAGGGAATGATGAGATTAATATAGCAAGGGAAAATGCTATCCCTGACTTAATTAACATGAATGACTTAAAGGGTGATTTGCATGTTCACTCAAGCTGGAGCGATGGGGCAGCATCAATTGAAGAAATAGCCCAGTGGGCAAAGGGGAAAGGGTATAAATATATAGGTATTTGTGACCACTTTAGGGATCAAATGTCTAAAAGAAAGGGGATTAGACTTGAGAATGTTAATCATTATATTGAACATATAACGCATCTTAATGAAAGGGATTATGACTTTAAGATTTTAATTGGTCTTGAGGTAGAGATACAAAAAGATGGTGAATTGGGGATAGGCGAGGACATGCTTTCTTCGTTTGATTTTGTGGTTGGGGCAGTTCATTCAGGGTTTGAGGATGGGATCAAGGCTGTCACAAACAGGCTTATCAGGGGATGTAACCATCCCTTAATAGATATTATTGCTCATCCTACCTCAAGAATAATTGGTCGAAGGGATGTATTTGTTAATACAGAAAGATTGTTTAAGGCAGCGGCAGAAACACATACTGTTATAGAGGTAAACTCTTATATTGCAAGGGTTGATCTGCCTGACATATATATTCGGCAGGCAAAGAGTCAGGGAATACGGTTTGCAATAAATACAGATGCTCATATCATAGATGAGCTTTCTATGCTTGAATATGGGGTATCGACTGCAAGAAGGGGCTGGCTTGAGCCAAGAAATGTGATAAATACCATGGAATATGAGGAACTTATGCATACATGGAAAAGGAATCGACGAGGGGAATTGAAAAGGGTAGGGGAGTCTTAACATGTCCCACAAATATTGCTGAACAATTTTAAGGGGATATGTTATAATAAAGGAATGGTAAACAATGGTGAAAAGATAGCGATAAAAATAGCATATAATGGTAGTGAAGATGAGCAAAAAAGCGTTAGCTGTGAATTAAACGAACTTGGAGTCATAACGCTTGAGCGAATATGAAGGTACACCATTGGGGTTATTGGATGTTCAATGCTGGGTACGAGATGAAGAAGAATTTGGGAAAAGCGAGGAACGATCTACTGTAGTGTCAACTTTCAAGTGTCGGATAAATAAAGATAGATTCCTGCCTGCGCAGGAATGACAACTCGGTGATTGTTGTCATTCCTGCGAAAGCAGGAATCCAGAATATTTGTTGCGACATGTCAAAGTTGACGCGACACT
>JAZDHC010000260.1:0-2336 GCA_043806395.1 Candidatus Desantisiibacteriota bacterium | reverse complement strand
TTATTCAAATCTTTACTCAGGCTTTCGATTTGGGCTGATTGTTTTGCTACAGCATCTTCAAGGTTTTTAATTTTAAGTTCTGCAACCTTTTTCTCCCCTTCAATACTCTTTGGCTAATAGTTAATATAATACCATACCATTAGTTTTTTGTCAAATACTTTTGAATGAATTTTCCGCAACAATCTTCCTATATGGAATCCAATAATTAACTTTACATATGCCACCAAGACACAAAGACACCAAGAAGCACAAAGGATAAATTAACACTTTGTGTAACTTTGAGCCTTAGTGCCTTTGTGGCAAATTAAATGTCAACTATTTTATTGGATTGCATATAATTTTCTACCGTCCCATAGCCAACCTTGAAATAAGATACCTCGGCAACCCTGCCTCAATCATCTGTTGTTGTGTTTTTTTAATATCATACGCAACCCTTTTTATGGTTACAGTTGAGGTAGCACCTCTGGCACTTGTCTGCATATCTAATATTCCAAAGGATGCCCTCTCATCCCCATCCCGTGGCTGGCCAACACTGCCAACATTAATAATACTTTGAGTATCCTTTGTCAGACAAAGCACATCATTATCTATAAGTTTCAAACTTTGAACAGGTTGTCTTTGTTTTCTAAAAAAGATGTATGGATGATGAGTATGTCCTACCAATAAAAGTTCTCTGTGCTGCATAAGCTCAAAGCTCCTTCTTGCCTCTGCACCAGTCACAATATACTCACCTGTAAAGTTATACAGACTACCATGAACAAGAATAAAATCCTTTTGTGACAATACCTCTGGAAGGTAGGAAAGATATTTCTTGTTTTCTGCGTTAAGCTGATCCTCTGTCCAGAAAATTGCCTCCTTAGCGTATGAATTAAACCAATCCAGATCCTTCCAACCAATACTGGCAAGGTCGTGATTGCCAGCAAGTATCAGTCCATCAAGCCCCCTTATTCTTTCCACACATTCGTTTGGATTTGGACCGTAACCAACAATATCACCCAGACAAATTATTTTATCTACTGCCCCTATTGCCTTTAAAACTGTATCTAAGGCTGCATAATTACTATGAATATCAGATATTATTCCATATCTCATTGTATTCCCAATATCCCTTTTATAACTTCAGTTATGGTTGATTTTTCATTTTTCTCTTCCGGTTTTTTCTTAATTTTAGCGATTACCCCTTCCCCTGCTTGCGGTGTTTGCATATTCGCAATAACATCTACAGCTACTTGATACGCATATTGTCCCTCTTGGGAGATAGTTACCCTATCCTTACCATACTTTTCAGCAATACTCCCAATCTGGTCACTACTATGCTTTTTAACTCGAATATTTTCTTGTTCTTCCCTTGGTCTTGGCCTTTCTCTTTCCATTTGTTGCTGTTGTTCTTCTTCGTTGGTTACTTCCTGTGGTCTAAGCATATTATTCAAGTTAAGGATATCCATCTCTTGTTCACCCCTTTAATTCCTTAATATCCTTATCATCTATATTCTCAATCTCAATAGATACCTGATTTTTTATATCATCCGTAGCCTTTTTAATCTCCCTGAGCCCCCGTCCAAGTGCCCTGCCAATCTCAGGCAATTTCCTTGGACCAACAACGATTAAGGCAATTATCATAATAACAATAAGCTCCTGTGTACCTATTCCAAACATTATTTTTTCTCCCGTACATGAAAATGCTTTGTGATAGCGGTAAGTATCCTTATGCTAAATACTTAATCATCGTTTCTATTGACCGCTTCTTAGGTCCCAAGCCAGATTTATCTGCATAACCGACAGGAACTACTGCCATAAATTCACCCTTTGGTTCCTCTAAAAATTCCAGGACATCATCTTTAATCAAAAAAAGTATACCTAACCAAACTGTGGCTAAGCCAAGAGCCGTAGCAGCTAAGAGTAAATTTTCAATTGCGGCTGCAGAACTTTGAATCTCCATGGTGCGAAAAAAATCATTTGCCATTTCTTTTTCTATCTTAAAAAGCTCTACCCCATGTTCAATAAGACTACCTGTATTAACAATAATAATCACCACAGTTGCACTACTAATGCTTCGAGCAGCCATACGAAGTAGGGTAGATGCTGGTCGTGGAAATTTGTTTGAATTGGCAACTATAAGATTAGCCAATTCTTGCTTTTTTTTATCCTTTATTACAATAAAACGCCATGATTGTTGATTATGTGCAGAAGGAGCAGTGTTTGCAGCCTGAAGAATAATATTTATCTGCTGGTCAGATACTTCCTGAGAAGTAAACGACCTGATACTTCGCCGATTGTTAATCGTTTGTATCGTTTCATTAAGCGGAAAAACTGAATCATTGTTTATCATAAGTTAC
>JAZDHC010000259.1:0-3800 GCA_043806395.1 Candidatus Desantisiibacteriota bacterium | reverse complement strand
TGTACAGTCGTGCCACCGATACATCTTGACTGGCTTCGTTGTTCGTCGCTTACATACAGTAGTATGCTCGCTTCTCACGCCTTGCCAGCCAAGCGTCTCAGTGGCTCTTGGTGTACAACTTATTTTTTCTTGACTCCTAAGCACCTCTTTGCAAAACGAAAAATTGAAAATATAGGGGATTACGATGATCGAGTTTGAATTAAGAGAAAAAATTGTCAAAGGCGAAGGCTTTCATCTTGATTTTAAGGAAAAGATGGAGGAAAATAGTGAGTTTGCCAAAAGTATCGTGAGTTTTGCCAATACTGATGGTGGACAAATTATTATTGGGGTTTCTGACGATGGTATCATTAAGGGGGTTATGACCGTTGACCAACTGATGCTTACAATTGATGATATTGCCTTCAATCGATGTGAACCACCTATCACTGTGGTACAAGAAACATTGGTTGTTGAAGGAAAAACTGTTGTGATAATTAATGTGCCTAAAGGTGTCCAGAGACCCTATCGGACAAATAATGGGCAGTATTATATCCGTTCCTCTAATAGATGCAGGCTGGCTTCCCGTGAGGAACTGTTAAGGATATTTCAATCGTCAAAAAGTATTTTTTATGACGAAACCGCTGCGGGAAGCTCTCAGTATGTTGACTTAAATATGGATGCGTTTCAGGATTTTTTACAGAGGTATGTTGATTATGTTTCTCATGGCGATGAGGATTTGTCTTTATTGCTGAAGAATTTTCATCTTGCCCTGGAAGACAAAAAGCCAACTGTTGCAGGTCTTTTGTTTTTTGGCAAAAATCCGCAAAATTATTTATCAGCATCAAGAATTATTTGTGCTTTTATCCGTGGCAACGATCTTGCAATTCCGCCGTCTGACAAGAAAGAATTGACTGGTAAAATCCCGGAAATGTTGGAAGATGTTCACAGATTCTTGAAACTTTATTTGACAGAGAAGCATGAAATTAAGGGGTTTGAGCCTGAAACAAGGGTTGAAATTCCAGAGGTTGCTTTGCGTGAGGCTGTTGTTAATGCGATTGCTCATAGGGATTATACAATCAATGCCCCGATTCGGGTGATAGTATACGAAGACAGGGTTGAGATTCGAAGCCCGGGAAAACTTCCAAATACAGTAACAGTGGAAAGCATGAAAGTAGGGGGATCACATGTTTTACGCAATCCAACAATTTACAATCTTCTAATCAAGATGAAAATGGTTACAGATATGGGAAGCGGGGTTCGCAGGATTATGAGGAGCATTAAAGAGACAATGAATAAAGAACCTGACTTGCAGGCGACAGAGTCCGAGTTTATCATTAGCTTACCACGGGAAGTTTAGGGCGCCTCTAAAAACTCAATCAAGTCGATGATGGCAAGGCGCAAAGATGCGAAAAAGCGCAGTTTACAAGTGGTAAATGAGCATTTTGAGCAGCTTTGCAACGCTGCCAGCGCGGCTTTAGTGGGTTTTTAGAGGTGCCCCTATACGAATTGCTTTGACAAAGTAGCACAGGCTTCCAGCCTGTATACAAGCTGGAAGCTTGCCCTACATTATCTAAATAGCAAATTTCAATTGCACAGGCTACAGTTTTTTGAAAAATAATGAATGTTCACCACAAAAGGTAAATTCAATGAAGGTTATCAGTAAAGATATAGCTCAGAAGATAACAGATTGTCTTGATCATCGGATTACCCTAAAAGGATTAGTTGATTGGGCAGAGTTAATGATGATGGATGCTGAATTTGATATGGTAGATTTTGATACCACAAGGGAAATCATTAGCCGATTAGGATTAGCAGATGTAAGGGCATTCGGAATCACATGGGAAGACTGTGAAGAATTCTTAAATCGTTTGGGTTACTCTGCAAAAGTAACTGTCCATGAAAAATTAGTGTATGCTTAAATAGAGGATTGACACGGATAAAGATTTAGACAGGATAACAGGATGAAACAGGATAAATTAGAGAGGGGAGATTTTTTTGGAGTTTAATCTTCGTAGGATTTTATTGAAAGGCTAATACCTGAATTCCTAATCATTGAATTATCCTGATAATCCTGTTATCCTGTCAAAAAGTCTATGGTGCTGGAAAATTCAGTATTGTGTCCCCGGAATTACCCAAAAAAGTCTATGGTGCTGGAAAATTCAGTATTGTGTCCCCGGAATTATGAGTATTGTGTCCCCGGAATTATGCTGGAAAATTCAGTATTGTGTCCCCGGAATTATGCATGCGGGAAAATTCAGTATTGTGTCCCCGGAATTATGCGGAATTATGAGTATTGTGTCCCCGGAATTATGTCCATGGAATTACCCATGCCAAAAAAGCAGTAGACAGGAGAGATTAAATATGTTATAATTAATTGTTAAATCTGTACAATACAATATTTATGAAACTTATTCAAAATAAGGAATGGAGGATTTATGGGAGATTTTGACATAACATTAAAAAGACTGTCGGATGAGTTTATCTTAGATTATATTCGATTTGTGCTTGATGATGAAAAAATCAATCTAATAGATAAAATAGATGTAAGTAAGATAGACAAGGAATTACCGCTACTAACAAGACAGACAGATTGCTTGGTGAGAGTAGTTGAACAAGATGCAAAAGAATTTATCCTGCATATAGAATTTCAGGCAGAATATACAAAAGATATTCCAGACAGAATGCTCGATTACACCTATCGAATCTATGAAAAATATCATTTACCTGTATATTCAGTGTTAATAGTTTTAAGGAAAACAGCCGTAGAGATAAGAACAAAAACAGAGATAAATATAAGGGATTTGAACTCATTACGACATGAATATAAAGCTATAAAAATGTGGGAGACAGATGCAGAATTGATACTTGAAAAGAAGATGAAAGGATTATACCCACTTTTACCCTTAATGAAGACAACTAAAAGCGGTGAGGAGATAATAACTAAAGCAGGGAATGCGATAGAAGAGGAGATTCTTGAAATAGAGCAAAAGGCAGATGCCTATATAGGACTAAAGGTTCTCTCTGGCATAAACTTTTCTGCCTCGTTAGTAGATAAAATCTTAAAGAGGAGGGATATTATGGTTCAGTCATCAGTATATCAGGATATATTACGAGAAGGAGAAATGTTAGGAATAGAAAAAGGAATAGAAAGAGGGATGGAAAAAGGAATAGAAAGAGGGATGGAAAGAGGGATGGAAAGAGGGAAAAAGGAAGGAATTCTTGAAATCTTAGGGGAGCGATTTGGGTTTGTTTCTCCCGAATTAAAGCAAGAAGTCGATAAATTGCAAGGGATTAAGGCATGTGATGTCTTATTAAGAAAGGCAGTAACCGTTTCATCTGTAGAGGAATTTAAAGGATTCCTATAACTACTCAGCTACCGTCATTTCACACACATTTTGAATCAGTGTAACTATTCAGATGTGTAATGAAGGAGAAAGGGAGAAAATGGGGAAATGGAGAAATTGATTAATTAACTGCGAATACTTACGAAAATTTCTTATTTTCGACTTATTCGTATCTTAGTAGTGTTCATTAGTGGTTATATTTTCTCCAATTCTCCCTGTTCTCCATTTCTCCTGGGGAAACTGGGGACAGCGACTATTAAAAGTCTGAAAAAAATAGACGCTGTCCCAATACTGTTCGGCACGATTCTTGTTTGTGATTGTTTGAACTGTGTAATTGTGAATAATTACATCAAGTTAATGGAACGCAGAAATAAGTAGCAGGCTTCCGGCCTGCAAAAATTGGGGTAAGTACCAGTTTCTATCTGATGATGACTGCATCAGAATAGTACAAGCAAGAACCGTGCCGAACAGTATTGG
>JAZDHC010000258.1:0-8495 GCA_043806395.1 Candidatus Desantisiibacteriota bacterium | reverse complement strand
TGATTAAGTAGGATAATCTTGAGTTGCCTTTTATGCCTAAAAAAACCTCTGTATCTGGGGTGGAGATACCGCCTCACGAATACGGAAAAGTCGCTAAATTATTGAATGAAAAATTACGATTCCCAATGAACCAACACAATATTTGCTCTGATAAGGCAGCTCGTGTCAATTTACAAGGTATCTGTTCCAATGCTGCATCAATATTTGCCTCTGTCAGATCTTCTCGATTAAGATGACTATTTGCTGCATCACATAACTCTTTTGTTTTTGCTAAGGGATGTTTTTTTAATTCTTCCGCTACTACCTCCACTACAATTTTATCTACTTTCCGTTTGCGGCTCAAACATGCAAATATATCTTCTCCGCAATCGCGAAATTCTTCCATATAACTGCTTGAAGCCTGCCGATTCTTACTGCCTACTATTGCAGAAAGTGTGCTGTGAGTATATAGCCACTTACCTTTCTTATCTTGCAACATTCGGAAGCATAGCATCATTGCCTTACGGTTTAATGAAATATTCTGCAACCACATTGTTTGGAATTCTGAAGATACCAGACGAAATTGCCCATCCCGTCTTTCAACTATCAAATTCTTGTATCTCATATTATTATCCCCTCCCAAAGACAAAAATATTATATGGAAGGGAAGAAATTGGTGTCAGAACTCACCAACTCATTGTATCTGAAGTAGATACAAATAATTTATTAATTTTTAGCTTGACAAAATATGGCATGGTTCAAAAATGACTATTTTAGGGTAACATTCAGTCTCTTTTTGACAGGATTAACAGGATGGACAGGATGATTTTTATCTTGTTTATCCTGTCTATATTCTGTTACCCTGTTTTGAACCATGCCCAAAATATGTGGTAGGTACTCTCTCGTTTTGCGTAAGTCCTACTAATAATAAATAAAATGCTTATTCAGCATATACCAGTAATGATAGCCAGAAAGAATTATACCAAATTTACTATTTTTTGTCAACTTTTTATTTTTTTACTTGACATTTTGATTAAATTGTGGTAAAGTGCAGAAACTATATAATAACTGGTTAGACTTACAAAGAGCGGAAGATAGCAACCAGGCGAAAGAAAGCATTCGGCAGCAACAGCGTAACATATTACTCAGACATAAGATAGCAACCAAGCGTAAGAAATCAAACAGACGAAGAACCAGCGAGCAGATAAAGAATCGACAAGCAGGTACCAGGGGATTCGAACAATGAACGAAAGAATTGAAATTAATCATAAAATATGTCACGGTAAACCAGTTATCCGTGGAACTCGAGTCTTGATATGCAATATTCTTGGGGCTTTGGGGGCCGGGGATTCAATCGAGAATGTACTCGAGGATTACCCAAACATAACATGGGAGGACATCCATGCAGCTCTTGCTTTCGCCGGAGAATTATCGCGTTTCGAGGAAGCCCCTTATGAGGTATGCGTGTTATGAGATTTTTCCTTGATGAAAATTTTCCCAAGGCTGCTCATGGATTTCTGACAGAGTGTGGTCACGAAGTGATCGATATTCGAGGGAGTGCTGATGAAGGGGCGGAAGATATTCATATCTTCGAGATGTCGCAACGCTATAGAGCAGTGTTTCTAACAACAGACAAGGATTTCTTTCACACTGTGCCTCATCTTTATGCTCATCACCATGGAGTTGTGGTGTTTACTTATATGTTATCACCGGTAATGGTGAAAAAGTTACAGGCAAGATAGCTATCATCCGATAGAATTTAGCCTAATGGCGTGTAGTAGATTGCTGCTGCACGCCAAATTTTCCACGAGGAGGTTGATTATGTGGGGGCGTATAATAAATACGCCCCTGTTCTTGCTTGACACGACAATAGTTTGGGACAAGTTTTTTCGTGTTTTCACATGATCCCTTATCCAAGCCCCTTCTTTACCTTTTCCAACTTTTCCGTAAATTTATCCTTATCAAACTTATCTTTCCATTCTCTCATAACTGCCCAGCCAAAGAAGCGAATGACATTGTTTCGCCATCCTCGATACCAGCCTTTCCAGCTCTTTTTAATATCATGCAGACAAAATATCAGATACGGGAAGGATAAAACTGTTAACCCAACCATGAACATATTCCTGAACCGATAGAACTTGCCCATAATCTTTCTTGCAGCCATTTGCATCTCTTCTGGCCCCATAGGTTCATCAGGCGTAAACAAGGGGAAGTTCCCATCATAATATTCCCAACCAATCTCCTCTAAGGGATATACCCTTCCCTGAGCAATAAGCCTTTTTGTCAGCTCTGTTTCAGGTAATGGGGTAGTCAAAAGAACCTGAATGGTATCTATCTTTGCTTTTTTTATAAATGTCCTGAATCGTTTTACCCGTTCATTAGTGGACATCTTAAAAACAACACCATCTGGTACCGGATACCCAAAGATAAACATCCCATGAATGAGGAAACCAAACTTATGAAACATATGGGTCATTTTTATCATGTCTTCTGGTTTAATGCGTTTATTCATAGCCATTAGCTCTTCTGCAATAGGTGACTCAAAACCAATTGCCACGGTATTGATCCCTGCCTCTCGCATTGCCTGAAGAAGTTCAGGGTCTTTGGATCGATCCAGACGAATCTGAACGGTTATCGCCAATTTTTTTCGTATCTTCTGCTGATAATCTTTCAGCATATTACAACATCGAATGCTTTCCTTCCTATCTTGTCCAAAAAGGTCGTCTACCACAAAGAATTCTTTTGCCTTCAGTGTCTCTGTAAGATAGCTTATCTGCTCTACTAACCGTTCTGCAGAGGCATATCGAGGCTTACCCTTAACCATACAAAACTCACAATCTGACCCACAACCACGAATCCTGCTTATGGGATAGTTATTGATCTTGGCATACCGTACCAGAGAAAAATCAGGAATCGGAAACCTCTCAAAATCTGTGATTGGCTCTCTGGAAGGGGTACAAACAACCTTTCCATCCTTAAGATAGGCAACCCCTTTAACCTCGTTTGGCTCAGTTTGAGTTTTTATACAGGTTAATAATTCCTTAATAGACTCCTCACCCTCACCAATAATTATATAATCTATGCTATTATTTAACC
This sequence comes from Candidatus Desantisiibacteriota bacterium, assembly GCA_043806395.1. Taxonomy (GTDB): domain Bacteria; phylum UBA9089; class CG2-30-40-21; order CG2-30-40-21; family CG2-30-40-21; genus CG2-30-40-21. The sequence goes on along the minus strand of JAZDHC010000258.1, from coordinate 5,420 downwards.
CCTCAGCGATATTTTTACCCACAAAGTGATGTCCTCCAACAATTGTAGGAATACCCCAACCCTTGTATAGTTTTGCCACTTCATAGAGTCTGGGTATAGTGCTTGAGAGCCCGCCATAAAGTGCGACTACATCTGCTGGTCTTAACTGCTGAAGGTATTCATGGTCAGGCATACCTTCACTATTTCTGGGACCATATCGTCGATAATTATTCTCATCAATAACCTCTACATCCCATCCAGCCATCTCTTTAGCATTCGTAGCCACAGTCACCGGCCCCAGGGCTGTAGTGTTTTTTGCTACATGGGAATAGATATTAAATGCTGGATAGGCAGGAATTATCATCCTGAGTCTGCATCTTTCTCTGGAAAATATAGCCATGAGTCATCTTCTCCTTGAAATTAATCTACTTGTAACATGTTGCAATGATTGTATTTTTGCAATCATTGATATTAATTGCCAATTGGAAATTAATATTGCCTGAGGGAATATTGGGCAGATTAGCCTGCCAAATAATTATTCTGGCAATTCTGCCAAATTATTAATAGTATACCCTATTTAGCACAGTTATGTCAAGGAAAATATCAAGCATGTTTCCCCAAGCCAAACAATTGACACGCATTGACCTTATTTACCTCTATCACCTCTTCCACGGTCAATCCCAGAATCTCTGCCACCTTTTCAGCAACGAACCGAACAAAGGCAGGTTGATTTCTTTTGCCGCGATAAGGGTCAGGGGTTAGATAGGGGCAATCTGTTTCTAACAAAAGTCTGTCAAGGGGAATAAAATTTATCAGCGGGGCAACATTTGATTTCTTAAAGGTAACCGTTCCAGTGATGGAGATGTAAAGACCGAGATCCAGCCCTGCCCTTAATACATCCATATCCCCGGAAAAGGCATGGAATACCCCTGCCTGCGGTTTTTCTTCCCTTAAGATTTGCAAGGTATCCTCATGGGCATCACGACTATGAATAATTACAGGAAGACCCGTCTCTTTTGCCAATCCAATAAATCGTCTGAAAACTATCTGTTGATCCTCCTTTGGGGATAGCATCCGATAATAATCCAGGCCAACCTCTCCAATGGCTACCACCTTTTCATGCTTGGATAGATTAACAAACTCCTCCCAGTCGTCCTCGTTCAAGTTAGAGGCATCATGAGGATGTACTCCTACAGTAGCCCAAATGATTTCGTGGGAAGAGGCTAATTCAATTGACTCTTTGCTGGAGGCTAAATTTGTACCCACATTAATAATTGCACAAAGTCCAGCCCGCATGGCATCTTGTATCACCTGCTCCCGGTCATGGTCAAAAATATTATCATTCAGGTGAGCATGGGTATCAATAAGGTTCATTTGGTAATCCCTCCTCATATTTGCTTAAATGCCTTTTCCACCGCTCCTATGGTTTGTTCAATATTCTCAGCTGTATGAGCCAGACCCATGAACCATGCCTCAAGTCGGGATGGGGGCAAATAGATGCCGTCATTCAGCAGAGAATTAAAGAAGGCAGCATATTTTTGATTATCAGATGTCATTGCTGTTTGATAATTTGTAACGCTTGTCTCCGTAAAAAATACAGAGAACATGGAGGCAATACGATTAATGGTAACAGCAACCCCTGCCCTCGAAGCTGCTCCTTGTATTCCATCCACGAGTTTTGTGGTGTGTTTATCTAAAAACTCGTATACCCCTATTATGCTTAACATTTTCAGGGTGATTAATCCTGCCTGAACAGCAACCGGGTTGCCGGAAAGTGTTCCTGCCTGATATACCCCGCCAAGAGGAGAGATACATTCCATAATTTCTCTTTTGCCGCCATATGCCCCAATAGGAAACCCACCGCCAATTATTTTTCCCAGACAGGTAATATCCGGTGTAATATTATAAACCTGTTGTGCCCCACCATAAGAAAGTCTGAATCCTGTGATAACCTCGTCAAAGATAAGCAGGCTGCCATACTCTGTGGTTATTTCACGAAGCCCTTCCAGAAACCCTTCTTGAGGCAGGACCACACCCATATTTCCGCAAACAGGCTCAACAATTATGGCTGCAACATCCGTATCTATTACCTGTTTTACAGTCTCAAGATCATTATACGAAACAACGGTTGTATATTTCACTATATCTTCTGGTATGCCAAGGCTATCGAGTATGCCAAATGTAGCCAATCCAGAGCCAGCCTTAATCAACATACTATCTGCATGTCCATGATAACATCCCTCAAATTTGATTATTCGATTTCTATTGGTATAGCCCCGTGCCAGCCTGATGGCACTCATAACTGCCTCTGTACCCGAGCTAACCAACCTTACCTGTTCTATGCTCGAAACAGCATCCACAATGGTTTCAGCCATTTCTACCTCTAATGCCGTTGCTGCTCCAAAACTCGTACCATTTTCTATGGCCTCCCTAACAGCACTAATCACACTAATCTCTGCATGACCAAGGATAATTGCCCCCCAGGAACAGATATAATCAATATATGAATTCCCATCTACATCAAATATCTTTGAACCATTGCCCCGTTCGATAAACCGAGGTGTACCTCCTACAGCCTTAAAGGCACGGACAGGGCTGTTGACCCCGCCAGGGATGTATTTTTTTGCCTTTTCAAATAATATGCGGGATTCCTGAATGTTCATTCCTCTATTCCCCCTTCAAATATGATGGTTGCCTCTCCCTCCAGAAAGAGGCTGGTTATATTGTCCCCATCCCGCTCAAGGCAGATGGTCAAAACCTCCCCACCCTTAGTAGTCACTTGTACCGGTGAGGATGTCATGGATAGGATCTCACAGATACAGGCAGAGGCAGAGGAGCCCGTGCCACAAGCTAATGTCTCATCCTCAACACCGCGTTCATATGTCCGCACCTTGATATGGGAGTTATCTATTACCTCAACAAAATTCACATTTGTGCCGGCTGGCTGAAATGCGGGGTGATAACGAATCGCTCGGCCAAGGCTAACGACATCTATGGCATCTACATCATCCACCAAAAGCACGGCATGAGGAACACCGGTGTTGATGTGATGAATGGGCGGGTAATCATCAATCTTCATGTCTAACTGAATGTTGGTTGGTTGGGTAAGTTGTATCCTTGTTTGCTCATCGCTTACCTCAGCATTGATCATGCCTGCAAGTGTTTCAAAATTCATCATTCTATCAGCAATGCCCTTTAGGTAGGCGTATTTGGCAATACATCTTGCCCCATTGCCACACATCTCTGCCTCTGAACCATCTGCGTTTATGATCCTCATCTTGAATAGGGCAAGGCTTGATGGCGAAATCACCAGAACCCCGTCTGCACCTATCCCCCGCTTTCTATCACACCATCTTTTTGCTATGGATGGGTCAATAACGATGCCCATCTCCTTATTATTTATCACCACAAAATCATTGCCGCTGGCACACATTTTGGTAAAGGAAATCATTGTTGCCTCCTGTTAATCGTTAAGGTTAACTTACACCAACCCCATGGTCTCATCCAATCCATACATAATATTCATATTCTGCACCGCCTGTCCAGATGCCCCCTTGGTCAAATTGTCAATTACAGACACAACAATAACCTTATTGGTTCGTTTATCAAGATTTACCCAGATATCGCAATAATTTGTCTCTCGAACATCAGAGGTCTGAGGTATCTTATCCAGAAGGCGAACAAACGGCTCATCTTGATAAAATTCCTGATACAAAGAGGACAATTTATCCTGCGTCATCTCTGCATCTTCCAATTCCCTCCGCGTTCTCCGCGTCTCTGCGTGAGACTTTGCCTCTGTCTCCCCCAGCGAAAAATACATCGTGCTCAACATGCCGCGATTGATAGGAATCAGATGTGGGCTGAATATCACCCTTACCTCAGAGCCTGCCAACAGAGACAGCTCCTGTTCCATTTCCGGTATATGTCGATGAACACCAATATTATAGGCAGTAAAGTTCTCATACCGATTGACAAAATGGGTGATTGGAGATGGCGTTTTGCCGGCACCGCTGATTCCTGACTTTGAATCAACTACAATCTCCGGCAGTATCAATCCATGCTTAATTAGTGGGGCACACCCAAGTATAACCGTAGTAGGATAACACCCTGGATTGGCAATTAGTCTGGCGTTTTTAATTCTATCCCGATACAACTCCGGCAAACCATACACTGCTTCAGATAGAAACGATGCTGCTGTATGCTCTTCATGATACCACTCAGAATAAACCCCTGGATCCCTCAATCTAAAATCAGCCGAAAGGTCAATCACTCGTTTCCCTGCCCTCAATAACTCCGGCACCAGACCCATAGAAGCCTTATGCGGCAAGGCAAGAAATACCAGATCACAGGATGTACCAAAGTCCTCTGCCCCATGGAATACCTGACACTCCATATCAAACCTTTTCTTAAACTGACCAAATATACTTGAGATAGGGACAGGTTTATCCAGACGGGCAGCCATCTCTGTAATCTGCACCATTGGATGTCTTAATAATATTTGAATCAATTCAGCACCAGCATATCCGGTAATACCGAGGATACCAACTTTTAGCATTTTTTCTCCAGTTTTCAGCAATTTTTACTTCTTGTATACATCCCCTCTGGGAGCAATATTAACTATTGCTATAATCTTTTCATTTGACAAGAGGCTAAAAACTACCCTATAGCCTCCGATTCTCAACCTATAAAACCCCTTTAATTGCCCTGTTAAGGATTTTACATCTTTATGTAAAATCGGATTGTCATAATTAGATAGGTCAATAATTTTTTCTTTCAACCGATTTTGTAATTCTTTATTAAGTTTTTCAAAATAATTTTCAGCCTTTGAAGATATCTTAATTATCCATTTCATATAAATATTTTTCCACCACCTGCTTTTATTTCCGCAAAACCTTCCTTGCATTCTTTTAGAAAGTCAGGTATCCTTAAAAGCTCAAGAGTTTCTCTGTGTCTTTCTATATATTCACTTGCCAATTCATCAAATATCTCAGTTACTTTCCTATTTTCATAACCAGCAATTACTTCTAAGAATCTAATCTTATCTTCTGAAAGACTTAATGTGCTAACCTCTGACATTTTTATCACCTCCTATTTTAATGAAATGCGGTAGCTTGCTTACTCAGGGCAAACGCATCTAAATTCTATACCTGCAAGCGTAGCATATAACAACTAAAAGGAGTTCCTCTGCAACTTTTATTTGCACAATCCTGAAAGTTTGCGAATGTTACACCCTGTATTTGGAGTGCATCGACCATGTCGATGCATGCAATGTCACGGCAGAAACCGGGGACAGCACCCGTTTTTTTATTATTTTCGAGGTCTTCCTATCGCTTTTGGTCTTAACGCTCGTCCCAATAATTCTTCCAACCTTGCCCCAAAAATTTCATCCCCAGCAGGACGACCTGTAGAGGTACATTCCCTGATTTGATTTAACATCCCTT
>JAZDHC010000257.1:0-4989 GCA_043806395.1 Candidatus Desantisiibacteriota bacterium | reverse complement strand
TAAAACGCACCAAACGGTCACAAATGCAACGGATAATCAACAGACGGACACCCACAAGGGGATGTCCCTACGGAATACGGACAACATATTGTATGCATCTTATGGCCAAATGCCTATTCCGTAACAGCCTGTCGAGTACTCCGTCGGGATGACAATATTATTTACGACATTGCACGGTTGTTGAGACACTACCTTCTTTCATCATTCTTACATCCTGACAGTAGATTGTCTCTCCCCTTTGCGTGGAGGGCTGTTTTTTTCTCTTCCATTACCATTATTCCCTTGCTTAAGGAATATAACAACCTTTCTTGATTCTCCGTCCCCAATGCTTTTTGTACTTACCCTTCGATGATTCTGGAGGGTTACATGAATAAGCTGTCTTTCATGTGAATTCATGGGTTCAAGCACAACATCCTTGCCTGTGTTAATTACATGTGTAGCAGCCTTAACAGCTAATTGAACAATATTATCATCCATTTTTGTCCGATGCTGGGCAATATCCAGGACAATCTCTTTTTTCTGACGACAAGACTTTTTCATCATAATATTAATCAAATATTGCAAGGCATCTATGGTTTGTCCATTTTTACCAATCAGAAAATGGGCATCACCACTAACAATATCAAGGATTAGCTTTCCATCCGTTTCTCGGGGAGTAACACCACCCTTTATATTCATTAATCTCATGATCTCGGTTAATACCTGACCTGCTATCTCTCCACTGTCATGGATGAGTGTGAGCTTAACCTTTGCCGGGACTACACCAATAAAACCAAATAGCCCTTTTTTACCCTCGCAAATAATTTCAATCTTTGCCTTTTCTTTAGAAACTCCAAGTTTTTTTAACCCCTCCTCAATTGCCTCATCCACTGTTTTGCCTTGCTGTTCAACTGTTTTTTCTTGACTGCTTTCGACGATATTTGCCATAATTGTCCTCCTTGTGCTTGCTCTTTATTACCTTATTACCGATTACCTTCCTGCCCTATTACCAATCTGTACCCTACTTCTCTATCCCTCTCTTAATCAAGATTTGTTCGGCTATGGTCAGGATATTTTGAGTCAGCCAGTATAACACCAACCCTGCTGGGAAATTCATAAACATAAAGACAAAAAATATAGACATAAACATGCCTATCTTTGCCTGATTTGGATCAGGTGATGGCATCATCTTTTGCTGAATAATCATGGTTCCACCCATTAAGACAGGAAGGATATAATAAGGATCCTTTGTTGCCAGGTCACTCCAGATTAAGAATGTTGCCCCTCTTAATTCAATAGCATTCTGCAAGGTAGTAAAAAGGGCAATGAACACAGGCATTTGCAATAACAATGGCAGACACCCACCCATAGGATTAACCTTATGCCTTTTATAAAGATCCATCATTTCCTTGTTCAGTGTTTCCGCATCATGCTTATGCTTTTCACGAAGTTCAGTCAGATGTGGCTGAAGTTTTTGCATGGAGTTCATGGTCTTAAAGTTTTTCTTGGTTAATGGGTGAAGCACAATCTTAACAATAAGGGTCAGAATAATGATAGATATTCCATAATTATGGGTTATCTTGTACAACAGATGAAGCAGCCATAAAACAATCAGGGTAAGAGAATTCCAGCCAGAAAATGCAGTAAGGTTTGTCATTTCTGTTGAAAGGTTTTTTAGTATTGTAGTGTCTCTTGGCCCCGCATATACCCTTGTCTTTATAATTTCAGTCTCGCCTGATTCAAGGCTGATATCTGTAGATAGCCCCATACGCATCCTGTTATCCAGGGTTTTTACAAATATTGCCTCGGATACAGATTTTTCAGGGATAAGGATATTTAAGAAATACTGGCTGCTTTGAGCTACCCATGTGACATTCTTTTTCCCAATTACACTATCTGTTGGCGTAGTTGGGGCGACAAGTCCCAGAAAGGCTAATATTCCCTGAAGTGCTCCAGCTCCATGGTGAGAGATTTTTTCTACATGTCCACCTGCATTAGCTGTTTGTTCTAAGATGGTCAGATGAGAGTGTTTTAGCTGTGCCTTTTTTATATCACCCACTTCTGCTACCTTACATGGGCTTTCCCAGCTCATGACCATATTATTTTTTAATGTGGTATCTGAGCGATTTTCTATGGTTAATTCTACCTCCATCAGGTATGTTCCGGGTATCAATTTATACCTTTTGGTCACAGATACCCCGGGCAGACTCTCAACCTCATAATTAAACTCTCTGGTATATTGATCTACATAGGAAAATCCCTTAGGTGTCAAGTATTCCTTGCCAAGGCAAACACTGAGTGGAAAATCAGCTTCAGGGTTTACAGGGGGCAAGGCAATCTCTACCTGAGATTTATCATGTTCGTATATTTTTAACAATTGAAGGCTATTTATATCTCCCAATGGGGTGAGCTTTACAGACATAATCTCTGTCTTAAAAGACAGGTTTTCCTCGTTTATGGTTAATCCTACTTTCTTGCTTTGGGTTGATACTGTGGCAGGGGCAAGGATTGATGATTGTGTCTGGGTAATAACCTCTTGCTTTGAAACAGGAGGGGAATGCTTTACATTTTTATAGACCAGCATATTGTAGCCCAATAAGATTAAAGCAGACGCCGTAATAGCTAAAAGTACTCGTTTTTCCATAATATCTCCTATAATAATGTTATCCCTTCGGGATTTTGAAAGGCACAGAGGCACAAAGAGACAGAACAGAGAAGAACAACCCCCCTGCCCCCCTTTTCTAAGGGGGAATATTCCCTTATCCAACAGGATCATATCCTCCGGGATGAAAGGGGTGACATTTTAATAACCTTTTGATAGATTTCCATGTTCCCTTCCATAATCCGTGCTTGGAAACAGCTTCATGAGCATATTGAGAACATGTGGGGAAGAATCTACAGCTTGGAGGAAGTAGGGGAGAGAAAAGTCGCTGATATATCCTTATTAACCTGAGAAAGCCTTTTTTTATCATAATATTCACGCAAAGCAACAGTGGTTAGCAGGAAGTAGGGGCAAACCTATGTGTTTGCCCTCTTTGCACTAATTATCTATTTTTTTATAATATTTGCTCTCTTAAAAAGGTAGAGTAAATTATTTTCTACCTCTACGAATGTTAACTCTGGAAACCCTTTTTTTGCTACAAGTACCATATCTAATCCCTGAATAAGCTTATTCTTGTTTAATCGATATGCTTCTCTTAATAATCTTTTTGCCCTATTCCTTTTAACAGCTCCTCCTGTTTTTTTTCCAGCAACAATCCCTACTCGTCTATCAGCAGACTCCTTTGGCAAGGAAAACAAAACCAAAAACCTGTGATGATATGCCATGCCTCTGGAATATACAGCATTGAATTCTGCTGCTTGAAGTAGTCGCTGAGTTTTTGGCAGCCCATAATCTTCTTTTGGATTTATCATGTAAATATCCTGATAGATGCAGATTGACTTCGTTGTTTATGGAAGAGTGAGCTTTGCCCTTCCCTTTTGTCTCCTCCTGCTAAGCACTCTTTTCCCGCCTGGTGAACTCATTCTTCTCAAAAAACCATGATTTCTCGCTCTTCGACGATTATGTGGTTGAAATGTCCTTTTCATTAACAAGCCTCCTAAAAATTCACTTAATTAAGGCATGGTTCAAAAAAGGTAACACAATCCTCTCCCCTCTTGATAAGGGTGGACGCTACTGCAAAGGAGGGTGTGTTCCTGTCCCCCGAGCTGGTGAGGTGTAGGGGGTGGAATTTTTGAACTATGCCTTAATTTTTATTATTATACACTAAAAATCCCTTGTTGTCAACAATTATTAAATGAGGCATTCAAGAAATAGGGGTTTTGAGAATAAAAAAGCATACATGTGGTAATATAAGCCATGGTTTGCTTTCAAATATAGCTGGTCTTTCCCTCTATTTTATCTGACACTCATCCCCTCATCCAAGTATTTTATTAATGGATAGATAAAGAATTCTATAATCCTTCTCTTCCCCACCTTAATCTCTGCGGTTAAACTCATCCCTGAGGAAATATATCGCTTTTTACCCTCTACCATCAGATGCTTATCTATAGGGCTGATATATATTTCATACACCGGACCAAGCTTTTCATCTTCTATACTGTCCGTAGATATTTGCCTGACCTTTCCCTTTAACATCCCATATTTTTGGAAATTAAAGGTATCTATCTTTATAGCAACCAACATCCCTTTTTTAATAAAACCCATAGAGAATTGGGGGTCAAGAGAATTGGGGGTCAAGAATTGGGGGTCACAAGAATTGGGGGTCAAAGAATTGGGGGTCAAACCTTCAAAAATCATTGGAAAACCGGGGGCAGCACCTGTTTTTGAAAATGCTATGATAATTTGCCAAAAAACGAGATAGTTCAGTAAGCCAGAAGAAAAGAAAAAGACAACGGTGTACGGCGAGTGTATAGATGGGCGGTCATGGTCATGCCTTGAAAGCAAAACTAACTACTCAGACAAGGAAATCCAGACCTCGTGAATCAACTACAACAAGTAAAAGATAGTCCCTTAAAACGCAAGAAGTTGCAAGATAATTGGACATTCAAAATACGGCATGATTCAAATCATGGCAACAAATTGGGCAAGCGAATGGGAAATAACACACCCCGTCTGTGCAGTAGCAGACACTCCTCTCAAGAGGGAACTGCATTTCCCTAATTCCCCCTTAGAAAAGGGGGTTAGGGGGTTGTAATCTTCTTGAGAGTTGGAGGGCAGACACACAGGTCTGCCCCTACATGATGCGTGCTATTCCTTTGTGTCTCTACGAATATGTCCAAAAATATCATACATTATTACACAAATTCACGAGGTCTGGTATAACTTGATGTTCAAGTTTTTTCGATCTGTGCGGTTGGAATTTATCATATGGGCGCCTCTAAAAACTCAATCAAGTCGATGATGGCAAGGCGCAAAGATGCGAAAAAGCGCAGTTTACAAGTGGTAAATGAGCATTTTGAGCAGCTTTGCAACGCTGCCAGCGCGGCTTTAGTGGGTTTTTAGAGGTG
>JAZDHC010000256.1:0-19344 GCA_043806395.1 Candidatus Desantisiibacteriota bacterium | reverse complement strand
GGTATGGTTCAAAATTGTTCACAACAGAGATACAAAAGCACAGAGAAGAACAACCCCCTAACCCCCTTTATTAAGGGGGAATTAGGGAAATGCACACTCCTATTTGCTTGTCCGATTTGTTACCCCTGATTTGAACCATGCCACGATTATCCATATCATCCGTGTTCTATCCTTGATTTTCATGTCTCTGTGCCTCTGTATCTCCATGATGAAAAACTTGAACATCGACAGGCTGTTACGGAATAGGAATTCGGCACGAGAAGCATACGACATATTGTACCAATTTCATCAGCAGGTGCTACATAGATACTTATGCTCATTATCAGTCTTTCGTTTTATATATGGAGGGAACAGAAATGACGATAGTAGATTATTTAGTTATAGCATTAGTTAGTCTGATCGGTTTAGGTATTTGTGGAATTGGTGTTATTGGTATTTTAGAAGGAAGGGAATTGTTGAAACAAAAACGCATCAGTAAAAATGTTGCTTAATACTTAATATTTAAGTGTTATGGAGGAATAAATGTTGCGTAATATCATTGGCTTATTAATGAGGGCAACCGCAAGGGTTGCCCCTACGATTGTAATGATACTATTAAGTGTTAGTGTATCATTTGCTCAGGATATGGAATTTAAGGGTTCGTCAACATTGTTTGCCTTTGAGGGGACGCAATCCCAATCTTTTCTGCAACCATCCATCCCCCCCCTGCCTCAGGAGGCTACCCCTCAGATTGTTTCCAAAAAGGATATACAAATATTTGGCCGTGAGATATATGAGAGGGCATTATCTTCGTTTGAGCCAATGGTTGATGCGTCTGTGGGTCCTGATTATATTATCGGTCCTGGCGATAATATAATTGTTGAATTGTGGGGTAAGTTTGATGCTGTACATAACTTGGTTGTGGATCGGGATGGAAAGGTGTTTATTCCCAATATTGGTGCTGTTTATGTCTATGGGCTTTCGTTTACTCAACTTCAAAAACTTCTGCAGGATAAATTTTCTAAGGTATATAATGATTTTAAGATGAATGTAACCCTCGGTAAACTTCGAACAATCAAGGTGTTTGTTGTTGGTGAGGCAACAAAACCCGGTGCCTATACATTAAGTTCTTTATCCACAGCATTTAATGCCCTTTATGCGGCTGGCGGACCTACTATCGAGGGTTCTATGCGGAATATAAGGCTGATACGGGAGAATAAGGTAATAGATACTATTGACTTGTATAAGTTTTTGCTTGAAGGGGATAAAAGCCAGGACAATAGGCTTTGTGCTGGGGATACAATTTTTGTGCCATTAAGAGGACCAATGGTTGGGATAGCTGGTGAGATTAGTAGACCTGCTATGTATGAATTAAAGGGGAGTACGACATTAACCGGGCTGATTGGATTGGCTGGTGGGATTAAGCCTACAGGCTACTTGCATCGAATCCAGGTAGAACGGCTCCAGCATAATGAAAAAAATACCATAGAGGATATAGATTTAGATGCTCTGGAAAAGGATAAAGCAAAGGATATGGGTGTGTTTGATGGGGATTTTGTATTAATATTCCCTATATCAAAGCAGGAATATAAGTTCGTAGAATTGGTTGGCATGGTGTTACGACCAGGTAGATATGAATTAAAGGAAAAGATGAAGATAGGTGATCTACTTGATGCAGGCAAACTGTTAGAAGAGGCGTTTGTAGAAAAGATAGATATCATCAGGACATATAAGGATAAACGACAACAGGTCATATCTGTTAATCTGCAAGATATTCAGAGAAGGGATTTAGAGCTTCAGGAATGGGATAGGGTCGTTGTCTATTCCTCATGGGATATAAAACCAAGGGATAGGGTGAGCATTACCGGATTGGTTAAGAATCCCGGGTCATATGATTTGCTTGAGGATATGACGGTAGGAGATATTATCTGTCAGGCAGGTGGCATAACAAAGGCAGATGAGATTGTTTATGCTGAAATTATTCGGACAATTGTCTCAGGACAGGTAAAGGTATTGCCTGTTGATGTTAATGTCGTGCTTGGCGGTGATAGAGAAAAGGATGTAAGGCTACAGCAGTTTGATCATGTGTTTGTGTATTCTGTGTTTGAGCCTGAGAGTGCTCCTATGGTAAAAATAACCGGTCTGGTGAAAAAACCAGGTGTTTATTCGTTTAGCAAAGGGATGCAGGTGTCTGGGCTTATTGCTCGGGCTGGTGGTCTGGAAAAGGGGGCTACGATGCTTAATGCTGAGCTCTCTCGAATGATAAAGAGTGAGACAGGGGTATCATTTATTCATCTGCCAATAGATTTGAAGAAGATAATAATAGAGAATGATAGCCATGAGGATATTACCCTTCAAGAGGATGATAGTCTATTTATCAGGCAGATTCCTGATTGGCGGACAGAGGATACAGTGGTTGTCTCTGGCGAGGTTCTTTACCCGGGCACATATGCTCTATCAGAGGGTGAAAGGTTAACCTCTGTTCTGGAGAGGGCAGGTAGATTTACCAAGGATGCATTCTTGCCAGGGGCAGCATTCATCAGACAATCTGTAAAAGAGCAGCAGGAGCATGAAATAAAGGATAGATTTCTATCTCAGGAAGAAGAGGTTTTGACTCAAGAAGAGGCAGGGTTGGCAGGACAAAATCTGTTACCAGAGGAATTATCCAAAAAGCAGGCAGCATTAGATAATAAAAGAAAATTGTTGAGGCTGTCCATGGCTAAGTTACCAAAGGGCAGGATAGTACTAAGGCTTGTCAGACTTGAAAAATTGAAGAACTCTCAAAATGACATTATCTTACATAATGGGGATTCCTTATTTATTCCCAAAACCCCTGTTTCTGTGACAGTCATCGGCGAGGTGAATAATCCAGGGGCAATCCTGTATCATCATGGTTATCGCGTGAGGAATTATATAAACAATGTTGGTGGATTAACCAGGAAGGCAGATAAATCAGCAATTTATGTTATTAAGCCTGATGGACTGATACAAAGAAAGGGGCTTTTTAGGTGTAATATGGTTGGTACAGGGGATATAATTGTTGTTCCGGCGCAAGTAGAGACAAGGGTTAGTTTTAAGGAGATAGTGTCAACCATTTATCAATTATCAGCAACGGTTGCAGTTATGATCAATATTTTTAAGTAGGGGGTGTCAATTGTCAGTTGTAGGAGCAGGGTTTGTCCTTGCAAAACTGACCCCTGATCCCTGACAGCTGAAGAAGGTGTGGCATACATGGAAGATGAAGAGATAAATTTAATAGATTATTTACGGGTTATTAATAAATACAGGGCATTAATTATTACCCTTTGCGTGATATCTGTATTAATCACCATGATTGTTAGTCTGTTGATGCCAAAGACATACGGGGCCACGGTTACTATCCTTTCTCAGCAAGAGGGATCCGGAGGTGGGCTTGCGTCTCTTCCTGAATTGCAATCAGCCATGGGTATCATGGGCATGGGACAAAAGAGTTCCATTGATACCTTTGTGGCTATCCTTAACAGCCGGAACATGGCGGATGCAGTCATCAAGCGATTTAACCTTATCTCTGTTTATAAAGCAAAATTAATTGAGAGTGCAAGGCAGGGATTGAAAAAGGCAACCGTGATATCTGTTGGGAAAAAGAATGAGTTGATTACCATCACAGTTCAGGATACGGACGCAAAGAGGGCAGCAGGGATAGCCAATTTTTATGTGAGCAATCTGGATTTGATGTCGCGAGGGTTGGCACTTAGCCGGAATCAACAGGCGCGAATGTTTATTGAAAAAAGACTGAAAGAGACAGAAAAGAGCTTGAGAGATGCGGAAGAAAGAGCAGCAGGGTTTAAGACTCAGCATGATCTTGTGGAGATGGGTGAACAGGCAAAGGCATCCATTGGTGCAGCCGCCCAAATAGAGGGGGAAATTACAGCCTCAGAGGTACAGCTCAAGGTTATGCAAAGCTATGCAACTGCTGAGCATCCTGATGTGTCAAGACTAAGGATTAAGATAGGGCAGTTGAAGGCACAACTTGGTAAGATGAAGTCTGGCAAGGAATCCTTATACATCCCATTTTCAAAAACACCGAGATTGGGGTTGGACCTTACCCGATTGATGCGCGAACTTAAGATTCAGGAAACAGTGTTTGAACTGCTTACCCAGCAATATGAACAGGCAAAGATATCAGAGGCAAGGGATACCCCATCGGTTCAAGTATTGGATAAGGCTGTAGCCTCAGCGAAAAAGTGTAAGCCAAAGATCAGTGCAAATATAATGATTGCCGGAACATTGAGTTTGTTTATGGGGGTATTTCTGGCATTCTTTCTGGAATATTTGAAGAGGGTGAAGGAAGAAGGTGTGGGCAATGGCTAAGAAGAAAACCCACCCCTGCCCCTCCCCTCTTAGCGTCCACCATTTTCAAGAGAGAAGAACAACCCCCTGCCCCCCCTTTTCTAAGGGGGAATATAAGGAGTAAGCAAATGGTAGATATTCGGCCATTTAAGGGTATTAGTTATAATCCAAAAAAGGTGAATTTATCCTCAGTTATATCACCCCCATATGATGTTATCTCCCCTGCCGGGCAAGAATCTTATTATCATCAGGATGAACGAAATATCATTCGAGTTATCCTTGGTAAGGAATATGCGGATGATAGCCAGCTGAATAACAAATATACAAGGGCAAGAAATTATTTGAGTAAATGGATACAGGAGGAAGCACTTCAACAAGATGACAGTGAGGGCATTTATGTGTATCGACAGACATTTTCTGTCATGGATAAGACTCATGTCGTTACTGGAATTGTTGCCTTAATAAGGCTTGAAGAGCTTGGCAAGGGAAATATCCTGCCTCACGAAGAAACCCTTTCTGCCCCAAAATTAGACAGATTGAAACTCATGGATGCATGTGAGGGAAATCCAGAGCTTATTTATTCCCTGTATACCGACGAAACCTGTCAAATGAATGAGATATTAACTCGGACAGCAAGTGATATTGTGCCATTTATTGACTTTAAGGATGAAAATGGAAGGGGACAACAAGTATGGCAGATAACAGATGATAGCCAGATTACCCAAATAATGGAAATAATGAAAAATAAGCCTGTGTTTATTGCAGATGGCCATCACCGATATGAGGCAACATTCAGGCTTAAAGCAGAAAGGTCAATCAGGGAAGGGGTCAATGGTCAGGGGTCAGGGGTCAGATCAGATGAGCCGACCGTTGCTGGTGAGATAATACCTGTGGCGATATCAGGGGATAAGCCATATGATTATATCATGATGCTATTGGTGGCTATGGATGATCCGGGGTTGATAATACTTCCAACATATCGGCTTGTTAAGGGCATACAAAGCTATTCGCCAGAATTAATTTTGGAAGGATTGAAGGAGACATTTGAGATACGCCAATGCTCAAAAGATGAGATGTTTGGGGTAATCGAGAGCAATCGATATGCCTTTGGGATGTATACGCAATCTGGTTTTTATTTGCTAAGGTTGAAACAAGGGGTTGTTAATGATCGGGTAATGGATGGTAAGTCTATGGAATATCAATCCTTGGATGTAGTTGTCCTTCACTTGCTGGTGATTAATAAACTGTTTAATGGTTATCCAGAGGAAGGCAATATTGCCTACATAAAGGATAAGCAAGGGGCTATTGATTCAATTGATAAAGGGGAATATCAATTGGCATTGTTTCTTGCCCCGGCAAGCCTGTCTCAATTAAAAACGCTATCATTAAATCAAGAAAAAATGCCACAAAAATCAACATATTTCTGGCCAAAGCCTGTGAGTGGGTTGTTATTGTATTTGTGGTAATGCAGTAACTATTCACCACAGAGGCACAGAGAACACGGAGTTTCACGGAGATTAACCTTTGGGCAACTTTTACAAACTCTTCTGTAGCCAAGCGATACTGTTTGAATAATCATCTCCGTGTTTCTCTGTACTCTCTGTGTCTCTGTGGTGAATTCACCTATTTGAGTAATTACGAAAAAAGCATTTCAAAACATCATCTACAACCGGCGGACACCCTGGAACGAAGGCAAAGCCTTTTTCTTTTGCCAACTTATGTGTACATGTACCAAAACATACATTCCATCCCAAGCGAGGAGGGATGCTTGCATTTTTGCCCTGCAGGATGTTAATCTTTCCAAATAATGCATACCATGCAAACCTTGATACAAATGGCAGCCACCATTTAGGATTAAGAATAGCCTCTTTTATTGCCCGATGAAATGAATTCATGCACGAAGAACATGCTGCAGGATTATGCCAGGCATAAACATTCAATCTTCTGCTATACTCAAGGTTTGCAGATGCAAACTGCTTCATCAAGGATGAGATGCTATCTCCTGTTATCACTGGCTCTTTTTCACCCAATCCTTCATTTATCCCATAAGCAAGATGAGCTACCTTGTAGGCGTCTATCCCCATCAGATTACTGGCAACAATATCGCACTCAAGCATGTTTGTCCCTACAATCAGGGCATTTAGCTTTTTGCTTTTTCCCTGGGTTGGACCCTCTCCCTCCATGGCACAGATACCATCCATAATAACAAGGTGTGGCTGTATTACCTTTGCCAGCTCTATCAAGGGTTTATGCAAACCAAGGGTATGGATATATTTCTTCAGCTGACTTGATACCAGCCCCTTTTGATTTTTAATAGAAAGTGTAACCGTGGTATAGCTATGTGTCTTTATCTTGGGTAAATTGATGTATAAGTCGGCATGTAAAAATATTCTTGGTATTGAGAGCTTTCCGTACGGCCACTCAATCTCTACCTTTTCCAGATCATCAAATCCATAGATGCTTACTCCCATTCGCTTAGCAAGCTCTGTATACCCTGAGACCTGAAAGCTCTTTTGAACATCAATCCCAATGGCTGGCTCTTCAACAATAGATATATCAAAAATTCCGGCATCTCTTAATAAATTAATCGTGGCTTCAACTATAGCCGGATGTGTAACTATGGCAGTGGAAGGCTTGGCTGGCATAACAATATTTGGTTTGAGGACAGCTGCCAGAGGGGCTCCCTCTTTTTTTTCGGGGATTAGTTTGAAGTTGATTAATTCTAATGATTGGTAAAGGCTCTGTTGAATCTTGGCGACATTGTATTCACATACTTTTTTAATGCACACAGTCATCTGCTGTAATATCTCCTATTGTAGAGATGCCATACATGACTCATCTACTCCAATGTCTTGGCATCATAATCAATAATCTCTGCCTCTTTATCCTTTCCGTAGGGAATCTGCTCATCTTCAAACGAAAAACATCCCTTCTCTTTTTTAAGATTAGGATAGTATTTATTGTTTCGTGTAACGGCTCGTTTGATCAAAAGAACATGAATGGTATCTGACCCTTTAACATTCATCCCCTGAACCTTCCATTCTCCGTCCCACCAGTTTAGCTTAGCCACATGTTTTTTAGTCTGCGACAATACACCTGGTTTATCAGGGTGTTCAATATATACCCCAACCCTGTAGAACAGGCTATAAAATGGATTATACAGGTAATTTAATTTATTTTTTGAACAAACAACCCCTTCAGTTGCATTTTTATTTACACGACCTATTTCTATTTTTGGGATTGGTGGTATCATAATAAAGCATAAAAAGATAAAGCAGATGGCTATTAAGATAACTAAACTACCAATTACTCCTATCTGAACCGCTTGTTTTATGTTCCCTATTTTTATATCAGAAATATTGGTACGATGAAGGGTAATAAGAACCATTATGAGGATAATAAGTAATGGAATGCTAAGGGTTAATAATGCTGGAATCATACTATTTCTTCCTTAATCCCAGAATCAACCTTACCTCTCCCTTGCCCATTTTTGTCTGTTGAGCAATCTCATCAATGCTTAATCCCTCGTCAGACATCTTGTAGATTTGGGAATAAAGATATTCCTTGCTATTCTTTGCTTTTTCTTCAGATTCAGATTTTCCTTGTTCCTTTGATTGTAACTTGGTTCCAACTTGATTGCTTTCAAAGAGGGAAAGGGATGAAATTAAAGAATCAAGGGAGACCAATTTATTATCCATATCCTCTACCGTTTTTTCTAATCCCTTGTTTTTCTTTTGAATAACATCTATTTTATTGTCTACATCTGTTGCATTTATTTTTTGCTCAACATCCTCAATCAATTGATCATAACTTGTTTTTAACTGTTTAATCTCACCTTCTATTGGTTTAACCAATTCTATTCCTGTTTGATAGGTCAATTCTTTAATGCTTAACCCTTTCAAAGCATTAAGCGGACTTAATCTTTTATCAAATTCATTAAATATTTTTTCCAATCCCTGACATGTTGTCTGAAGGCTCTTTATTCCACCTTCAATAGGTCTAACAACATCTCTTACTGTATTATTAATAAATTCATCAATGGTTGCACCCTTTAATGGAGCAATTAAAACCAATTTTTTTTCTATATCATTTATTAGTTTTTCCAATCCTCGATATCCAATCTTTATCTCCTTGATTTCATGCTCTAAGGATTTATGTTTTTCTATAACTATTTTTCCATTAGTTGTATCCTCTGTAGTTATCTCTTCTGGCAAGGGAGAACCCTTTTGCCAGAGATAGACAATCAAAAATATCAACAACATGGAAGCTAATCCAGAAACAATGAGACCCCGTCGTAATGCCGGGCTGGTTTTTTCCCAAACAAATCCCTTCTTTTCTTTTATCACAACTGGTGCAATCTGTGTAACTGTAGTTATGATAGGTGTTACAACCTTAACCTCTTCTTTCACCTCTTCAACAGCCTTAATCATTCTGGGTTTTTCAACCCTTTTTACGGGTAATATAGGTTTGGGCACAACTATAGGTGAAACAATAGGGGCTACAGTCTTTGATTTTCTGACAAATCCTGTCAATGCCTCTTTTTCTTTAGATAATTTCATGAAAAATTCAGACTCTTCAGGCATGGTAGTACCAGCATCTCCTGTTTTTCGTTTAACTACTGGTTTTAAGGGTGAATAAAGGACTTCTTTTGATTCAGGAACAGTTTTTAATTCAGCCGTTTCTTCTTCAGCTCCTGACACATCTTCCTTTTCAGATACAGGTTTGACCAAAGGGATTTCTTTGCGAATGATAGGGGATTTTGCTGTTTCTCCAGGGGTACTCATTGGTTTTAACAGATTTTTTTCATCATTTCTTAAACATGAAAATCCACTTAAATCCGCAGTGTCTATGGCATTAGCGACACTAAAAGAAAAAAGGATGCATAATAGAGTAAGACAAAATAATCTTATAGGGTTTTTGTTCAATTTTCTTTCCCCTTAATCTAATTTAGGTTATTAAGCATAGTAATAACTACTCAGGTTGTTTAGACTGAAGACTCTATGCTGTTAGTTTGAAAGACGCGAACTGCCTTGAGTAAGTCCGTGCTGAGTAGTTACATTCAGCAAGCAGTTAATAAAAAATACCTGCTACTTGTCGTTACATATAGGGCAAGAACGGTTATCCCTTCTTGCCCTATATCATCAGAACTTTTTCTTTTTCCGTGCCAGAAGTCTTCTGCGTTTATCGCTCGGCTTTTCATAATGCTCTCGCCGTTTCATTTCAGATAATATTCCCGACTCCTGACAATCCCGCTTAAACCTTTTTAAGGCACTATCCAGAGATTCGTTATCACGAACCATTATTCCAGGCAAATTAATCACCCCTTTCCAACAAATTCCTAATATTTTTTCCTCCCACATTATAGCCTATCAAATCATCCCGGGGGCCATAGCATCTTTCGTCCACCTAATAGATGAAAATGGATGTGAAAGACCTCTTGGCCAGCATCATGGTTGCAATTAACCACAATTCGAAATCCTTGTTCAGAGATACCATGCTCAAATGCAAGCCTTTGAGCTACAAGATACATCTTCCCAATCAAATCTACAGAATTTTTATCAATATCCATTACTGTGGGGATATGTTTTTTTGGTACAATAAGTATATGAACCGGAGCCTGAGGGTTGATATCATTAAAGGCTACAATATCATCATCCTCGTAAATAAACATTGCTGGCACCGAATTGTTAATAATTTTGCAAAATAGACACTCGCTCATCCTTTTAAAATCCTTTCCCCTTTGCTTATCAAATCCTTTCTCAGTTTATCCCTATATTCCTGCAACCTTAACTGAAGGTGTGAATATTTTTTAGCCAATATCTGTACAGCAAAAATAGCTGCATTTTTTGCCCCTGCCTTGCCAATAGCCATGGTAGCTACAGGTATTCCACCTGGCATTTGCAGGGTAGAAAGTAGGGCATCTATCCCACTAAGCGAAGAGGCCGTAGAATCTAAGGGTACACCAATAACTGGCATCAAGGTATAAGAGGCTACTACTCCAGCCAGATGAGCTGCCATCCCTGCCCCACAGATAAATACCTCTACCCCTTCATCTTCATACTTTCTAATATATTCTACTGTCTCTACCGGGGTTTTGTGAGCAGAGGTTATCAGCATTTTATACTTAATCCCAAACCATTCAAGGGTATTGCCTGCTTCCTGCATTATATCATAGTCACTATCACTGCCCATCATGACTAAAACCAATGGTGTTTGAGAATCCATTTTGCTTTTTTCCCTCTCTTCTCCTAAGTACACAAAAAGATATGATGATAGTATACCATAAAGAATCAATTTAGTCAATAAAAATTTTTCAACTTGTGTAAAAACTATAATCTGATGAACTTATTCAATCACCACTATCTCTTTCCCACTTGTCCAGACCTTATTGTTTTTATCAGTAATACTCAATATACAGAAATAAGCACCTGATGAGGATAGATTGCCAGCCGTATCCTTACCATCCCAGATTAGTATTTCAGGGGGGTGTCCAGTTCCGGCAAAGGCATTGATGATCTTGTCATTTCTGGTAACAATTTTTAGGTCCCATTTATTTATTTGTGTCTGCATGAGTACTCTGAGAACAAAGGTAACGCTATCCATGGTACCATCACCATCAGGGGTGAAGATCCTTGTATCAGGGAAGATGAATATACGAGGCTCAAGAATTTCTGGTTCAGGTAATTGTGTAGCTTTTTTGGCTATTTCCTTCACCTGTACGGGTGGAGTAGGTTCTGTCGGGACAGATGCTATTTCAGGCTTGTCAGGGGTAACTACAGGGAGGTCGCACCTCTGGCAGGTTGCAGCTACAGCAGGCTTTTCCTCTGAGCCATTTGGCGGGTTAGAAAACACGCCCTCCGTTACAATAGATTTTTTCTCTGGTATCCCAAACAGGAGGGTTATGGCTGCCCTATGGGTTAATCCGAGGTCATCAAAATTAGTAAAGGCATAATCAAAGCGGTAATCATGAAATACTATCCCAAACCCAGAGCTTAACCCTTGTTTAGCCTGTCCTATCCTTGCCCCAACCCTGGCAAAAGCCCAGTTGGCATAGTTATATTCTGCCCCAAGGCTTAAAGATGGGTCATTGTCTATAGGCTTATCAATATCACCGACAAGGGTCAGGGAGTCATTCTCGGTTATCATTTTGTACCCTATCCCAAGTTTAAGATTTAATGGCGAGGGAGAGGATTCGGAGATGAATTTTATCTTAGTGCCAAGATTTTGAATGGTGGCACCAAGGGAAAGATTGTTATTGATATATTTTGTGCCAATATCCAGACCCACAGAGGCAGCGGACTCATTCTTTAGTTGCCGTTGGATGAGCTTTGGGGTTAATCCCCAGGAAAGATTGCCCATTTTAGACGCATAGCTGAGTGAAAGGCAGGCATCATGGTTATTGAACTTACCTGTTTCTTGTGAAGAATGATTGCGAGCCATGTCCTCGGCATGCAAAAAGATAAAGCTTGCCCCCAGACTCTTGTCCTCATCCATTGGCAGGGCATAAGCTATATACTCACTGGCAACATTAGCCAGCCACTGAGTATGCATGAATAATACCTCCTGCTTCTCTATTCCGCATAACCCGGCCGGGTTATAGTAGTTGCTGCTGGCATCATCAGCTATGGCACAAAACGCCCCACCCATACCTACTGCTCTGGCACCCATGCCAATCCTCAAGAAGGCATTGCTGGTGACACCTGGTCCGTTTGCATGAGCAGTTGAAGTCAATATCAGGATTGTCAGGATTGTCACACTTAGTTTATTCATCTTCTTTCACCTCTTGATCTCCTACCTTATCACCGTCATTTTCCCTATCTTCCTCTCTGCCTTCATCTTCACCATATAAATATACATGCCGCTTGAGACTTTATCCCCATCACTGTTTCGTCCATCCCATTGGCATGTCCCGTTTTGGGCATTTAGTGTCTGGACAATTTCACCATCTAAGGTGTATATCTCAATAACCACATTTTCGTTTAATGGTAATGGTCCAAAGGTCATGTAGTTAACTGTAGTCATATCAAATGGATTGGGATAATTTACCACCTCAGAGATACCCATTACCTTTGGAGTATAAGCCAGTACAGAATAATACGAAAAATGATCTACATTTGCCACAACCCTGTTTGCCTCTGGCTCAACCCATGAGTCTGGAATTATCTCAAACCGCTGGGTTTGCTCATTTAATCTAAATAATCGCAATGTAGTTTCAGGAATATTAGTGCCATCAACCAGACCGTCCTGATTGATATCTGGATATGAGATGCTTATGGTCACATTTGTATTGAATTGTTTAACAGCCTGACTCTGAGTACCCACAGTCTTAGCAACAAATTCATATGTTACTGTCCCTGGTATGGGTTCTATAAAAGGATCAAGGATGGCTGCAATCATGCCTTCGGATACAGCTGTCGCTGTTGCTGTTATAGGGATTATGTTTACATAAACATCCTCAGGCATTGCAGCAGGTGGTATTATTACCTCGGCTATCTTGTCTGTAGATTTTACCTCACCGCCATGCTCCTCTGTAATTGGCGGGATAATAATAGTAGTAACCACATCCTGCCGCATATCCGCATCCTGTCCCTGTGGCCAGCCGTCGTTAATAGTATGAGCCTGAAAATAAGAGTCAGCCGCAGTTACCTTAACCGTACAACTGCCTGAAATAACACCTGACGGCGGTATAACCTTGAGAGAAAAGGAAAGGGTTTGATTTGGCTCAAGGTTTTTGGGTGAAATTATGGCAATGTCCTGCTGGTTTTCAACCAACAAGGCTGTCCATGTACCTCCAGTAGCGGTAATTATCTGTGCCGAAAGGTGAATGTTATCCGCACCGTTACCTGTATTTGTGGTTTGATAATGATAATAAATAGGGCTACCTATGGGTATATTCTGGATTTGACCCGTGGTATTTGTCATGCCTATTTCATGAACCTGTCCAACAATAAGGGTTGTTGGCTGGCAGGTGATTGCCTTGTTATTATATCTGAGTATAACATCCCCTGGCTGATTAACCCCATCAACGAATACAGCGGTACCATTATCCCCACCATTGGTGATAGCTATCCCTGCAGGTGCAGGTTCAGCACACACCAATGGCGTAAAAAGCATGGAGACACACCACAGGCATGCCCCCATGACATACAGTATTAATCTGGGATTAATGAATAGCTGCTGCAAATCTATAACCTCCACGGTATCAGTCGTTTGTATCACAAGGTTGTGATATTAGTCGATTCTCACCTGATAGTATAATCTGCCAGCTGTGCCATGAGTTACTGTACCCAGATTGAACTGGACAATATTTGCACTAAACTGTGCTTCATCTGCATCAATAATATCCGTTTTCACAGGTGCCCCAGCATATGTACTTCCGCTTGTCCCCATCTTGATACTCCCAGCCACATATGTTGTATGCTTCGGCATCATATCCGTCACTGTAACATCA
Organism: Candidatus Desantisiibacteriota bacterium; assembly: GCA_043806395.1. Lineage (GTDB taxonomy): Bacteria > UBA9089 > CG2-30-40-21 > CG2-30-40-21 > CG2-30-40-21 > CG2-30-40-21. Next base: position 5,585 of record JAZDHC010000256.1, on the reverse strand, counting down.
TTGGCATCTGCACTTCCATTATTGTGATACTCAAGGCAATAGGTTACAAGTGAGCCAGGCACATTTGCATTGGTTGCGGCATAACCAGTTGCGGTTCCCACCTGATATGTCTTTGTCAGGGCAATTATGGCTGAGCTACATGTTGTGGTTGCATTATCAGTCAAGAAATCCATGCCACCATACTGCCAATTACCCACCACATATGCTGCCCCATCGTTTACGGTTTCGGCAGTAACCACGATTACTCCTTTGTTATCGTCAATAGCTTCGCCATGTATGGTTACCCGTACCGTAAATGTTGCCATAGCATCCTCAGCCACGGTTAAGCTGCCAATTGTTGCCCCATTTTTTAATATGGTTGCAGTCCAGCTTGCTGGTAATCCTGTGGCATTACATGACAGGGTAAACACATCCGTAGCATTACCCAGATTGACCAACTGATACTCATAATCAACCATTGTTCCAGGCAAGTCATTCTTGTCAGCGGTTAATGTCCCCCACTTACCGCCATATATCTGTCCCACAGTAACTGTAGCTGTTGCACAGGTAGTAGTTTTGGTGTCACCTACACCAATCTTATATGTAACTACAAGATCGCCAGCCATATCTGTTATCCCAGGATCACCAATATCACCACCGCTGACAATCTTCTCTCCTGCTGTTGTTCCGCTTGTCCCCACTGCGGCAAGCGTTAGTGATGGTGCACCAAACAGCAAGGTTACACCAATCATCCATAATAATACATTCTTTCGCATTTCCACTCCTTCTTAATTTTTAATTTGCAATAACAATCGTAACGAAATACTTTCCTGCATCACCCCCTTTATTTGCATACTTTGAATTACATCTTGTCCATCTTGTTAATCCTGTCAAAAAGATCTTGAATACACCTTCACCTCCATTAATTGTACAAACCTCCACTCTTCATGCTTATGGAAGAAATCACTACCACTTGCTACAAAAACCTGAATATATCGTGCCTCTTTGCCATCACCTTCTGTCAGCACAACCTTCATGGGGTCACCTGTATCTGAAAGCTCATCAATACCATTTTCAGCATTAATTCCTGAGGCAAGTGTACCCCAATTTTCACCATCATTACTTATTTTAACACTATAGTCCCGGCTATAAGCCAATCTTCGCCAATATACCTTTATCCTGTCAATGGGCTGAATGCTGCCAAGATCAATGATAATATACTGATCCTGAATTGTTAAGTCCCCTGTTGTTGCCATGCCGGTAAAATAATTAGTATTCCCATCTGTTATTCGTTCAAGAAACCCCTTGTCGCGGGAAATATATTTATCATCAGGGCATTCTATAAATGTCCCTGTAACCGTTGCGTAAAGGGCAATATTATCCTCAAGTGTTGTAAATTTATGGTCAGTTGACATTACCTCATGGCAATCATTATCATAGGCTGTCAGCCGAAAGCGATATGTTGTATCTGGCTGTAACCCATCAAGTTGTATTTGATAAAAGTCCCTTAAATCCCCACGAATCATTAGTTTATTATCATACAATTGTAGGGGCAACCCTTGCGGTTGCCCTTCCTCTGTATCAGTTCCATATTCCACCCATAATTTGGTGGGTACATTGGTTTTGCTTGTAATTATCGCTGTCGTTTTGGTCAAGCTGCCCACACATAGCTCATCAAACAGTGGCAAGGGTATGCCAGTGGTGGTAAATGTTGCCCAGGGGGAAACAGTAGTACTTCCCACAGAATCACGGACACTTACCTGATACTGATACACTGTGCCAGCAAGCAGTTTATTCAGCATTATGCTATGTGTTGTTTCCATGCCAATGCTTATGGCAAAATTATTCTGAAATTCTCGCACAGGATGATACAATACCTGACCGGTTGTCTCTGTAGCGGTTTCCCATTGGATCCGGGCATAATTATCACCAATATCTGTGACACTCATCTTGACAATCTCAATATTTTCAGCAAACAATATTCCTGGACTACAGCACAATACAAATATAAGCAATGTTCCTAATCTCATATTCCTTCCCACCATTTTCACCTGATCCTCACCCTGAAATACACCTGTCCTTTTTCTGCTGGCTCTACATTACCAATATCAAAGTTTACCACCATTCCATCCCAATCTGCCCCATCACTATCTTGTCTATCACTTTTACCAACTGCCGTCTCATATGTTGAACCAGCCGTCCCCATACGCAGGCTGTCAGCAACATATTCTGCATGGGTCAGGTCAGGTTTATTGGTAATACTAAGGCTTTGGATTGCTTGCGTCCCAATGTTTTCATAGGTTATAATATAGATAATATCTGCCCCGGGTACAGGCTTGCTATTAACCGTATCCATGGTTGTCTGGGTACCAAGCGTGATAAGCAATGGATATTCATCTATTATTACTGTAAAAACAACATTGCTTTCCGTAGAATAATTATTGCCAATAGCATCATGGTAATATACCTTGCCCTGATTTTGTATCTGAGCAAAACAATCCTTTGTAATTGAAAATAGTCCTATCCCCAATAGCATACCAATTAATATTAATTTTACTCTATTTGACCAACGCATTCTTTCTTTTTCCTTTGGAGTGCAAAGGCTATGCACCACCTCTTCGCAATAGCGTCCACCCCTCTCAAGAGGAGATTAGGGAAATGTAGAGGCGCCATGTATGACGCCCCTACACCCTCAATTTGTTGCCTTGCCTTGATTTTACGGCTGAACTACTATCCTTGCCTTGAACTCTACTACACTCTCTGCACCAGGAACAATTGGGTCTACAGCCCATTTGATATGTGTTATAGGTAATGATTGTGAAGTATCATAGGTATTGCCACCATCATGTGAGTATTGAATTGGCATTATACCACCTGTAACTATTTTTGCACTATCTATCACGAACTGAGTTTCAGGTAATGGCACCTGATCAATAATCTGGACATCTACTGCAGTATCATTTCCTGTATTTTTACAGGATATCTGATATGTCAATACCGTCCCTGCACCTTGTGGACCTGTAGGTGAAACGGTTTTCTTTGCAACAATCAGTGGCGAACCAATAATTGTTGGTGTCCCTATTGGCACCACTACACCGGCAAATATTGTATATGTTTGACTTCCATACACCCCCTCTGTACTTGGCACCCTATACGATATCTTTGCCATGTTGATAATTCCTTTTATTTCTACATCGGAAAAATAACTATTTGCATCACTATATTCCCAAACAATGGAATCATCAATAGGGTTAATCTCTACCGTCCTACTCCCAGCAACAATAAGGAAATTACCGTTTTCTATTTGAATAGCTTTCACAATCTGTGGCATCCCATACGACCAGATTATTGCCTTGGTATCATAATCTACCTTTATTGCTCGATTGTTACCCATATCAGCAATAAGTATTGAGTTGTCTGCAAGCAGGGTAGCATGTACTGGAAAATTAACCCCAGTATACTCCCAGAGAGTAGTTCCATTGCTCTGCAGGAGACTTACTTTACTGCCAATATTCGTATTATTATTATCCCAAGTTCCCCTCTGTGCAATAAGATATGTACCTGGAAATGTCCCTGTCCCGCTGTCGGGTAGTCTTTCTGCTGCGGTAGGATCAGATAGCGACAATGCAGAAGAATCCCAAAAAACAAAAGACGGAGGATAGGTAGTTTCCATTACCTTGCTAACATTATTAGCACTTCCTGTAATAAGCAATGTCCCCCGTGGCGTCTTTTCCACATCTCGCGGATAAAATGAAGTATCATTATTATTGTTCCATTGCCATACAATTTGCTTGGTTCGATTAACCTCCATTATCCGCTGGTTCTCTGCGATGATGATATTACCATTTGTCAAAGGGATAGCTTTTATTGGATAGAGAGCTGTCCCCGTTCCTGCATATTCCCATACTATACTATTTGTTATTGGGTCCACCTCAATTACTTTACCCCCATTACCTATCACAGATATCAACACATTAGCCCCTGGCATTGCCTGCCCAATCACCGGCAGTCCAATCATCATAGCTACTGCCATCAATCCGATTAACAATCTTTTCATTTTCATAACCTTTCACTCTCCTTTTGTTTTATGAGACACTCTCCACTTGTGGTTGTCCGTATTTGGACAACTGTGTCAGTTTCGGACAGAGACGATCCCTGCCCCTACGATAAATTAAGAAACATTTACATCACCTCCTCGTATAATAGTATTATTCTAAGGTAACTACTCACCACGGAGACACAGAGAGCACGGAGAACACGGAGAATTGATAAAGAATGCCCTTATTTTTTCATTTCTCACTTTTCTTGCAGAAGAAGTTGCCTTAAATAGTAGTGGAACACCTTAAAAACACCCTGAAAATCTCTTGTGGTTCTCCGTGTTCTCCGTGTCTCTGTGGTGAATTCCTCTACCTGAGTAGTTACCTTTCAGGATTTGACTCCAATTATTCCATATCCTCTACAACCTCTGTAGCCATATTCCCATCCTCTATCTTCAGCTTATTTTCTTTAACAGGCAAAGGGGCGAGATTACTCTCTTTTTGGGAGGGGTTAATGGTGGGGTTTTTTCTGCCTGTACCTCGAATCTGAAACAAAAAAGCAATCAACCATAATATCAGAATAACCGTTAGCAACGGCAAAGAGCTTAGTATCCAGAAGACAATGATTCCAAGGATTTTAATGCAATTATCCAGCCCATTTTGACAGGCAATGTCTATAGATTTTTGAAAGGCGACTCCATAACTTAAAGGCATCAGCCTTCTTTCATACATACGGATGAAAATGAGGCCATATGCCATCTGGTCTTCAAGCCTTTCCATCTCCCCCTTTATCTCTCCCATCTCTCTTTCTGTACACTTTAATTTATTTTCTATTTGCAGCATATCTGGAAGTTTTTCTCCTGTTCCAGCGGACGAAGACACTAATCTTGCTGTGGATGCTTGAAGGGATTCAAGTTGTGTCTGGAGTTTCATATGAACATCAGTTTTGTCCTCAGTTGTCAGCCTTGAATGCCTTAGTCCCCCAATTTGTTCCAGCGTTCTGGCTGCATTCTCAAACTCTGCTGCAGGGAGCTTAAACACTAACCAGGCTGTTTTTTCTTCTCCATTTATTTCTTTTTGAGAGACAATACCCTCAAACCTCATCATTTCGTCAGTAACTCTTGCTACGCCAATGCTTAGTTTTTTTGCTTCCAATTCAATCTCCGCCATTTTCCCTGCCTTTGGCAAGGATTTCTTTTGGGTTAATACCTGAGGCAATGGGCAAATCTCTCTGGTGAGCAAGACACTGCCTGTGATCACTAAGGCAGAGACAAGAATAACTGTCAAGAGGTTTATCGTTATCCGCATAGTTTTTTTACTCCTTCTAATAATGGTTATTCAGGGGCTAATATCATTAAATCATGGTAATTACTATTAGGACTTACGCAAAACACCATTTTGATCGTCATATTTGGTAGCCATCACCTTTCAATAACACTATATGTGTAGGCACTCTCTCATTTGCCGTCCACAAGTAGCGGAAGGCTTCAGCCTTCCATCCATTGGAGGGCTGAAGCCCTCCTCTACATTATTATCGTAGGACTCGCAAAACACCATTTTCTCATTTTG
>JAZDHC010000255.1:0-7033 GCA_043806395.1 Candidatus Desantisiibacteriota bacterium | reverse complement strand
CCTTTGTTTGAAAGCTTGCGGTTAGTTGAGAGTGCAATATTCCCCCTTAGAAAAGGGGGTTAGGGGGTTGTATTCTGTAGATGATGTCCCCTTGCCCGAAAGGAATCATATGAAAAACGATGAAAGTGAACCGTCCCGATTATCCGCAGATTACGCAGATTACGCAGATTAAGATTTTTTGTCCCCCGCTGGCGAGGGTTAGGGGGTGGATTCCCTATTTTATTAGAACATCTGTGTAATCTGCGTAATCTGCGGATAAATTCTTCTCTGTATCTTCGTGGTAAATTCCCCTCACTGAGTAGTTACATTGGAAGTTAAACGACAGGAGGTATTTTCGTGAATTGGTATACAAAATCTATTGACAAATCGTTGCAAGAGTTGCAAACAAATAAGGGAAATGGGCTTTCGGATGCAGAGGCACAAGAAAGATTAGAAAAAACAGGACCAAATCAATTAATTCAGGAGAAACAGAGTGGTCCATGGGTAATGTTTTTACATCAGTTTACAGATTTCATGATCCTTGTTTTGATTGGGGCATGTATTGTCTCAGCACTGCTTGGGGAATGGATTGAGGCTGTAGCCATATTAGCTGTTGTTCTATTTAATGGTATCATGGGATTTGTTCAGGAATTTAAGGCAGAAAAGTCACTTGCTGCCTTGAAAAAATTAACCGCACCAACGGCTCAGATACTGCGAAATGGGGAGATTCATATCCTGCCATCCTCATCTATTGTCCCGGGTGATATTGTTGTCATTGAAGCAGGAACTATAATACCCGCTGACTTACGATTGATTGAAACAGGGCGGCTGACCATTGAAGAGGCATCGCTTACTGGAGAGTCTGTTCCTATTTCAAAAAATGCTACAGTAACATATGAAAAAGAAATTCCCCTTGGTGACCAGAAAAATATGGCATTCATGAGTACTGTTGTTACCTCTGGCAAGGGTTTGGGGATAGCGGTGAATACCGGTATGCAGACAGAGCTTGGCAAGATAGCCCATATGGTCCAATCTGTTGGAAAAGAGGCAACCCCCCTTCAAAAACGATTGGAACGGTTTGGCAAGGGTCTGGTTTATGCATGTCTTGCTATCTGTGCCCTTGTCTTTGTTATGGGTATCATGAGGCATGAGCCTTTCATAGATATGTTCCTTACTGCTGTGGCATTGGCTGTGTCTGCCATTCCTGAAGGACTGCCTATTGTGGTTACTGTTACACTGGCTCTGGGTGTACAGCAAATGGTCAAAAGACATGCCTTAATAAGAAGGCTTCCCTCGGTTGAAACGCTTGGTTGTGTTCAGATTATCTGCTCAGATAAAACGGGAACACTGACCCAGAACGAAATGACGGTGACCAGAATAGCTACCCTCGATAAATGCCTTGAGGTTACTGGTGTGGGCTACACTCCTGATGGCAAATTTTATCATGAAACAAATAGTATTGATCCCGGGCAGGATGAGACACTGATGCTATTATTCAAAACAAGTGTTCTGTGTAATAATGCCAGACTCTATAAAAATGAAGAAGGCTGGCGAATGGTAGGTGACCCCACAGAAGGGGCATTGATTGTTGTGGCTAAAAAGGCAGGGCTATCACAAGAGCAATTGCTGAATGAATATAATTTAGTGGAAGAATTCCCTTTTGATTCAGAAAGGAAGATGATGACTGTTGTATACGATGAAAAGGGCAAAACAATCAGTTTCACCAAGGGTGCTCCGGATATACTCTTGAATCTGTGTAAATATATTCATACCAACGATGGGGTAAGGGAATTAACAGAGCAGGACAGAGCCAGTATACTTAACGCAAATGAAATATTTGCATCCCAGGCACTCAGGGTATTGGGATTTGGTTATAGGGAAAATTCAACCAACCCTGACATTGAAGCAGATATGACATTTGTCGGCATAGTCGGAATGATTGACCCTCCGAGGGAAGAGGTAAAGCAGGCTATCCATGAGTGCAAGACAGCTGGAATAAAAACCGTGATGATTACTGGTGATCATAAGATTACGGCTGTAGCCATTGCCAAAGAGCTGAACGCATTTGATGAGACAAGGGATATTGCCATCTCTGGTGCAGAGCTTGATGCCTTAAGCAACGAGGAATTTACTAAGATAGTAGATACTGTCCGAGTTTATGCACGGGTATCTCCAGCCAATAAATTAAGGGTGGTAACAGCACTAAAGGCAATGGGTTATACAGTGGCTATGACCGGGGACGGGGTAAATGATGCCCCGGCAGTGAAGGAAGCAGATATAGGCATAGCCATGGGTATTACTGGTACTGATGTTACTAAAGAAGCCTCTGATATGGTGCTGACAGACGATAACTTTGCATCCATTGTTTCTGCTGTTAAGGAAGGGAGGAGGATCTATGCTAATATCAAAAAGGCGATACATTTCTTGCTTTCCTGTAATATGGGAGAGGTAATTGTTATATTTGTGGCAATGCTCATGGGTATGCCCCTGCCGCTTTTGCCACTTCAGATATTATGGATGAATCTGGTGACAGATGGATTTCCAGCATTGGCATTGGCAGTGGAAAAAGAAGAGGCAGGGATTATGAAACAGCCGCCGCGGTCACCAAAGGAAGATATTATGCCCAGACAGCTTGGCATCATGATACTTATTGAGGGTATATTTATGGGAATATGCACCCTTGCGGCTTATATGATGTATAGTCCTAATAATCCCGAAGAGGTAATGAAAGCAAGAACCATGGCTTTTACTGTTTTGGTCTTTTGCCAGAAGTTTCATCTTTTCAATTGTAGAAGTCTAACTGTTTCAACCTTTAAGATAGGCTTGTTTACTAATTGGTGGTTAGTATTGTCTGTGCTGTTTATCTTGTGTACTCAGGTAGCTATTGTCCATATCCCGTGTCTGCAATCCATTTTCAAAACCGTTCCGATTACTTTGCATGATTGGGGAATAGTTATTGGATTGTCTATTTTACCGTTGGTGGGGATGGAGGTGTATAAGTGGGTAATTGGTAGGAAAAGGTAATCGGTAATATGCGGTGGGGGATTAAAGAGTCACCACCATGCCATCCCTACCAGCAACAGTATTTATTCCAGTAGCCTCTGATATTTTTGCAGCCATAGCATCTGGATGAGCATTAATCATGCTCGTCCCAAAATGGGTAAGGATAGCAAGTTCAGGGGACACACCCTTGATTAGTGTGATAGCATCTTCTACGCACATATGGTATATATCAGGCATTTTGTGCTCTGTTACGGTATTTATAATGAGTATCGTTACCCCTTGATAGGCATTGATTAATCCATCAAAAGATCTGGTATCTCCAATGTACCCTATTGTGCCCTCTGAAGAAAAGAATCTCATGCCATAGGTTTGGCAGATTCCATGAATATTTTTTACAGGCACATCAAATTCTAATTCGCCAATTCTATACCTTGCCCCTTCCTGCAATATTTCTATGTTTTCTATATAATGCCGAATATATTCAAATACAATAGGATCACGGTCTAAGGCATCCTGCGGGCAGAATAGTGTCCCCTTACGGAGAGTACCGCCATTGGTCATGGCTTCAATCATGATATTGACATCGTTTGAATGATCAAGGTGTCGATGAGACAGAATGATAGCAGAAAGATCTTGTGGGTTTAGATGGGATTGAATAGATTTTACCAATGCCCCTGGTCCAGGATCAAGGTGTAAATGAATGCCATTGAGAAAAAGCCATATCCCGCCAGAGGCACGAATTTGCTTTGTAACAACAAACCTTGTCCCGGCAGTACCCAGAAACCTAATGTATGACGGCAAATGATTACAACCATGTAGGGGTGGCAGGTCTTGCACCTGCCCTGATCTATTACGATGCATTTTCAGTAATCACAGCCTTTGCCTTTTTCTTTAATCCATTATACCAATCCTGATATGTCTTGCTTTTCTTTTCCATAAGAGACTTGGCAATAACATCAGTCTTTATGGCATCGAATTTTGCCAGATCTGCTGAAATTTTTCCCTTCATCTTGATAATATGGTATCCCAGATGGTTTTCGATAACAGCCGTCATCTCCCCTGGTTTCAAATTAAAGGCAGCACTGGTGATTTTACCATCCATTTCACTGTTGCTCGCGCCAATCTCTTCCTTCCATGCAGCTACTGTAGCCGTGCCTATGTCATTAGAAATGAACCGTTTAGGAATAATTCCAATATCACCTGCTGTTTTACTGCTAATTGTGCCATGGGAATACATTCTGGCAGCCTCTTCAAAGGTAATCTCTCCCTTTTTCAATGTCTTGTAAATCCCCTTAGCTTTTTTAGCTGCGTTTTTGGTTATTTCATTAGTTAATAGAATGCCCTGTATTTCCTCTTCAACCTCTTCTAATAACTTTGGGGTATCTGGCAGTTTATCCTCCAATTTGATAACATGGTAGCCAAATTTACTCCTTACAGGTGAACTCAACTCCCCAACCTTTAGGTTATAAGCTGCCTTTTCAAACTCTGGATCCATTGTCCCTTCCCCAAAATAATCAAGCAAACCGCCATTTTGAGCTGAAGGGCAATTAGAATTCTTTTTAGCAATCTCAGCAAAATCTGTTCCACCTTTTACTTGATTGTAAAGGTCTGTAATCTTTGCCTTTGCAGCACCATCTTCCTGTGGGCTGGCATTTTCCTTGACTGCAATAAGAATATGTCTGGCTTTCAGATTCCCCTTTTTCATAAAATCCTCTGTATTTTTCGCATAATAATCTGCAACTTCTTGCTGAGGAACAAGCTTTTTGGGGGAAATAAGGATATGCAGCAGGTGTGCTTGTTCATACTCCCTTTTATAATATGAATCTATTTCTCCATCGGTAAGCGTAACATGATCTACCATGGCACCAATCAGCTTTGCCATCATTATCTCTTTTTCTACATCCTGTTCCTTTTTCTTCCACCAGAGCGGAGGGGCAAATTTGATATATTGATTATAGGTATTAATATCCGAGAATGAAGACCTCACCCCATTTACCACCTCATCCTCAGTAACAGTAATACCATAACGGTTTGCTTCTGCTAAAAGGATATTTTCCTTGACAAGCGAATCAAGTACCTGCTTTTTCAGGTCAGGAATGCTTTCGGGATCAAAGTCTTTTCCATAGGAATCCTTAAGGTTATTATATTTTGTCTGATAGGCTTGCTGAAATTCATCTGTAGTAATCTTTTTACCATTGACAATAGCCATATGTGGCATCATAGCCTTCCCTGAAAAATTCATCCCCCAGGAAATAAAGATGGTAACAATAAAGGTCACGGCAATTACCCAGCTGATAACAATAGTATTTTTACGAATAATCTTAAACATTTTGTCTCCTCCAAATTGATAGCTTAGAATTTAAATAATTATACACTATAATTGGAATTTTTGCAACTATTTTTTGTGTATGTGTGAAAAAGATTGACATTTTGGTGGATAGATTGTATAATTGATAATTATTCAGCCGCATTTTTCAGGAGAAAAACAATGATGATATGGTATAAAAAAAGATTGTATTTGTTAGGATTAGGATTGCTTTTGCTATACGGATGTATCCCTGCTCAGGGGGTGGATACTCAGGAAATAAAGGATACAGGGACATCTGTAGAAGAAAAATATCTTGAAAAGGGTCTTGCTTGTTATAAAAATGGTAACCTTGATTCAGCTATTCTTCTTTTTGCCGAATGCCTGAAACTGAACCCTGACAATCAACAAGCCCGTAAGCTCTTTGAAGAGGCGTTGAAGATGAAGGGCATGGATGAAAAAGGGGCGGAAAAAATCCCCTTTAAGGAAGAAACCCAACCCCTCAAGCAGCCATTTTCTGTAAATAATAATGCAATTCCTTCCATGAACATCAAGGCTGATAGCCTTACCCCACTAATTGCCCAACAAAAGAGTTCTTTAGAGAAAACGAAAAAAGAATTATCATCCCATCGTAGGGAAGGGTTGAAAGAGATAGAATTACCTCAACCAGATGGAACATCTATAGAACAGGCAAAGGCAGAACAGGCAAAGGCTATTGATGAAAAACAAGTTATGGATTTTAATTTTGCCAAGGATATGTATAACAAAGGGCTTTTTGATGCTGCAACCGCAGAGTTCAAGTCGTTGTTGGACAAATACCCGGGTAGTATCCTGAAAGAAAAGATGTTATATCTTCTTACCAATAGCCTCATAAAAGCAAAGAAATATCCCGAGTCAATTGATACTGCCAAGAGATTAATAGACATTAATGGTGAATTTGCAAACGATGGGTTGTATCAATTGGCTCAGGCTTATGAGATGAGCGGCAACCTGAAACAGGCACAGGTTGAATACCTTAAAGCTGCCTCGTATGGAAACACTAATAGTATGACAAGTGTAACAAAAAATGTCCGTAAGATTTTGGATGAGACACCCCCATACCCATCGCCAAGGGATGAATTAATTATAAAATCTCATCTATCAGCAGGCAATGCCTATAAAAATGATGGTGAATATGAACGAAGCCTGTTTGAATATTATCGAGTGATAACCGATTACCCTAAAACAGAGGCACCTGCAGATGCATATTTTCGGATAGGAGAGATATATCAAAACGCCTATCGAATAAGAGACTTTCAGAAGGCATATGATGCATATCAAAAGATAGTTAAGCAATATCCTCTTAGCCCCTGGGCAAAAAAAGCCAAGAAACAGGCGGATTATTTGTGGGAGAATTATTTGAGGTGAGGGAACTGCGGGGTTGTAACACTTAGTATTGTGGGACAGGGTAACAAGCTGAGTAGGCAAGTGGTAAATTCCGCTTGCACAGGTGGAAATTTTTCTTATACGAGGATCTTTTGCAGGTAAAATTAGTTACAACAATATGGCTGAAATTGAAAAGGCAATTATGCGTGCTATTGGCATCCCTGTTTTATAACTGCATAGTCGACAGGCTGTTACGGAATGGGAATTTGACAGGAGATGCGTACAATATGTTGTCCGTATTTCGTAGGGACATCCCCTTGTGGGTGTCCGTCTGTTGATTATTCCGTTGCGTTTGTGACCATTTGATGCGTTTTACGGACA
>JAZDHC010000254.1:0-3859 GCA_043806395.1 Candidatus Desantisiibacteriota bacterium | reverse complement strand
GATGAGCCATCTGTCAGGGTTACGGTTAATGATGCAAACTCAATCGGATTAGAGCCTGAAATCCCATTATGGGTAATAGATAATTTCAACATATCCTCAACCTGTCCATCCGTCATCTTGCCCGTACCCGGTGCTGTATCCATTACATTGACAGAAGGGTTAGCCGGCACAATGGTTGTTACGCTTGAGGTTGCATTATTCCCTGCGGTTAAAGAAAGCCGAATATCATCAGCAGCTGTTTCAATTACCGGGTATAATTCCTCGTGAATAGTAGCCGCAAAGGTTCTGGTAGCATACGCAGAGGCAGTTCCCTTGATCTCAACGACCAGGAAATAGGTTTGACTTCCATTAGCCGTAACCTGACAATTGGTATCACCATCCAAAAAGGTCAGGGTAAGTGAGCCATTTGAGGCTAAGGTTATACTGCCTGAGCTTACTGAGCCTATGCAGGCAGTATCAGAGGAAGAGGCATAAACCCCATCACCATTATCCCGATAAACAGAGATGTATGAGAATAAGGCTTGAGCATCTGAGGTAGCAAGTGGTGTGCTGGTGCCATTAGTCGTGAGCACAACATCTAATCCGGCAAATTCTATTGCCCCGCCAGAAGAAGCTGTATTTTTCAGCACAATCTTCAAAATATCATCCTTACTCCCCTCCCCCAGGCTTACTGGTGCAGTATCTGTCACATCAACATCAGGCTTTTTCACCACGCATGTAACCAGAGAGCTTTGAACCGGGCTGGTAACATTATGCCCAACAGTAGCATTACTATCGCTATCCCTCACCGCAACATCATTATCTGCATCAATAATTGCCACAAATGTATGCGTAGCATAGGTAGAGGCATTGGAGGTAAGTTTTACAGCCACAAAAAAGTTAGTCGAGGTAGCAGCATTAATGGTTGAGGTAGAGGCATTATCCACAAAGGTAATCTGCTGAACCCCGGTTATTAGCTCTGGTGTATAGGTGCCCACAAGCGAGTCCTGACTAATGTTAAAACTCCCATCACCATTATCCCGATAAACATAGATGTATGAAAATAAGGTTTGAACATCTGTTGTGCTCAGGGTATTTGTCCCGCCACTATCCTTGGTAAACTTTACCTTCAGATAGTTAGCCAGTTCAATCCCGCCAGCACCAGTAACACCATTATTGGTTACTGTTATTTTTAAGAGGCCATTCTCGTCCTCATCGGAGATGGATGACGGAGCAATATCATAAACATTTATCGCAGCATCAATCGGTATGGGCGAGGTGGTAGCCGTAGATGAATTGCCACTGTCAACACCTACGAAAACATCATAAGCCCTATCCTCAATACCCACAAACCCTGTGCTTGTACCAGCATTTATATTTGCCTTAAAGGTAGCAAGTTGTCCACTTGATGTATTTTTCATGGTCACTGCCACAAAATAGGTAGCTGATCCAACTGCGGGTAATTTCAAATCTTCAGAGCCATCAAGAAGATTCATCGTCAGGATACCATTGGTATTTACAGCAAAGTCGTTAGAGGTCAGTGTTCCGACACAGGTGTCTGTCCCGGACTCAAATTGATTATTACCAGTATCCTTGTAAACCTTTATATTATCAAAAAGTTCCTGGATTGTAGCTGTTGATAGCGGCTGTCCTGAAGAAGAATCTGTAAATCTGACCTTCAGGTAGCTAAGCTCATGATCAGCCCCGCCAGTTCCCCCCTGACGAAGAATGTAAATCCTGAAAAGGTCATCCTGCTGGCTGTCCTTGAGACAAGAGGGTGCGGTATTATATATTGTTATAGCAGGTGCCTTTGCCGTACACAGGGTATATGTGGCATGGGAATTTACCAGTGCAGCTGGGGGAGAATAATTGACAACAGTTGAAGAGCCTGCCCCCCAGACCACCTGATTTCTCAATATTTCTCCAGGTGTGGCAGTGCCATTGGTATCAATGGTGAGCACAAAATTACGCGGAGCAGTACCTTGCAATCCAGCACCAGACTGGACAACCCCAACGATAAAATATGTCTTTGTCCCGGGTGATACGACCTGAAAGTCAGTGGTGCTCGGCAGGGTAAAGGTAGCTACCCCATTATCATTCAGGGTAATTGATAAAGCCGTAAAGGTAGCTATCCTCGTATCAGAGGTCTGGAATACACCATCACCATTATCAAGATAAAAGTAGATGTTTTCAAAAAGGCTTTGGAATTGTGCCGTTGTCAGTGTAGCGACACCATTACTGGTAAACTTGATATCCAGCATCTGCCATGTAATGGTTCCAGTATCAGTGCTTGAGCCAGAAATAATCACCTTAAGCAAATCATCTGTATCGGTAATTCCAGGAACCATGGTATCAGGAGCCATGCCCTCGCCGTAAACTGTAGGGAATGATGCAGAAGCAGAAGACACAAATACAATAGAACATAGCAGGCATACCACAGCCCGCCAGCCCTTCATCCCCTGCAACCCAGCCACATATGCCACCAATTTCATGCTCCACTTCCAAAGTTCTGAAGTCCCTTGCAACACAGTCCCCCGAACCACAGCTATTATCCCTCT
This sequence comes from Candidatus Desantisiibacteriota bacterium, assembly GCA_043806395.1. GTDB lineage: Bacteria > UBA9089 > CG2-30-40-21 > CG2-30-40-21 > CG2-30-40-21 > CG2-30-40-21. The sequence continues at coordinate 1,322 of JAZDHC010000254.1, read as the reverse complement.
CTCCGCGTCTTTGCGTCTTTGCGAGAGAATCTCCTCTCCCCCACATCCCCGCATAAGCCGAGCCATCACCATTAATATTTTCCCTATTATTCCCATATTTTCACTCTCCATTTATTTAATTAGCATCTGCAATCCAAAAGGATTACAGATACGATTAATGCCATTATTAGGGGGTTGTATTTCCCCTCTGTGCCTTTTCTATACCCTCTGCAACCTTGTGACAAAGAGTTTTGAACCGCGTTATTATTTCACAGACTATATTAAATTTCGTCATTTCTTCAGAATATCTTTAACCTTTTGAATAAACACAGGGTACAATATCTCTGCGTCTTTAATAAAGTTTTTAATCTGTTGCCATTTAACATCTAAATACCTATGGACAATTATGTTTCTTAGCTTGCTAAACTCAGAAAATTTATCAGCAATAGAAGGATCAATATAAAATGCAGCAAATATCCTTAGAATATCCTTATAGCTTTGAGGGATTTCATGCTTTTCGCAGGCTAAAACGATTTTAGCACTATCTAATGCACCCATTATCAAATTTTCCACCCATCTTTCAACAATCTTTCTTTTGAAACTATCTTTTTGATAATCCTCCCAACCAAACTTTTTAATCTCGTCTATTTCTCCAAATTCTTTTTCCAAAAAGCTCAAGTATTCCTGTAACCTTGACCTTTCCTCCGGGGGAATCGATTTAGCCCTTTGACTAATCTCCCAAAAGTCATTGACAAAATCCCACCAATCCATGGCTTCATAGCTTACCTTACGCAATAACTCTAAATATAATGTCTTATCCCTCATTATCAAAGGGGTTCCAATCCTCAAAACATTATAAACCAGAGAAGGGCTTGCCCTGTTTAGAACCACAAAATCTACATCATCTGTTCCCAGAACATCCACTAAACCAGACCAGATTCTATTTTCACCAAAATAATCCCTTTCTGTCTCTAACTCTAAATATTCTGTTGGGTTAAAATAAACACCTATATCCCAGTCAGATACCTCCCTTTGTAGCTCTTTTGCCCTTGAACCAAAAAGAAAGGCAAGAGCTATGGAATCATCTTTCTGCAGATATTCTTTCAACAAATCCAATTTCACACTCATATAATCTCCAATCGTTTAAGAGAGACAATCCATTGCTCCCCTCTTCCCTTGGGAAAACCGGGGGGAAAACCGGGGGGAAAACCGGGGACAGCACCCATTTTTTCTCCATCCCCCTGCAACTCAGCCATTCAAAATTCCCCCTTACCAAAGGAATACAAGGGGTTGCACAGCTCGATTTATTTTATATTGCCTTAAACCCCAATGATACCATCTCA
>JAZDHC010000253.1:0-20510 GCA_043806395.1 Candidatus Desantisiibacteriota bacterium | reverse complement strand
GAAGGTGAACCGTAGGGGTAGACCTGTGTGTCTACCCAAATAATTGGGCGAACACATAGGTTCGCCCCTACGAACCTGAACAACACAGCTATCGTTGATTAAGACCAGCGAAAAACACAATTTATGACCTTGCTGAGTATATCTACCTAAGTAAGATTTCAGGAGGAGTATAGATGCAGATAACGGCAGCAATGGTTAGAGAATTAAGGGATGCAACAGATGCCCCTATGATGGAGTGTAAACAGGCACTTGAAAAGGCTGAGGGCGATATGGATAAGGCCTTAAAGATATTGCGAACCCAGGGAATGGCAGTTGCTCAAAAAAAGGCAAGCAGGGACGCAAAGGACGGAACAGTATATGCGTATCTTCATATGGGTGGAAAGATAGGTGTTATGGTTGAGGTAAATTGTGAGACGGATTTTGTAGCAAGAACAGATGAGTTCAAGGAGCTTTGCAAGGATATTGCCATGCATATTGCTGCCACCAATCCCCTTTGTGTTTCAAGGGATCAAATCCCTGCTGAAAAACTGGAAGAGGAAAAGAGTATCTATGAAGAACAGGCTAAAAAGTCTGGAAAGCCAGAAAAAGTATGGGATATGATGATTTCCGGACGGGTGGAAAAATATTATAAAGATGCTTGTTTGTTAGAACAACCATTTGTTAAAAACCCTGATATAAGCGTAAATGACCGTATTACAGGTTATATAGCTAAGGTTCGGGAGAATATAGTTGTTCGCCGATTTGCAAGATATGTGCTTGGAGGGGAGTAATCACTCAGGTAGATAGGCTATAGGTATTTAGGCTGTAGGTGAGGAAAAGTGGAGAAAAAGAATGGCTGATTTAAGATATAAGCGGGTAATCCTGAAGTTAAGCGGAGAGGTATTGCAGGGAAAACAAACATATGGGATTGACAGGGATGTTGTGGCTGGAATATCCCGCCAGATAAAAGAGGTAAGGGAATTAGGGGTAGAAATAGCTATCATTATTGGTGGTGGGAACATATTTCGTGGGATAAGTGAAGCAGCGTCGTGTATGGATCGTACCTCTGCAGATCATATGGGTATGCTGGCTACAGTTATAAATTCAATTGCCCTTCAGGATGCTCTGGAAAAGATAGGGCTGTATTGCCGGGTACAATCTGCCATTGAAATGCAGAAAGTAGCTGAACCATATATCAGAAGAAGGGCAATCAGACACTTGGAGAAGGGTAGAATAGTGGTATTTGCTGCCGGTACAGGAAATCCTTTTTTCTCTACAGATACAGCCGCAGCCTTGCGAGCCGCAGAGATTGGGGCAGAGGTTATCTTGAAGGCAACAAAGGTTGATGGGGTTTATGATAAAGACCCTGTAAAATGTCCTGATGCCGTTAAATATGAATCTGTGAGCTATATGGAGGTCTTGAGTAAAGGATTAAAGATTATGGATAGTACTGCCATTTCTTTATGTATGGAAAATTCCCTGCCTATAGTGGTATTTGATCTTACACAGGAAGGGAATATTAAGAGGGTGATACAAGGGGATAGGATTGGGACGGTAGTATCGTGAGATGAAAGGTGATAAAAGAAAATGATAGAAAAAATATATGATGAAACAAAAAACAGGATGGAAAAAACAATACAGGCATTTAAGCATGAATTAAGTATTGTAAGGGCAGGAAGGGCATCAATCAGTATGTTAGATCCAGTTAAGGTGGATTATTATGGAAGTATGGTTCCTGTTAATCAAGTGGCTAACATCTCTATCCCTGAGCCCCGTTTGATTGTCATTGCCCCATGGGATAAATCAATGCTAAGTACCATATCCAAGGCTATCATGAAATCAGATCTTGGGCTTACACCTTCAAATGATGGAGTGTCAATCAAGCTCTCTATTCCACAACCAACTGAGGAACGAAGGAAGGAGATGGTAAAGGTAGTCAAGAAAAAGGGAGAAGAAGAAAAGGTATCTATACGAAATATCAGGCGAGATCAAAATCTGGTGGTAAAAAAGGCAGAGGATGAAAAGCTCATTGCAGAAGATGAAATGAAAAAGGCAAATGAAAAGATTCAGGATATAACAGATCAATATATTAAAAAGATTGAGGATATGTTGGTTGTAAAGGAAAAAGAGATAATGGAAGGATAGAGGAGTGCGAGAGTGTTAAATAAGCTATCTCCTTATTAAAACAAGAACGGACAGCAAAAATAGTCCTAAAATCCTGCAAAAACCTGAGTAATTCTGGGTGAAAAATGATGTAACATCGCTTTGTTATTGATATTTCTCGCAATAAGTTCGCGAAAACTTTATTTGTCATTGTGAATGAAGTGCAATAATATCAACAGGTTGCAAATTCACCGAGAATTGCTGCAAAAACCTCAACTTGACAGACAAATGTCATAATGGGTCGTAAGAATTTAGCGTTTAAGTTATTTTGATAAAGGAGCAAAGATGCAATTATTTACTTGTCTTGTAAAAAAAGAGGGAAATCAATATGCTTCTTTATGTGTAGAGTTGGATGTAGCTTCCTGTGGGCAGACTAAAAACGATGCTATTGAAGGATTGATAAGATGAAGAAATCAGGTGTTTTGATATTAATAGTAATAACAGTTTTGTCTGCAAGGGTTGTATTGGCAGGGAGTTGGAGTGTGCAGGAAAGTGGGACTACTACATATTTATACTCTGTTTGCTTTGTAGATGCAAATAATGGTTGGGCGGTGGGAAGAGATGGGCTGATATTGCATACTCATAATGGTGGTATTATCTGGGAGATTCAAAAAAGTAAGATAAAAAATGATAGTTTGTGTAGTGTTTTCTTTATAGATCAAAATAAAGGTTGGGTAGGAGGAGAAGGGGTAATTCTTTATACTATGGATGGAGGGGAGGATTGGGAGAAACAGGTAGACATATTTGCTCTCCCATACAATATTTACTTTGTAGACCAGAATAATGGTTGGGCTTCAGGAATAGGAGGAGAGGGTGGGATCATCTTTCATACAGATAATGGCGGAAAAACATGGGCTACTCAAACAACTACTGCAGAAACTGAGTATTATGGTTTGCCAGGGGTTCATTTTATAAACCCTACCACTGGTTGGGCAGTAGGGGGAGGAGGAATGATCCTACATACAGAAGATGGAGGAAAGACATGGGGAACTCAAACAAGTGGAACGGATGAGTGCTTAAAGGGTCTTTATTTTACGGATTCAAAGAATGGTTGGGTTACAGGAGGAAGAAGTGTTTTACATACAAATGATAGTGGTATAATCTGGAAAACGCAAACAAATCCTGAAGAGATAAGTGTATGCGGAATTCATTTCATAAACTCAACTACTGGCTGGATTGCAGGAGGGGGAGGTAAGATACTACATACAACGGATGGGGGAGAAACATGGAATATTCAGGATAGTGGAACAAATAAACGTTTATATGATGTTTGCTTTATAGACAAAAATAATGGTTGGGCAGTAGGAGCTGGTGGGATAATATTAAAATATTCTGAATTGCCAGTATCTAATTTTTGGAATGTTACGGTCTATCCAAATCCATGCAAATCAGAGGAGAAATATGTTGTATTTGGCGATCCATCTGACCATAACAAAAAACTGACAAGACAAAGCACCATCAAAATCTATAATATAGCCGGAGAATGGATAAGGACAATAGAAGAGGTAGATGGGGATGGCAAGGCTACATGGGATATAACAAATAATGAAGGCAAGAGGGTAGCCAGTGGAATTTATGTTTATTATATTAGTAATCCAGAAGGACAAAGGTGTACTGGGAAGATTGGGGTAATCAGATAAAGGGGTGCAGGAAGATGAGGAAGATTTGCTGGGGAATAATATTTTTTATTGGAATAGGAATTAAACCTATCTATGCAGAACCTGAAATGGGTAAGCCAATTCTTGTATCTCCATATAGAGAGATTGTTTTCACAAATGTAAAAGTAGAATCAAATGAAGTGATTCCAAAATCATCACAGATAAAAAAGGATGAAAAGGATAAAGCTATTTATATTCCTATGATAAATAAGTCTGGTCAATACGCACCAGGGTATAATGGATCTCAACATAATACTCAATTTAATATTATTGAATCCACAGATATCGCAGATATGTTTCATTTGGCTATGGAGTATGAAAGAGAAATGGAGTGGGAAGAATCAGTGGAAATTCTTCAAAAAATTGTCGACAAAAATCCAGGCTTAGATTTTATTAAAGATAGAATTGAAAGTATAAAAAATGATTATATCATTCCGGGCATTAAAGTAAAACCTATAGAACATCTCCTTAAAAAAGCAGAAGAAATCAATAAGATTCTTAATTCTGGAGAACTTAAAATTAAAGCACTACCCGCCCCAAAATCAGCTTTATCCCCACAAAATTCTACTTTAATAAAATCAACCGAAATTTTTAAGGAAAGATTTGATTCCCAGGAGGCTATGAAGAGATTTACGACAGGTGATCGGAACCATTCAGGTGACCCACTTTATCAATGGAGTTATGTATGGCATAAAGATCATAAAGATATAGAAGGACATACGGGAACAGGAAGCATTCGAAGCCATCATGGATACATCAATTTTTTGTATGGGACTAATGCAAATACATATCTATACAATATGTATTTGCTTGATCTCAGTAAATCCAACTTTCCAAAGTTATCCTTTTGGTATTGGCTTGATAGTGAACCAAGTGATGACTTTTTGAGTGTATATGCTATCAAGAATAATGGAGAATCATACAGTCGGTTGATGATTGACTCTGGCCGTTATGGAACATGGACACAAGCTGTCTTTGATCTTGAGGCATATAATCAGACCGATCAATTTGCAATGCTATTCTTGTTTAAGAGTGGAATAAATAATGTTACATATGACGGGGCTTTCATAGATGAAATCACAATTACAGATGAATCTGTAATGTCTGATTTAGAAGTAGGCTCAATTACTGTTAATCCTTCTCCTTCAATTGGAGGTACTTCTACCGAGGTTAGCATTGTTATTAAGAATACAGGTAACGCATTTGTACCTGCTATTCCTTTTAATTATGAAATTTATATTGAAAATGAAAATAAATATTTTTGTACACGAGTAGGCACATGGAATACAGGGTTAAAAACAAATGGTTCTTTTACAATAAGATTTAATACAATACTCCCTGGTGGGATAGTAAAAATTAAAGCAAAAGTAGATACTACGAATGTTATTAATGAAAAATCGGAAGAAAATAATAAGAAAGAAACTCAATTTGATGTTAGAAAGTCTGATTTAACAATAGGTCGAATATATACAGATCCTCCTTTTCCTGTTGCAGGTGAAACAGCTACAATTTATTTTGAGGTAAAGAATAATGATACACAGGCTTCTTCATTCAATGATTTTTTTGCCTTTGTTTATGTAAATGGGAATCTTATCTCACCTAATGGGATTAGATTTGATGAGTTAAAGCCATGGACATCAAAAACAGGAAGTTGTTCTGCTACATTTTTCTCTGCAGATACCAATACAATTAAGATAGTTGTGGATCCACCTGCTTCATATATAATAAATGAACAAGAGGTGTATTTATCAGGGGGATTAGTATTAGAGGAAAATGAAAATAATAATATAGGAACTTATACCTTTAACTGTGCAGGCTTGCCTGACCTTAAGATTACAAATTTATCTGTTAGCCCTTCATCTCCAATGGGTAGTGAATTAACTACAATCGGATTTATTCTCAAGAATGATGGTAATGCCAATGCAGGATCTCATTCAATTTCTCTTTTTTTGAATGGTGTGCAACAGAAAACACTTTTATTTACAGGGGTTCTTAAACTAGGGCAAACTATTCCAGGAACATTTACTATCAGTCCCTCACCATGTACTTATGAAGTAAAAATAGTAGCAGATTCTGAAAACAAGATAACAGAGAGCAATGAAACAAATAATAGTATAACTAAAACTATTACATGGCAATATCCCCTTTTATACGATTTACAAATAAAACCTGGTGCTTTCTATCCATATGATAATGGAGGGGTTTTTACTGGCTCAATGACTACTATTTCTTACAAACTCTCTAAACCTGCTACGGTAACTATTACTATATTCAAGTTGTATGGAGTGACAGTAAGAACCCTTATCTTTGAAGAGTTGCAACAGACAGGGACTCAAACCCAAAACTGGTCTGGGGTGATAAATGACCCTGACTTTGAGATATTTGTTGCTCCGGATGATTTATATGAGATTGAGGTTAAGGCTGAGGATCCACAAAAAAAACTGCCTATGATTAGAGAAAAGAAAACTGTAAGAGTAATGTCAAATTGGAATTAAATGAGTAATATTTCACCATAGAGATAAGAGAGATGTAGAGAAAAGTTAGCGTTTGGTTGTCATACAATTGATAATTGTTTAGGTATTAGAAAAGGAATTAAATAATGAAAAAAAAGGTTTTGTTTGTAGGGATAATAGGAATAAATTTTATATTTCTATCATTAACTTTTTCTTATGGAGAAAATTCTTTAGATATTCTTAAAAGGGTAGAAGAACACTCCAAAAAAATGATAGAGATTATAACTCCATCCATTAAATTGCCAGATACTTATATCGCTACTGTAGAGTTACCCTTTGTTTTTGGTGAATATGTATCTTACAATCCAACTTTGCCTGTTAAAAAATACTGGGATAGAGAAAAAGGCTATATTCTTTGGAGTGATCCAATTAACGAATCTTTAGAAGAAGATAAAAAAGATGCAGATACTTTTTATTTTTCACAATATCTAAACTTAATGGAAGGCAGTGTTTTTTTTGGAGAAACCCCGATAGGAATTAAAAAAGATGATCTGTTATACAAAGAGCTTAAAGAAAATTTCCCTTGTATGCCTATTCCTTTTAGAGTTATCGATGAAGAATATGAGTTTTTAAAAAAATACAGCAAGATTACTGTGGGAGAGGAAATTATTTCTATAAAAAATAAAGAGTATTTTACATGGAGACTTGATTTTATACCCGATAAAGGGAATGTAAATAAAGTAACTTTTTTTATAGATAAAAAGGATAATGTAATTCGCAAAATAGTAAAAGAGATGATCAAAAAGGTAATAGATGGTCCAAAAGATGAACAGACAATAATTATCGAATATGAAAAATATGATGATATCCTTTTGCCAGTTTTTCTTAGCCCAGATTTAGCGATTAGATACAAAAAAGCTGATAATTATTGGTTAGCAAATGAAATAATAGACAATAACGGAACTACAACTTTTGATTATGAAAAATATGAAGAGAATTGGCTTCTCACAAAAATAATGCGAAAAGATACCTCAAAAACATTTGTTGTTACAACAAACTATGGAAAGTACGATGGATATTATCTACCATCTGAACGCAAAATAGATTTAGATGAAGATGAAAAAATCCATATTAAATATACCGATTATAAATTTAATATTTCTCCACCAAAAAAAATAGTTGAGAGGGTACAAAATGGACAAGATATTTCTTGTAAAGAAATTAAATCAGAAGATGCTACGCAAAGTTATTCATTGTCAATTTCGTCAGAATGTGGTGCAAAAAATATTGTTTTGTATTTGCCCTTTCCGCACTATAAAGGAAGTTTTCAAAAAGAAATGCTGGATAGATTAGAAAAGGATCTATCTCGGAACATGGAACCTAATAAAAAAAGAGAAGGAGCATCTCCAAAATGGATATTTCCAAACACTAAAATAGACTTAAAAGATACCGAATATGGGAAAATGTTAGCAGTGTACATTGATGAGTTAGCAAAAGAGAAAAATATATCTATGATTCCAATTCTATCTTGTTGGTCCAATATAATGATGTTAAAAAACGAAAAAGATGCTTTTAGTCTTACATATGAACAGCAATTAAAAAATGTTGAGGAGCGGATGTGGGCAAAAAATAGATTTTATAAAGAGAAGAAATTAAATATGCCTATATATGTTCAGTTTGAAGGTAAAGATTTAAAAATCTCTTTAATTTTTGGTGAAATATATAACGAAAATGACGAGTCTTTTGGATACCTTTTGGGTAAACATTATTTTTTTGAAGAAGAGGCTGACGAATGGATGAAAGAATCGGAAATGAAATGCAAATTTAATGAATCAAAATCTGGTTGGCAATGGATTCCGGTAGTAAAAATAGCACTTACAGATTCTTCTATGTAAAAAAATAGGATTGAAATCAGAAGATGCTTAAGCCTGATAATTTTGGCTGGCAGGAAAAGCCTCTGATAAAACACAAGATATGGGACAAGTGGAATGGACAGAAAAGGATTCCATATTAAGTGATATGAGGGATAGATGATAAAAAAAATGGCGTTGTACATAGTAGTATTAAACCTTCTTACTTTTGGCATGGCTTCCAATGCCTTTTGTTGGGATTTTATGGGGCATTATTGGCTCAATAAATCTGTGTCTGACAACGAAGTCTTTTGTTCAAATAGTATGGGACCTGATTTCTTTTGGATTACTCCCAGCTGGGTGCTTTGGGAATCTGAAAAGGTAGAGGGGTGGGCATTAAAGCTTCACTCACCAAACCCAATACCAATTACATCAGAGGATAAATATACTATAAATGATAAGAGAGATGATAAAGAAAAGAAGTGGAATAAATACTTAAAGCATATTACTTCTGATAAAGAAAACTTTGCTTATATTATGAAAAAATGTTCCAGTATCTCGACTGATGAGAATGTATGGAAGGGTTGGGGTGGGCATATTGCGGCTGATTGGGTAGCTCATGATGAAGCTTTTCTTGGGTTAGTAAAGCCTATAAAAAAGCGTTTCCACGGGAAAGCTGAGCTTGATATGGGGTTTTATCTTTATCTTACTAAGGGGACAATCCCTTTTAAGATAACGACTGATCCATGGTTAATTTATAAAGCATTGGTGAATAAAAGAATGATTGAGCTAAAGAGGGAAAATGATACTAAAGTCATAGCAGCACAAAAGACAATAGAGTTGATAAGAGATGACGCTTTTAATGAGGTGAATAATAGCTATTCCGTTGCAGAAATAAAATCTCGCATAGGGCTAAACTGGCGGATAGGGATTATATTAAGCAAGTGTTATCAAGATTCATGCAAAGGAACAAGCAGCGATAATAAGTTTATAAAACAAATGGAAGAATCTCCTGATGGGAAGGTTGTCCTTCAAAACTACACAAATGCCAAAGCATCAATAAAAAACTGGTATGAAAATTTGGAGAATATGAAGCAAGGAATACCCACCACAGTTAAGATTGAGCCATTGCCATTATACAAGTCAGGTATAAAGGATGAAAAAATAAAGAGGAAAATTATTATAAGATTCTGACGGAGATAGCAGAAAAGGCAAAGGATAAGAATATTCTGGTGGAAAAGACAATCAAGGATTATGATGGTGAGTATACCGTAGAAATTTTATGCAAGGATGATGATAAATTGATTAAAATCTTTGATGAAGTAGTAATTGCCTATCTTGAAAATCCTTTTTCTTCTGATGAAGACATGGTAACAGCACAATTACTTAATAATATATTTATAAAAGGGATAAGTGACCCTTCAGATTATCAGCCACCAGTAATCGCTTCCCTTAGCCCGAGTACCGGCACACTTACTTCTTCTTCCAATATTTTTGCCACTATTACAGAGACAGGCAGTGGGGTGGGCACCCAAGGGATTAATTTACGAGTAGATGGCAAAGAGGTTAGTGCTATCTATGACTCTGCTAAAGGTAACGGATGTAGAGACACCTGTCTTTAAAAATCCAATAGATGAGCTAAAGAAAAAAATGGAAGAAAATGACATCAATAAGGAGCTTCCTCTTATAGAACCTGAAATCAAGGTTTGCAAGAAAAGCAATATTGACAATAATAATGGGCAGGTGAGAATAGAGATAGCCATCGAACGAAAAGGAGATATATCATGGGAAAAAGAAGTGGTAGTTCCAGATAATCTTTCCTCTACGACAAGCCTTAGTAAGGCATTATTGGCCAATTCTCTTTTGGATGAGGAAGATGAAGAAGAGGATATTGCCCCTATTGCCTACTTAGTTCTTAAATTGCCTCAGTCTTCTGTAGCTAATAGTTCACAGAGAGCACCAAGTCAAATAAGTCAAACAATAGGAGGCTTAATCATTGATGAGGTAGAATTGTTGGATAAAAATGGAAATGTGCTCAAGGTAAAAATAGAAGAAAGCAATCTTGTTGGCTCAAAGGTAGAATCGATATTAGAAAAGGCTTATTGCTATCCCAATCCTACCAGAGGAGATGAGATAACTTTTGATGAACTGACCAACAATGTGAAGATAAAGATTTACAATCTGGCTGGTGAATTGGTCTATGAAGGGGAGTGGAGGGCTACTGGTGGCAGTCATAAATGGAGTTGTGTTAATAATGATGACAAGAAATTAGCTACTGGCACTTATATTTATGTTCTCACCGATCCAGATAGTCAAAGCACAAAGAAGGGAAAATTGGGAATTGTCAGATAAAACATCCATATGTGTTACAAACAACACAAGTGGTGTGATGAATCATAACGATACAAAAAAGGAGGTGTGAGAAATGGCTTATGTTATTACAGATGAGTGCGTGGCATGTGGTACATGCATAGAGGCATGTCCAAATAATGCCATTGAGGAAGGGGAAGATAAGTATAAAATTACAGATGAATGTGTAGAGTGTGGAGATTGCGTAGAGTCTTGTCCAGTAGGGGCAATTGTAGAAGAGTAGGATTGGCTACTTAGGTTATGAGAGAAATTATCCTTTTTAGGGAGCAAAGGGTGTTGCTTTTTGCTCCCTAAACTTTATGATTTGAGTAAGGATAAAAATGCTATGAAAACAAATAATGAAGATTCCATTTTTTCCTTGATAGATAAAAGCCGACTGCCTGAACATGTAGCTATTATTATGGACGGTAATGGCAGATGGGCACAATCTAAAGGGTTGCCAAGAATAATAGGGCACAGGGAAGGAATTAAATCAGTAAAAAGAATAACAAGGGCAGCTAATGATATAGGCATAAAGGCGTTAACCCTTTATGCCTTTTCTACGGAAAACTGGTCAAGACCAGAAACAGAGATTACAGGCTTAATGACATTATTATGTAAATTTTTGAAGATAGAGGTGGAAAGCCTTAACAAGCAGAATGTACAATTAAGATTTATGGGTAGAATTCATCAATTGCCTGAGTTGGTACAAAATGAATTAGCCCTGTCAACTAAAAAAACAGCTATGAATTCCGGACTTATACTGAATATTGCCCTAAACTATAGTGGTAGGGCTGATATTGTTGATGCGGTGTCTTATCTTGCAGCTGATATTCATGCCGGAAAAATACAAGCAAATGAAATCAATGAGGCTATGTTTCAAAGGTATCTCTCTACCTCTGATTTGCCTGAGGTTGACCTGCTAATTCGCACATCAGGTGAGATGAGAATAAGTAATTTTTTATTATGGGAGATTGCCTACACAGAAATCTGGTTAACCCCTGTATATTGGCCTGCATTTAATCAGGAGCATTTTTATCAGGCTTTGATTGATTATCAAAAAAGAAAAAGACGATTTGGGGGAACTGTTGCTTTGTAGGGAGCAGGGTTAGGGGGATGTTATGGTTTTCTTTTATGATATTTGCTGACAGCTGACCCCCTGATAGCTGAAAGCTTACCTTTCACAGGAGACATTCATGGTATTAAGGCTGATATCTGCTTTCTTATTTATTCCTTTTCTGGCATATTCTATCTTTAGTAAAAACAACCTGTCTTTTTCGTTATTAATAGCCGGGATTATTATTATTGGATTGATAGAGGTTATACTGCTCTGTAAACGAAGTGGTGCAAAGCCATTATCAATACTCTGCTTTATTCTCGCAACCCCCTTAATAATTATTGCTTATATCAAACCATCATGGTATCATCTTTCCTCTGGATGTTTACTCATTCCATTCTGGTTGTTATTTGTTTATGGGCTTTTATCCCAAAATGAGTTTTTTAAGAGGTTTGGCTCAACGCTGGCTATAGTCATCTATGTGTCGTATCTCTTGAGTCATTTGATATTGATAAAACAACTGCCAAATAGTAGTTCCATAATATTTTTTCTATTTATGGTGGTTTGGCTTACAGATACTGGTGCCTATATCTTTGGTACAAGGTTTGGCAAGCATAAGCTCATACCAAAAATAAGCCCAAACAAGTCTGTTGAGGGTGCAATAGCTGGATGTATCAGCGGTATAATGGCAGGTTTATTAGCAAATGTCATTCTTGGTTACATGGGGCTTTATAAAATACCTGTGGTTCAAGCTATGTTACTTGGTTTTATCTTAAGTATTATCAGCCAGATAAGCGATTTGGTAGAATCAGCCATTAAAAGAGCTGCTGGGGCAAAAGATTCTGGCAACTGGATACCAGGACATGGTGGACTCTTGGATGTATTTGATGGTATAATTTTTACAGCACCGCTTTTGTATTGGTGGATAATGTGGCAATAGCAGGAAGAATATTTCACGCAAAGACGCAAAGGAACGCAAAGAAGAGATAAGGAAATCGCTTAGCGAGCTTTGCACCTTTGCGAGAAATTATGGGGTACTTTCATATGAAACGAATCGCCATTCTCGGCTCAACAGGCTCTATTGGTGTGAATTGTCTTCAGGTGATACAAAGGTACCCTGAAAGATTCAGGATTGTGGCATTGGCAGCCGGAAGGAATGTTGCTTTATTAGCCGAACAGGTGATGCAGTTTAAGCCTGAGGTAGTATCTGTCATGGATAAGGATGGTGAGATTCAACTCAAGGAATTGCTGAAAGGATATGCCGTTGAGATATTAATCGGGGAACAAGGACTCGTCAGGATAGCAACCATGACAGCCGTTGATCTGCTTGTTTCAGCCGTGGTTGGGGTTGTGGGTTTGCGTTCTGCTATTGAGGCTGTGAAATGCGGCAAGGATATTGCATTGGCAAACAAAGAGACCTTAGTTGCTGCGGGCAGGATTATGATGGATATGGCTGAGGAGCACGGGAGTATGATCCTGCCTATAGATAGTGAGCATAGTGCTGTATTTCAATGTATTCATGGCAGAGATATGGCTGAGGTACAGAAGATTATTCTTACAGCCTCAGGTGGACCGTTTCGTCACAGGAAGGATCTTGAATCTATTGTCCCTGAAGATGCCCTCAAACATCCTACATGGAATATGGGGGCAAAGATAACCATTGATTCTGCAACCTTGATGAATAAAGGGTTAGAGGTGATTGAGGCACACTATCTCTTTGGGATACCAGCAGAAGATATTCAGGTAGTTGTTCATCCCCAGTCCATTATCCATTCCATGGTTGAGTTTGTTGATGGGAGCGTACTTGCTCAACTCTCTGTACCTGACATGAAATCGCCTATTGCCTATGCCCTATCTTATCCAGAACGGCTTGAGGGTGTAATTGAAAGGCTGAATTTGTCATCAATAGGAAGTTTGAGTTTTGAAGAGCCTGATCTGAAACGGTTTCCATGCTTGCAGCTTGCCTATGATGCCCTTGGCTTTGGCGGGACAATGCCAGCAGTGTTAAATGCAGCCAATGAGGTGGCTGTGGATAAATTTTTGGCTCGGGAGATTGGTTTTATGGATATTCCAAGGATAATAAAACAGGTTATGGATATACACAAGGTTATCCCTGACCCATCGTTGGATGATATATTTGTTGCGACGAAGTGGGGGAAGGAAATGGCAGAAAAGCTACAGAGGTACCCCCCCTACAAACTGTGGGCAGACACATAGGTCTGCCCCTACAGAGGTAATCCCTCTCTTTTCGTTGTGTCTTTGTGTTTTAATTTTTATAAAAAGGATGTGACCGTTATGGATATGAGTACTGTTCTTCTGTATGTAATTGCACCATTAGTTGCCTTTAGCGTGGTTATCTTTATACATGAATTGGGGCATTTTTGGGCTGCTAAAAAGGTAGGTGTCAGAGTAGAAAAGTTTTCTATGGGCTTTGGACCAGAGTTGATTGGGTTTACTAAGGGTGAAACAAGGTATTGCATCTCTGCCCTGCCGATATTGGGAGGGTATGTTCAAATGGCTGGTGATACCCCTGACAAGGTAACAGGTGATCCAGGGGAGTTTTACTCAGCCTCTAAAAAGAAAAGGGCATTTATCATCATTGCCGGTCCGTTTGCCAATTTTATTTCTGCTATCTTTATCTATGCCCTGGGACTGATGATCGGCATTGGTGTCCCTGAATTACCTACAGAGATTGGAAAGGTACCGCAATCCAGTATTGCCTATAAAGCTGGTATAGAATTTAAGGATAAAATTATTCAGGTTGACTCCAAATCTGTAAAATCGTGGGAGGATATTGCATCAGCCATCGTCAAGAAAAAACCAGAAGAGATGATACAATTGACTGTTTTGCGGGATGGAAAGGAGAAGGTAGTCAAGTTACAACTTCCATTAATGCAACTGCCAGAGGTGCTACCTCCTGTTGATTTTTCCATGTTGGGGATTAAGCCATATCTTAGCCCTGAAATTGCCGATACGGTCAAGGGCTTCCCCGCTGAAAAAGCAGGGTTGAAGTCAGGGGATATGATTACCTCTATAGATGGCAAACCCATTGATGAATGGGGTGAGATAACAGCCGTTGTATATAAAAGCATAAACAAACCATTGACATTTTCTATCCTTCGCCAGAATAAACAGATACAGGTTAAAATAACCCCTGTGGAAGGAAAAATGGCAGAGGGCAAGAGGATTGTTAAGGTAGGACAGATTGGGATAAAACCAATTGTTGGCAAGATACAGATTCATAGATTGGGGCCAATAGAGGCATTAACCGATGGATTTTTAAGGACGGTTGTTGGTACACCTCAATATATTATGTTGGTTATTCGTGGCTTTGTTGAAAAATGTATCTCTGTCAATGATCTTTCTGGTCCTGTGGGGATATTCAGTATGGCTGGAGAACAGAGCAAGTCAGGGATTGGCAACCTGTTGCTTTTCATTGGATTCTTAAGTGTTAACCTGTGGTTTTTTAATCTGCTTCCGCTTCCAGTTCTTGATGGCGGACACTTAGTTATCCTTCTTCTTGAAAAATGTACCAATCCAAGGATTGCACGAAAGGTTCAGGAGGGAGCAAATGTTGTCGGAATTGTTCTTCTTGTAACACTGCTGCTGCTGGTAACCTATCATGATATTTTGAGATGTCTTGGATTATCGTTGGGGTAGGGGATTTGAGGAGTATCTTATGCAGGATGTTTATCACCAATTAGATAACCTTAAATTAGCTGAATTCAGGTTTGTTTTTACAGTTTTGGAAACTTTACACCTGCCCACCTACCTTGGTTCTACCTTGCGGGGTGGGTTTGGTTATGCCTTTAAGCGGACTACCTGCTGTAATCCGCAGAGAGATTGCCAGCAATGCCTACTTAAGGAAAGATGTATCTATTCCTATGTCTTTGAAGGATTCAGCCATGAGGGTCCCAAAAGATATACAGGCAATACCCCACACCCCTTTATTATCGAACCTTCTGATGTGTCTAAATCACAATATCATGAGGGCGAAACATTTGAGTTTAATCTCATCCTTATTGGTAAGGCAATTGATTACCTGCCGTATTTTATCTATACCTTTGATGAATTGGGTAGATTAGGAATTGGTAAGGGTAAGGGCAAATTGAACTTAACTCAGGTAAACAATTTGCCAATTAACTCAAACGAACCTGTCCTAATCTATGACAGCAACAGCAAACAACTGTTGAATTCCTCTCAACTAATCACCATAGCTGATATATTAAAGCAAGCTGCCAATTACAGGAATTACCCACACCTCACCCTTAATTTTCTTACCCCAACACGGATTAAGTCTCAAGGCAGGCTTGTCTCTACTCCTGATTTTGATATTTTCATTGGCAATCTAATCCGCAGATTATCTTCCCTTTTGTATTTTCACTGTGGGGGAGGGATGAACATTGATTATGAGAATCTCATAGAAAAAGCACAGGCAATAAAAACAACCTCATCTGAACTCGACTGGTATGATTGGGAGCGGTATTCATCCCGACAGGATAGAAGGATGATGCTGGGTGGATTCATGGGTAGGATCACTTATGGGGGTAATGGTCTGGAAGAATTCCTCCCTCTGATTCTCATAGGAAGCCTTATCCATCTGGGGAATAATACTACTTTTGGGCTGGGGAGGTATGGGGTAGTCATGAATAAGGGTGACTATTCACCACAGAGACACGGAGAACACGGAGAACGAAAAGACAAAACCACAGATTAATGCAGGATTTTATAAGATGTTATTATTTTTTCTCGTGTAATCTTGTGGGTTTTTTCTTCCTCTGTGTTCTCTGTGACCTCTGTGGCTAATTTAACAATGTCAAGGTAGTTATGTGTTGGAAAAGGAGATGTTTTATGACTTTACTGTCTTCTTTGCCTCTTTCCAGTCTCCATACCAAACGAAGAATGCTACAATTGCTGCACCTCCAACAAGCAAAACAGCAAAAACTTGAAATGGTCCCATGATATTAATCCTCCTTTGTATGGGATGAAATAAAGATAGCTATGAAAACTAATAAGAAAAATATGATTAAGCCCGTAATAAATGTTGAAGGACTAAACTTGTTTGAAATGATTTGTCCAAGAACTACTAATGCCATTATATATTCAGCAATTTTCAGGAAGGTATTAGCGAGGGTGTTCTTTTCTTTATCTCTAAGTTTCGTCATTACATCCTCCTTATTAAGGAGCATTATATCATATAATAAGAAAGGAGTCAAGAAATTTTACCAACAAACTCCTTGACAAAATGATTGAAGAGGTGTAAACTGAATTCCAGCAATGTTGATAAAGACAGCTTGAGGATATACAAGGAGGTATTGTTTATGGGTCTTGCGATAAGAAAAGAAGAAGAAAAATTCACCTATGGAGATTATTTGAAGTGGCCAGATGAGGAGCGGTGGGAATTGATAGATGGGATAGCTTATGATATGAGCCCTGCACCCTTAAGAAGGCATCAGGGGATTGTGGGAGAATTATATAGACAGATTGCCACCTATTTGTTGGACAAATCCTGTCAGGTATATGTTGCCCCTTTTGATGTCCGATTGCCTGAGTTTGATGAAGCTGATGAAGAGATAGAGACTGTGGTTCAGCCGGATATTGTCGTTGTTTGTGATGAAAATAAACTTGATGACAAAGGATGTAAGGGTGCTCCTGATATAGTTATAGAAATATTATCCCCTTACACAGCAAAAAAGGACCTTGTGACCAAATACCATTTATATGAAAAACACAAGGTGAAACAATATTGGGTGTTTGACCCGGAAACAAAAGAAGTAGCTGTATTTAAGCTTAAAGATGATAAGTATGGGAAGCCTGAAGAATATAAGAAAGAGGATAAGATACAAGTGGATATCTTCAAAGATCTGGAGATAGATTTGAGTACAATATTTTAAGCAAAAAGGTAACTACTCAGCTCTTGTCGAAAACTTACTTGCTGCCGCTTTGCTGATATTGCCAACAAACTGCTTGATGAGGTGTAAAATGTAGTAGTGTTGATAAAAACAGCTTGAGGATGTGAATTTTTGGTTTACATAATGTTGCACAAGATCTTTGACAGTTGAATAAAACGGCATAGACTATTAAGGGATTTATGCCACCGAGAGAGTGGTTGAAAATAAAGGGGTTAGGAAAATGGTGACAACTGAATTCTATGCCAAAAGGAGGAATTGACTGATGAAAAAGACAGCTTATGATGGAGACTATGAAAAACGGCATTGTAATGTCTTGATAGATGGATATTTGCAAGAGGCGGGGTAGGAATGTTAGAGCCGATGATAAGGTGATTGCGACGCCTTCTGAATGCAACTTATAATATCCTCATGGAGGGAATGTTAGAGCCGATGATAAGGTGATTGCGACGCCAGCCATAGAGGCTGGAAGTTAAAGGTACAAAGTTAAGGGTAAAAGGCAGAAAGAACATGGAGAGAAAAGGAGAATGAATCAAGATGCAAAGTGTAACAATGGAAATTCATGTGCCAAAATGGGTAAAAGAAGAAAAGGGAGAGAGTGATATCATTCGATCTTTACTCTTTGAGGCTTCTACAAAAATGGAGTATTATCGTGGTAGAGTACTTGTTTTTGAGAAAAAACATGGAATTTCTTATGAAAGATTTGAGGAGAAGATAAAAAAAGATAAAAAGGAAAACTTTGAGGAATGGGATAACCTTATTACATGGGAAGGATTCCATCAGGCATACTGTGAATGGGAAAGGAGATGTGAGGAGTTAAAAGAATGTATGAGTTCATAAGTTTTCTTAATCAGAGCAAGATAGTATCACAAACAGAGATCTTGGAATTGGTTGATGAGTGTAGCGTTCAGTCTATCAAGATAAAGTCTACGCTGATAGATGGAAGTTCTCTTCTTATCCACGAGACAATAAGTAAAAAAGGACATAGGTATTCTTACCATTGGCAGGACAAAGATAATAAACTTTTATTTCGATGGGATAATGCCCCTCATTACAAAGATATAATAACCTTTCCTCATCATAAGCATATTGGGGAAAACATAGAAGCAAGTCTTAAGGTAAGTATTGAAGAAGCCTTAGAATGTATAGAGGTTGAAATAGACAGGGGGAGTTGGAATAAGTGCGCCGATGATAAGGTGATTGCGATGGGAAAGACCGTGATTCGTGTCCGTTTAGAGAGAGGAGAGGGAGAGAGGAGAGGGGAGAGGAGAGGGGAGAGGAGAGAGAGGAGAGGGTGTCAGACCTACACATTTGACAAATCTACTCGCTTTACCAGGAGAGGAGAGGGTGTCAGGAGAGGAGAGGGTGTCAGACCTACACATTTGACAAATCTACTCGCTTTACCATAAAGAGGGAAGGGTGTCTTGGTAATCAAAAGGGGATAATCGATGGGACGGCCATTAAGAATTGAATATGCTGGTGCACATTATCATGTTATGTCACGAGGAAATGAACAAAAAGATGTTTTTAGGAGTCAAGGAGATAGGGAGCAGTTTCTTTCTTATCTGGAATCGGCTGTTAGTAGGTATGGTGCGGTAATTCATGTATATTGTCTGATGAGCAACCACTATCATCTGTTAGTGGAGACGCCGTCCGGCAACCTTTCACAGATTATGAAGCATATAAACGGGGCATATACTAACTACTTCAATGTTAAAAGGAAAAGGGCAGGTCATCTTTTTCAGGGTCGTTACAAAGCAATACTTATAGAAGCCAATGAATATGCACAAGAACTATCTCGTTATATCCATCTGAACCCGGTCAGGGCGATGATAGTTTCTATGCCTGAGGAATATCAGTGGTCCAGTTACCGTGATTATATCGGCCAAAGAAAAGCACCTAATTGGCTTAAAACAGAATTTATCAGTGGCTATTTCGACAAAAGAGTTTCAGATGCACAGAGAAAATACCGCACATTTGTTGAAAACCTGATCGAGCAGAAATATGAAAGTCCATTGAAAGCGACGATAGCTTCAACCATATTGGGAAGTGACGAGTTTGTAAAAGAGATAACGGAAAGTTATGTGGATGGCAAACAGCTTGACAGGGACCTGTCCGCCATAAGAACATTATCCAGTAGACCTTCGATAGATAAGATCATGGAAGCGGTGAATAATGTACTTGGCCAAAATAGATTATCAAGAAAGGCAGTCATCTACTTTAGTCATAAATTTAGTGGAGCTAAGTTAAAAGAAATCGGCGAACGATTTAACATGGGTGAATCTGCAGTATCTCAGGCAAGCCGAAGATTTGCACAGCATGTGGAAAAAGACGGAAATCTAAAGAAGGTCGTTAAAGAACTCGAGGGTATGTTCGAGGGTATGTTGAATTTGTCAAATGTGTAGGTCTGACACCTTCTCCTTCCTCCTTCTCCTTCCTACATTTCCCCTGTTTCTTTTTGTTTCGTCAGAAAAAGCAAGGAGTGTGTAAGAAATTATGAATAGAGTCTATTTATTAGGAGCAGGAGCATCTAGAGATTTGAAGATGCGATTTACAACGCTAAAGTATAATTCTGGCACAGCTACAAGAGAGACGAATGAATTAAATGAATCAGGACCTCTAAGTAGTGGGTACTTTTATTATGCAAATAATTTAATTGAAAGAATAAACCAAAACCTTTCTAATACTGGCGCGTCTCCAATTAAGATACAGGATAATTTATTCAATATAATTGATGATTACTATCAAAATAAATACTCACAACATATTACGAAAAAAGATTTACTCAAAAATGAAAGTATTAGTAAACAAATTAATATAGAGGAATTGTATATCTGGATTGAATCTGAAATAGATAAAATAGATGAACCAAATAGACAGCTTGCAAACAAGAGATTTCTTAGCTTATATTGCGGATTAGGGAACGGGTTAAGGAACGGTTTGCCGGAGTATATTCATGAAACACTATCGATAATGTGCTATTATTGCAATTCAGAGTATCATCGGTGCTTTGCAAATTATATAACCAACACAGGGGGTGATATAATTTCTTTCAACTGGGATATCTTATTGGAGCAGGCAATGTTCGAGAC
>JAZDHC010000252.1:0-5287 GCA_043806395.1 Candidatus Desantisiibacteriota bacterium | reverse complement strand
TGGGGGATAGAAAGAAACGATTTTCATTGGATTTGCAGTAAAAACACTCACATCTTCATTATCTCTATTATCTCCATATCTTTTTATCTGCGTATTCTCTGCGTCTCTGTGTCTCTGCGGTTCATAATTAGAATTGCTGCCGATACATCTTGGCTGACTTCGTTGTTCGAAACGATCATACAGTAGTATGCTCGCTTCTCATGCCTTGCCAGCCAAGCGTCTTGAGTGACTCTTGGTGTACAACTTATTTTTTCTCAAACCCTAAGGGGGTAACAGTGAATACAATATATCATGAAAAAAAACATCATTCAATACAAGGGGATCACTTTATCATCATCACAGCCTGTGTTCTGCTGTGTCTGATAACAGCTGTGCTTTTTTCCTATCTTTACCCCTATGATGGGCTTGATCTGGGGGATGTAAAGCCTTTTTTAACAGATATTGATGGTCGGAATCTAATCTTAAGGGTAATAATTGGGGTTAAGGCATACTTTTTGCCTGGGATACTGGCTATTTGTATCTCAGCCCTCTTAGGCACAGCCCTTGGTATAGCTACTGGCAAGATATGGCAGGGTATTGGTGGCAAGGCAGTGGACTTTTTTGCCAGAAGTATCATGGATGTTCTGGAGTCATTCCCCAAGTATCTTGTCATCCTTTTGATGATTACTATCATTCCTCACCCCAACTTTTACCAGATGATGATTGCCCTGGGGATAATAAACTCGGCTAAACTTGGAAAGATGATTATGGAAAAGATTATATCCCTGAAGGAGAGAGAGTTTATTGAGGCTACTGAGGCACTTGGAATAAAAAAACATGATATTATCCTGCGGCATATCCTATTTTATAATTGTTCTCCGCTTTATTTTGTTCAGGCATCAGTTATCATGGCTGAGGTTATTTTGATAGAGATAGGGTTAAGCTATATTGGCTCAGTAAGTAACTGGGGATTAGGGGTTACCATTTGTGAACCAAAGCCGAGCTGGGGGAATATCTTAGTTATGGCAAAAAACCATTTTTCAGATGCGTGGTGGATGAGCATCATCCCCCTTTTAGCCGTTGTTGGAAATATCTTGTTTTTTTATTGGCTAAGTGATCAGATTAATAAAAGATATGGGAGCAGAAATGTCATTACTTGATGTTAAAAATCTCAGAACATATTTTTATAACCATGACAGGAGACAATTTGTCAGGGTTGTTGATGGGGTTAGTTTTGCTATAGATTATGGTGAAACTGTAGCTATATTTGGCGAGTCTGGAAGCGGAAAAACACAGACAGCATATTCTCTCATGGGACTTGCCCCGCACTTGCCAGGGATAATAGATGGCCAGATATGGTTTGAGGGAAACAATCTTTTGGAAGGATTGGATAAAATATGCAAGGTTGAGGAGAACAAAATTATAAAGGATACCCATGACTGGAACAAAAGGTTTGGGTATGAAAAGAAGATGAAAGAGATCCGCGGCAAAAAAATGTCCCTGATTATGCAGGGGGCAAAGACTGCCCTTAATCCGTTTCAAAGGATAGAATGTCAGGTTAAAGAGGCATGTTTGTTGTCTGGAAAGGAGAAACAAGAGGCTGAGGAAATAGTTAACCATCTCTTTGCTCGGCTTGATCTGCAAAATAAAATAGGGTATTACCCTCATCAATTAAGTGGTGGTACATGTCAGCGGGTAGTTGTGGCCATAGCATTAGCCTCTTTCGCACCTCTGGTTATTGCCGATGAGCCAACAACAGGGCTTGACTTTCCTCTCAGGGTAAAGATTGTAGAATTGTTTGAGGAGTTTAAGGGTAAGGTGGCATTGCTGCTTATTACCCATGAGATTGAGATTGTGAGACGGCTTGCTGAGAAAATGGTAGTTATGTATGCAGGGAGGGTTATTGAGATTGGTTTGAAAGGGATGATAAATAACCCGATACATCCGTATACTAAGAAACTCGTTTCAGAATTAGGGCATGATTGTGGAGATATGCAAAGCCTGTCACCAGACTTGTTTGCCCTTCCTCTTGGGTGTAAGTTTTACGAGAGATGCGAGATACGAAAAGACAGGTGTGAGTTTGAAGAGCCTGAGTTAGAGGAAATTGCAACTGGTCATATGGTCAGATGCTTTGGGGTGTGAGGAGGTTATAGTGTTAAGTGTTCATGCGGTATGGAAGAGCTTTATGGTAAAAAACCAGCCACGATGGATACTCAAGGATGTATCTCTAAATATTAAGCAGGGAGAGATAGTTGGGCTTATTGGAGAGAGTGGGTGCGGAAAAACTACGCTGGGCAAGATTATCCTCAGGCTTTTTCCTGGAATAGAAAATGGTATGGTAAAATTTGATTCAAGAGATATCTTTGATTATTCACAGGCTGAGGTATATAACTATCGCAAGAATGTTCAGATGATATTCCAGAATCCGGATGCTACTCTGAATCCGGGTATGACTATTGGCAAGAGTATTGTTGAAGCTATAAGGCTTGGTTTGGATGATACTTGCCTCTCACGACAGGGGTTACGGGAAAAGGCAGAAGGATATTTGAATGAGGTCAGGCTTCAATCTCATAAATTGGACGATTATCCTCATCAATTAAGTGGTGGTGAAAAACGCAGGATAGGATTAATTCGGGCATTAGCTGTAAAACCCAGACTGCTTGTTGCTGATGAACCATTCTCAGGGTTGGATGTCTCTACAAAAAGACAACTTGTGAGCCTTTTTTTAAGGCAATACGAAAAAAGTAGAATTACCTTTCTTTTTATCTCCCATGAGATTGATGTTATTAGACACCTCTGTCAACAGGTAGCTGTGATGTATATGGGAAGGATTATTGAGACTGGTATAACCGAGCGAGTGGTTTATTCATCAAATGCCAAACACCCATATACTCAGGGGTTGCTTGATGCTATGGATTGCCTTTGTTCCCCTGAAAGAAGACAATATCTTGGCTGGGAATTTTCTTCGCAAGATACATCTGTCCTGAAGGGATGTGTCTTCAAGAATAGGTGTTATATATACAGGGACAGGTTGGCTATCGGCAAGAAAAATCTCTGCGAGCAAGAGCAACCATTACTGATGAAGATTGATAATGACCAGAGTGTTGCTTGTCATTATTGGGATTATTAAGATTATTAAGGAGGATTATCGATGAGATTACAATTTATTGCTTTGTTTTTGTTCATGTCAGTAGTTATGAATGGATATGCGTTTGCTACGGCAACGCAGGAGTCAGTAGACACGGTTGTCGAGCAGACAGCTGATGTTGTAGATGTATCAGAATCGACTCAGGATTCAGCAGCCACAGTTGGCGAGCAGATACCTATCTCGGAGGATGATAGTCTTTCGGCTCAGGATAAAGACAAACCATCAACAAAGATTAAACCCTTGAATAAAAATGCTGAAAAATGTTACAAGCTCGGCAACCGTGCCCTTAAACGCGGATTAAAGGATATGATGCAAGCTAAGGATTCTCTTAATAATTTATTTATGAAAGAGAATATAAGTATAATAGACATTCGTGAGTGTTTTAAGGGAAAGGATGTGGTTTCATTTCCTGAGTTTTTTGATGGGCTTTATAAAAAATATAAAGCAACGGAATTTCGGGAGGCTAAAAATACTATTGTTGGGGGTAGTTACCATGAGCTTAAAAAGGCTATATCCTTGTTTTCTGAGGCAATAAAGCATGATCCTACATTTGTGGATGCTTTTCTGGCAAGAGCCATGGTCTACCTTGAAATGGGTATGAATGATGAGGCAAGGGTTGACCTTGAAACAGCCAGAAAAATAGGATTTGAAAAGATAGTGTTTATAGATGTCCTCGGGGAAGAATTTGAAAATCTGTGTCTTAATATAGCTGGCTTGTATTTAGATGGAATAAATCTATCTGATGATGACCAGCAATCAAATCTCATGAAGTCCGCAGAAGAGGTGATGAATAATTTTGTCGAGGTAAGAGCCGTTACTACTAAACAACTTATCCTTACTGAATACACAGAAGAAAAAAAGGTTATGCTCATGAATCAGTGTTTTGTCGATAAATTTGCCATGGCAAGGTGTTATATGGGCAAGGGACACAAGGCTAAGGCAGATACAGAGTTTAATGAGGTATATGAGAAATTGAAATCAGAATTAGATCTCTACCCTGAAGCTAAAGAACAAATAGATAGCCTTGGGTATAAGATTACAAACATGATTGGATTAGCAACAGTCAGGTTTGAATTTGAGGATGATTTTAAGGGACTTAAGCCAAAGGTAGATATAGAGTTTTTGAAGGAAGAACGAAAACCAGCTACAGTAGATGATATTAACATTTATTTATCTGATTCTAAATATGAGGTGCGATTTAAAAAGGATGCTGCAAAACAAGGGATATCTCAAGGAAAATTTTTGATACCAAGTGGATATTATACCTGTAATATATGGTTGTCAGGCTTAGAAATACTTAAAAAGGATAGGATTCCATTTGCTATTGAGGAGACAAAGTTTTATAAGGATATATTCCCGTCCATGCAATTAAAGATAACACCAATAAAAGGGAGTAACCCCATAGTCAGTACTTTGCCTCAGGATAAATACAAGATTAACCCTGATGGCACACTTTATAAAGGGGTAACGATATGTGATCTTGAAAAGGGTCAATGTGAGGTTTATATGAGTATATCTAATAAACTGAATTTTATTGGTGGGAAGGAATATACCATAAGGATTAAAAAAGCCTATAACTGGAAACCCTATATTTCTATGGAAATAGCCAAG
Source organism: Candidatus Desantisiibacteriota bacterium (assembly GCA_043806395.1). Taxonomy (GTDB): domain Bacteria; phylum UBA9089; class CG2-30-40-21; order CG2-30-40-21; family CG2-30-40-21; genus CG2-30-40-21. Next base: position 549 of record JAZDHC010000252.1, on the reverse strand, counting down.
CAAATAGCTAAACAAATTGCTATTCCTGGGATGGTGGTGTTGTTTTTGTTGCTGAGGTAGAGATAGATGGGAAATCGGGGACAGCACCCACCTTTAAGGGATTAAGCAAGTCCGTGCATATTGAGATATTCAACACAGCTGGTGAGATGGTCAGAGACATAAGGGTTAGCGGACAATCAGAATGGTCATGGGATGGCTGCAATGACGATGGTCAAGGGGTATCAAGCGGGGTGTATATTTATATAACTGACGATGGGCAGGGACAGATTGAGAGGGGGAAGATTGGGGTGGTTAGGTAGTTACAGAAAGGCACAAAGGCGCAAAGGGTGCAGAGAATCAAAAGACAGAAGTTATCTTTCTGTTCTTCCTCTGTGCTCTCTGTGGTAAAGATTTCTTCTTTGTCATTTCTACAATGTGGTATGTCAAGGTTGACGAAACAATAGTTACACAAAAAAAATAAAATTGCGGCATGGTTCAAAATTGTTCACCGCAGGGTCACAGATGATACAGAGGATTACAACCCCCTAACCCCCTTTATTAAGGGGGAAT
>JAZDHC010000251.1:0-7874 GCA_043806395.1 Candidatus Desantisiibacteriota bacterium | reverse complement strand
TATTGAAGAAGGTTTATCGCTTTAACCACTCCAAAGTATACATTTAACCCCCGCACATGGAAGTAGAAATACCTCCAGATGACATACTCTGGTGTGGAATGAAAGCGATAAACCTATCTCTTATTTACCCACACAAATCGTGATAGTATCATTGTGTCTCTACAATCCTAATTACACAGGTCGAAATATATTACGAAAAGGAGAAACTCCATGCAAGGAATTTTTAGTTTTATAACCCGTTTCCCATTTCTTAGCAAACTAATACCTGGCTTTGCTGTTTTAATTATTATTGTAAGTTTTATTTATATGAGATTTGGGGTAAGGATTGGCAATGTAGTTCTTATAGGTGTAATAATAATTGCCTGCTTGCTTTTATGTGTGAATTTGATTGTTAAATTGTGGCAGAAGAAAAAGGAAGATTCCTTTGGTAAGGGGTTGCAGGAGAATTCAGAGAAACAGAAAATAAGTAAAGTAGAGGTTCAACGAGCCTTATCTGAGATTTCCCGGCAATGGGTTGCTGCGGTTGGTGAGTTAAAAAAGGCAGGAATGACACTTTATTCTCTGCCATGGTATATTCTGATTGGAGAACCACAATCAGGTAAGAGTACTACCTTGAAATATTCGGGACTGGAGTTTCCAGTAGGAACTGAAGCCCGTTCAGGTACCGGTGGAACGAGAAATTGTGATTGGTGGTTTACAAATGATGCGGTTATTCTTGATACAGCAGGTAGATTTACCTTTCAGGAAGAAAATGCCCCTGATCAGGATGAATGGAAAAGCTTCCTCAATCTTTTGAAAAAACACCGGGCTAATTGTCCTATTAATGGAATAATTATGGTTATTCCGGTCACATCACTCCTTGAAGATAGCATGGAAATTCGAGAGGAAAAGGCAAAAAATATCCGACAAAAATTGTTCTATATGCAAGAGATGCTTGAGGTCAGGGTTCCTGTCTTTCTGCTGCTTACCAAGGCAGACCATACCCTTGGCTTTACCGAGTTTTTCTCCCGTTTAAGTGCTACCCAGCAAAGACAGATGTTTGGTTGGTCAAATCAAACACCTGTTGAGCAGTCCTATAATCCAGAAGGCTTTTCCGAGGTATTCAAAAAGCTATGTAATGCAATGCATCAATGGAGGCTCAAGTTTATCGGCGAGGAAATAAATCCTCAGCTGATAGATAAATTGTTTGTCTTCCCTGAGGAATTTCAGGCTCTGGAGAAACCATTTCAAGATTACCTGAATGTTATATTCAGTCAAGATAGGTTTCATGAACCACTCTTCTTTAGAGGATTTTATTTTACAAGCGGACTTCAACAAGGAGTACCTGTAGCTCAGGCATGCAGACAATTCTTGGGGGGAGAAGATGGTAATGCACGAACAATAGAAAAACTTGAGAGTACATTTGCAACGCAACGGGCATTTTTCATCAAAGACTTTTATGGAAAAAAAGTTTTCCCTGAACAGGGCTTGATTGTTCGTTCAACAAAATCTCAAAAAAGGGATAGTATTATCCAAACTCTCATGTGGACAGGTGGGGCAATAATCGCTACGATTTCTTTATTACTCCTTATATGGGGAGTGTCTGCGTTTAAGAGAGATATTTCTCCGGCATTTAATATTGTGACAAAGGCTAAGGAATTGCTTCAGGCAAGGGTCTCCCCATCCTTAATAGATACATTTAAGGTAAGCCAGTCCCTCTCTCAGCAACGAAAACGGATCAAAGATTCTAATATATCTGCTATATTCTTTAAGGGCAAAGAAAATACAGTTACTGATGATTTGAAACAAGTCCATTATCAGGTGTTTATGAATAAATGCCTTCATCCATTGGTAAAAGCTACAGAGGAGCGGTTGGTAACGATTAACTGGGATTCATTCCCAAATGCTGATTTTGAAAAATTTATTGATGCCTTGCAAGAGTATATCCTCTGGTCAAGTATTGCAGAATCTCCAGAGAAAAAAGGTAAAGATAATTTTTCTCAACTCTCTGTCCTTCCATTTGTTGAATTCTCTCAGGTTACGGCGAAAATGATGTTAGGAACAAGCTATAGCTCTGAAAGGGTTGATGAGTGGTTAAATGATAAGGCATTCTCAAAGGATAAGGTTGAAGAGGAATTCAAATACTTTGTCAAAGATGAGAAAGGCAACCCTACAAAAACACTAAGCAAGCATGCACGAGGAGAGGTAATAGAACCAGCCCTGGAAAATCTTGAAAACTATTGGGAACTCAAACGACTTGAGGGAACAGGGTGGTGGTTTACGCTTATTGATATTGCTAAAAATACCAATGAAGCGTATCAAGGAATATTGACATTAGAACTTAAAGAGGATAGGGAAGAGATACAGGATTTTATGGAAAAATGTACAATTTTTAACCCTGGCATTGATAAGATAGCTGAACATCTTAAACAGGATGTTCCTGGTTATCAAAAAAATGTTGATTTTGCCTTTAGAAAGATATGCCAAAAATGCAATCAACTCTATGAAGGATTAATTCCCTTTGGGATTTCAGACCCAATCATAGAAGATATAATTACCCGACAAAAGGAAAGGGTCATGGTACGGATAAAAGATGAATACAACATCTTTATCCAACAATCTATCTATGAATATCCACATATAATAACTATCCCGGAACAAGAAAAAGGCACGACTTCTAAATCTAAGCTGATAGCTTCATTAACCCTCTCTAAAGAGGCAAAAACAATAAATGATCTTTTGAAAAATACCTGTAATTTTGCCAATATCTATTGCGAAGAAGAGGAAAATGAATTCCAACAAAAGTTAAAAGAATTAAAGGATAATATTGAATGTAATCCTAAGGATGCCCAGAAGTACATGTATCAATGGCATATAGAACAAACTGCTGCAAGGGATGATATTATAAAAGAATTAGACGGGCTGAAGGACATTGAATTTCATGAGCAATGGAATATTAGAGAGATGGAAAGTGTGATTAAAAGGATTCTTTTCTTAGCACTTCAGGAACGGGAGTCAATGGGGATTGCCATTTGTGGAGGTAACTTGCCTGCTACAGGGCTTTCTAAAAAGGGCGGCAAAGGTGGTGGTGGTGGAGAACCAGATCATACCTTTATCTCCTTTAGAAAAAAGACCCTCGAACAAAATGCTACGCTGAATGTTTTCCAGTCCAATCCAAAGGCTTACGAACGGTTGTTGAATGAGTCGTTGCGGGATGTCTATAGTTATCTTGCCTATTGGTATAATATTTATCAGAAGTTTGAGCCTGGTAAAGAATTAGCAATGAGCAATGATTGGAGAAGCTTTCAACGGAAGATAGCTTCAATGAAGAAGCCACTCCTTGATCTTGATGATGATCCTATGAGAGGATTGTTTGAAAATGTACCTTATCAGGAGATGAAAAACCTTATCACTGAAATACCTCGAGCTGCTACTGACCCGGATATCAAATCTGCCTTCAGCAAGTTTGAGAATATTACTAAAGCATATCAAAGGGGTGAAATATCTTCCCTTGCCTTAGCATGTGATGAATTTACTGACTATGTCTCAAGCCTTGGACAATCCCCACTCCATGCATGGGAAAAGGTTTCTAAAGATAAGGAGAGGGGATTCACCGCTATCAGCAGGTTTAAGAATGCTCATAAGGGTATTGGCAATGAATTATTGATACAGCGATTGGAAGATATTGAAAAAAAAGCATCTGCTCTCTTGAAAAAAGGTCTTAAATCTGATATAGTTGGACAAAGAGAGGTACCAAAGGGAATGAATGCCTCTGGTGTACCGATAAAGTTTACTATTGAATTTTGCTCTTCGGCTGTTCTGGAGATGAATCCTGACTCTGCTATTAAGTACTTGCAAGAGTATACTAATTATTGGGTGAATGTATATAATGGTTTTATCCCCGGGGGGAAAGCCAATCAGGCAAAGGATTGGAAGGAGTTTCAGCACCAGATAGCTATAATGAAGACCCCTTTGGCAGACCTTACGGATTCCTTAGCAGGGCTTTTGCTCAAAAATATGGATTATAAAGAGATGCAGGTTGTGATAGATAGCATCCCTGGAGCAAAAGCAGACGCAGATATTAACTCTAATCTTAAACGACTTGAAAAAATAGTTGCTGGCTATCATTCCAAGAATGTGGTTGTAGGCATAGAAGAGGCAGGGAATCGATTTGTGAGTTGTATTTCTAACCTTGACAGCCTTCCATTAACCGCATGGAATCAATTGGCTAATGGAGAGGTAGATGTTGGTGAGATTAAAACATTCAGTACATTTAAGAAGCAAAATAAGGGATTAGAGGGTGAATTGTTTATAGAACGGTTGAAAGACCTTGAAAATAAAGCCATTAGTCTTTTAAGAGAAGATGTTAAGGATATGTTTGTTTCAGAATGGGATGAACTGATGCAGGAATATTATGGAAGATTAAATAATAAGTTTCCATTTAAGGCATTTGCCTCTACCCCCGGTGAATTCAAGTTTGAGATGCCATGTGTAAAGTTTAACGATCTAAGGGAATTTTTGCTATCCTCAAAGGGTATTGAAAGGGTAATAAATAAATTCAGCCTTTCAAAAGTACTCTCTGATAGTGGTGAAAATTTGGGATTTCCAGGGGAGGAAAGGCATAAAAAAATTATTATTCATTGCCTGGAGCTGAAAAATTTTCTTTTTGATCAGGAAGAGGTCAGAAATCACCCTATTGAGCTATGGTTTTCCTCAAAGATAAATAAACCCAATTCATGCTTGATAGGTCAAAGATTTACCCTTTGCCGTTTGCTTGCCCCTGGTGGAATCAGGCTTACCCTTCGAGAAAGTAGTCAGAGCAAACAGCAAATGTGGAAGCCTGATGCAGAAGGAGAACGATTAATTATAGAAGGGATAAATGAACAAACCGGACAGAAAGAGCAGATGGAAATTTGCGGAGATTCACTGATATTTCTGGCTTATGTAATAAACATGGGAAGTCCTCAAAAAGCATCCGGAGAGAAACGATGGATAATTCCCATAGAGCTTCCTGACCCGGAAAAAAAAGGCAGCAGTGTGTGGGGAAGGTTTGATGTTAAGTTTACTATGCGGGTGCCGAAGATGCCGATATTGTAATGGTTCAGGTAGATAGACTGTAGGTGTTTAGGCTGTAGGGTAAAGGAACAAATGCAGAATTATTGATGCGATTTGTCTGAAACCTAACAGCCTACAGCCTAACCACCTGAAATCAGGGGGATTATGTTCAAGAAAATTTCCGAAGCATTAGGAATTAAACAAAATATCTTGATATGTTGTTATGGTAAGCTGCCCATATACAAGGATTTCATATTTATTGGGACAGATGCAAGAGAGGCATATCATTTTAAGGAATGGATGGATAAGGGGTTTGGAGGGGAATGGAATGAGAATTTATCTGCAACGAGTTTTAGCCCTCATCGGATATTAATGACCTTCCCACAACAAAGAAATGTTGTGGTTGCATCTATCTGGGATAGCTTTGATATGGGTGGACTAAGACGATTTCCTTTTGCCATTTTTGTTATGCTTCCAAGAAATGTGTTTATAAATAGCTTGAGTTGTTTTCTGCCGGTATGGGAATACATGGAAAAATGTTATAGTTCTATGGAGGAGATAAAAAATATCTCCGAATTTTATAATAAGTATCGCGGTTTAACCATGGAGATGAATGGGATAAATAAGAATATTTTTCTTAAGACATTACAGGATGAGAAAATGAAGGTGCTTATAGATGGGTTATTTAAGGAGAATAATGAGGAGTGTTGGGCTAATCTCTTGCAGGATATTCTTACTGTGTTTTCATTACCTCAGATGCTCAAGAATAGAGATCCTGAGATTGCCTTAAGATTGCCATTAGCCTGTTTGATGAATATTCCAATACAAGTGGAGTCGTGGATGAGATTTATCAAACAAAATTTCCCGCAGCCTCTTCCAATACCTACACTCTTTTTCCCTCAACAGGATGCAACTGCTTTTAGCATTCTATGGCGGGCTCCACGACAGGAAGATGTGCAATTGCTTGGTAAGGATATTGGAGAATATGAGTACATCCTTGATCTGACTCAATCTCGAAGCGATGGATCAGGTGATCTAACGATATCTATTCCAGAGACATTAGCAGAGTTTAGTCAGAGTAAGCTTATGCAATTAATAAACAGAGAAGAGAGGAATCTACCATGAGTATTGAAGATTATGCCTTGCCAATCTCAGATGAGTTTCCATGTGGGAAGGATATGAGCTATGAGCCAGAATATCTGGATATAAAAAATGAAATACAAAAACTTACAGCCATGAGTTCTGCTCAGGATAAGATCAACTGGGGTACGGTTGTGGAGATAAGCAAGGAGATATTGGGAAAAAAGTCAAAGGATTTAAATATAGCCGGGTATTTATGCTTAGGATTGTTTATGAGAGAAGGGTACCCAGGGATAAAGGATGGGTTGACAATATATTGCAGCCTTCTGGAAAAATTCTGGGATGGATTGTTTCCACAAAGACAAAAGGCACGAGGATCAGCGATAGAATTCCTGAATCAAAGGGTTGGTAATGCTATTGAACATAGGGATGTTTCCAAAGAATCAAGTGTTATTATTCAGGATATTTCTGAATTAGCAGATAAGCTCTTACTTCTGATTCAAGAGCGGTTTGAAAATCCAACCCCTTCTCTGGCAACTTTGCGTAGTGCCTTGACAAAACAGAGAGAGGCTTTACCACAACTGCCAGAGGTGCTACCTCCCGAGGTTTTATCTCCACAATCAACATTAGAGCCAGTTGAAAAGCCATCAATTCAGAATACTCAAGTGGAATCTCCTGTTGTCCCGGTAATAAAACCTGTGATTCAATCTCCTACCTCTCAGACAGAGTTTATCGATATTATTCGACAGATGATAACGCCTTTCAGGGGTATTAGCCAGATGAATCCCCTGCCCTATCGGCTTTTAAGGTGTATTAAATGGGATATAGTGATTGTCCCTCCGCCTGCAGATGGAGAGGGAAAGACTAAAATACCAGCACCAAGATCTCAGGTTAGTAGCAGTTTGAAGGATATGGCTAAGGCAGGCAATTGGCAAGGTCTTGTTGATGCATCTGAAGGTGCCTTTCAGGATGCAAGTGGTACATATTGGCTTGATCTTCAACGAATGACTCATACAGGGCTTGTTTTATTGGGTTATGCTCAGGCGGCTAAGGCAGTGATAACAGAAACAGCATCTTTTCTGGATAGATTTTCGCAAATACCAGGGTTGAGTTTTTCTGACGGTACAAATTTTGCAGATGAGGAGACCAACCAATGGATATCAACTCAGGTTGTATCTCTGGATCAAAGCCAGCTTCAGGTTGAAGCAGTCAGCAATGAAAAAGATGATAAAGATTTGCAGGATGCATTTGAATTGATTAAACAGAAAAATCTGTTTGGGGCACTTGAGATATTACAGCAGGGAATAAATCGGCAGGCTTCTTATACGGGAAAATTCATCAGACGATTAACTGCTGGAAAGTATTGCCTCCAGTTTGGCAAGTTGGAATGGGCAAAGGCACTTCTTGAGGGATTGGAGGAAGAGATTACTTCAATATCTCTGGAAAAATGGGATCCAATAACTTGTGTGGAAGTATGGGCAGCCTTGCACCAATGTTATCAAAAAATGCTGTCATCAAAACAAATCAGCGATAAGAATATTATTATTCAGTCTGAAGAGAGGATTTGTCATAAGCTCTTTCAGTATGATATTAAATCTGCTATTGGGAAATAGGAAAAATATGGCTCTATTACGATTTGTGTGGGTAAGATAAAGTTGGTTCTTTATCAACCTTGCAGAACATTCTTAATATGTATTGAAGAAGGTTTATCGCTTTAACCACTCCAAAGTATACATTTAACCCCCGCACATGGAAGTAGA
>JAZDHC010000250.1:0-2769 GCA_043806395.1 Candidatus Desantisiibacteriota bacterium | reverse complement strand
ACAAAGGCACAAAGGCACGAAGGAATACACAAAGGAAGATATTCTTAGTGTTTTCTTAGTGTCTTGGTGTCTTAGTGGCAAATCTCTATCTTACACATTTAGTAGTGGCATTGCGAGTTCCACACTTTATTGAGCAATTACTGTAAGAGGGTGAATAAATGAAGAGAAGGGATTTTCTTAAACTTGGCGGAATAGTAGCAGCAGCAGGTGCAGTAGCACCAGCAAGCAGTCTGTTATATGCTGGAAAAACTTCGGTATCAGCCATTAAATATGGCATGGTTATTGATTTAACCAAGTGTGACGGGTGTGGTGAGTGTGCCACTGCCTGTCGAATTGCCAATAATGTAGCCACATTTCCTGATGAGAAGATAAATAACTACTGGCTCAGGATCGCTAAGGTAAAGTCTAAATTTCCGGGTAGTCAGGACCAGGCTATTCCCCTGATGTGTATGCATTGTGACAATGCACCCTGCATTCATGTCTGTCCGGTTAAGGCATCCTTTGTCCGCAAGGATGGAATTGTCATGATAGACAAACACAGGTGTATTGGGTGTCGATATTGCATGATTGCCTGCCCTTATAAGGCAAGGTCGTTTGTGTTTAAGCATAATGAGGGATTTGCTAATCCTGATGTACCAAAAACCATGCATGGGGTGGTGGAGAAATGCGATTTTTGTGTGACACGGATAGATAGTGGACAAATGCCGATATGTGTGGAATCGTGCAAAAAGGGTGTGATGACATTTGGCAATTTGAATGACTCTGAGGCTCAGGTTTCAAGGTTAATTTCAAAGGGCAGGGTGCATCGGGTTCGTGAGGATCTGCACCTTGGGGCAAAGGTATATTATTTGGGATTGTGAGGCGAGAGCATAGGAGCAAGATTCTCACGCGGAGACGCGGAGAGGGAAAAGGCAGAGGTAGGTAGATAAATGAAGATATATTTTACAACCATAAATGGTAAGTCAATCGGGATGTATTTTTTGCTGGCTGTGCTGGCAATCCTTGCTGTGGCTGGATTATACGCCACATATGCCATGTTTACACAGGGGCATTATATCACTGGCATGAATAATCAGATACCCTGGGGACTGCCTATTGTTGTTGCTATATATTGTATTGGCTTGAGTGCTGGTTCACTTGTTCTGTCAGCCCTGTCGGCTGTGTTTGGACAAAAGGAATTCAAGCCGTTTGCCCGAATGGCAGTCTTTGTTGCTGCCCTACTTCTTGTTGGCAGCTTGCTTTCCATTGTGCTTGATTGGGGAAGACCGGACAGGGTTTTGATTCCGTTTTTATATCTGAACCCCCGTTCTATCTTTTCATGGAATGGGTTTTTATATTCGAGCTATATTTTTATCTGTATTGTTTACCTCTGGGCAATGTTTACAGGCAGGGATAGCTGGATAAAACCAATGGGGATATTAGCTGTTTGCTGGGCAGTTGGGGTACATAGCGGAACTGGTGCTATCTTTGGGTTTATTAATGCACGGGAATTGTACCATTCACCACTTGCCTCGCCAACCTTTGTCACCGCAGCCCTTTCATCTGGTACTGCCTTGATGATCCTTGTCATTGTAGCTACATTCAAGGCAACCGGGAGATTCTTGGATGAGCGGTTGATTATTGGACTGGCTAAGTTGCTTGGTTCATTCATCCTGGTAGTCTTATATTTCGTGATTGTTGAATATGTTGTAAGATTGTACACCCCATCAACCTATGAGCCAACGAGCTTTGTTTTGTTTGGTGGAAATCTTTACACCTATATCTTTTGGGTGGGTTTAATCCTGCTTGGCTCTATTGTGCCACTCCTTATTCTTTTTAATCCAATGACAAAGAACTCAATCCCCTGGATCCTGTTTGCCTCATTATTAGTAATAATTGGTGTTTTTTGTGAAAGATTGATTTTTGTCCTGCCGGGTCAGATATTCCCGCTCAATCTTTTCCCTGATATGGAGATGACCAGCAGTTTTATGGATGGTCAGATTACATGGTATCAGGTTAGTTTGCCGGAGATTGCTCAGGGTGTGGGGATATTGTCTATTGTAGCAATATTGTATATTGTTGGCTTAAAGCTGTTTGCTTTGGTTCCAACCGAGGCAAGGCATATTGAGCATGAATTGTAAAGGAAGATGAAAAAATGTTAAGTAATTATACACTGGTTATTGTAAAAAGTAATAATTGGTATGCCGGTTTCATTAAGGAGTTGCCTGGTGCCCATTCACAGGGAGAAACCATAGAAGAAGTCAAAGAAAACTTAAAGGAAGCCATAAAAATGGTTATTGAATCTAATTATAGACATTCTATTGAAGGTTATGAAAAGATTATTGAAGAGAAAATATTGGTAAATGCATGAAAAGAACAGAACTTTTACAGTATTTAACAAAAAATGGATGCGAAATTGAACGCGAAGGGGGAAGACATACGCTGTTTTATAATCCGATAACTGACAAATCGGCTACCGTACCCCGGCATAGAGAAATAAATACATTTACTGCAAAAGCAATTTGTAAAGATTTAGGTATCCCAATTATAAAAATTAGGTAACTACTTAGCAACAAATGAATACGGAGATTTTTAGTCACGAATTTACACGAATTTTTCTTTTCCCAAATTCAGTAAAATTGTTATTCTTTTGGCTCTATTACGATTTGTGTGGGTAAGATAAAGTTGGTTCTTTATCAACCTTGAAGAACATTCTTAATATGTATTGAAGAAGGTTTATCGCTTTAACCACTCCAAAGTATACATTTAACCCCCGCACATGGAAGTAGA
>JAZDHC010000249.1:0-2831 GCA_043806395.1 Candidatus Desantisiibacteriota bacterium | reverse complement strand
CGTTGACATACCTGTTGCAAGGATAATTGGTTTTTTTGTTTTAACGATTGCTTCTACAACTAGTTTGTTAACCAGCTCTGCACTAGCGATTTTAAATCTTTTAACACCTATTTTATCAAGTAACTCTACACTTTTGATATCATAAGGGGTAGAAATAAACTCTATTTTTTTCTTATCGCAATATCTTTTAATTTCTTTAAACTCCTCGAATGAAAATTCCTGACTTTTTAAAAGATCAAATTGATTATTCATGCCAGATTTTTTCTGATGAACAGCAGTTTCGCTATCTGGAGTCACAAGTTCTTCTGCATTAAATGTTTGAAATTTAACGGCATCTGCACCGCATTTTACTGCAGCATCAACAAGTTTTTTTGCAATATTCATATCGCCATTATGATTAACACCGGCTTCTGCGATAAAAAAAACCTCATTCTGATTCATGTTAAACTAACTCCTAATTTTTTTGTTTTAAAATAGCCTCAGCTACTTTTAAATCAAGCATTGTATCAATATCTATAGATCTCTCAGGAGGCATTAGTACTGCTCTTATATCCTCTACCCCTTTCTCTTCGGAGAGCATTTGCACCCAAACACACCACAACCTCTTCCTTCTTCCCAGCACTCTGCATGATGAACAACATAACAAAATGGACATTGAACAGCATAACTCCCTGTTTTTATCTGAGTATGGCAATACGCACACTCTACAGGATTGGTAGAAATAACAACAAGTACGCGGATGGGTATCTGTTTACCCATAAGCCTTTTTATCCAATTTCCCATGTTTAATTCAAGTCCTCCGCGAATCTTTGTAATCAGCCTTAATCAGGGCAGACACATAGGTCTGCCCCCTACATTATCCCCGCTTAATTCAAGATAACAAACCTCTTCGTCCCTTCTGACAGCAATGATATGCAAATCTGGTATTCCTACCTGTGCAAGGGTCATCTCCAGCAATGGAGCATCGCCAGAGGTAATAGTATGCCTCATCTCCAGATGGCAAGGCTTGTTACACTCAGGGCAGCTACCCTCTTCAAAGGTAACCTTACCCAAAACCTGTAACAATAATTTCTGATAATTACATTCCTTACACTCAAGTCTCCAAATAATATCACGATCTAACTCTAAAAACGACCCTTCCCCCAGATAACCCTCTGCAATGGTTAACAATTGCCCAAAAGTAATAGAAGAATCATGATTTATCTCTATTATCGGTTGATAACGGTCATGGCTTAAACAATTCTTTTTTTCTGGATACTCAACCAGATATGATTCATAGGTAAAGCCATTGAAAATTATTCCCTTACCTGACGGAACAGCCATTTGATGGAGTAGCTTGAGAGTTTCCTGGACTTGAAGTCCAGCAATAATAGCAGCAGTAGTTGGGGTTGTTGGCACCTTGCCAGAGGTCAGATCCTGATACCTGAGAAGTGGGCAAGAATACTTTGCTCCCAAAATTTTATAGTCCATATCTGTCAAAGTACATTCATAACACGCACCCTGTCCAGGAATAAAAACACTTACCACCCCATTAAGGACATCTATCCCCCCATCTATCCATGGTTTATTTACCTTCCAGCAGGCTTGATTAATGAATAATCTTGCTTCCCGATTGTCTACACAGCCAATAATAACATCCATTTGCCGAAAGAGTCCCAGCCCTATATCCCAGACCACATCCCCATGAAGGTATTGAACATGGACATCAGGGTTTATCTGCCCGACTCTTTCCGTAGCAATAGCTGCCTTATCTTTTCCCTCATCCTCCTGTCTGTACAATACTGATCGGGTAAGATCGGCATTAACTATTTTATCATAATCAATAATAAATATGTTTCCTATGCCAATTAAGGCTAAATTCTTCAAAACCTCATTGCCCAGGGCACCAGCACCCACAACCATTATCCTGCTTTTTTTTATTTTTTCCTGATCCCACCAGGGAATAAACGAAAACGAGGCATATCTTTCCTTTTCAACATCTTGAATTACAATTTTTTCTTCCACATCGTTGTCCTTAAAGCTGAATGCTTGCAAATAAATTGGTGCGCCCGAGAGGATTCGGACCTCCGGCCAACGGTTTAGGAAACCGTTGCTCTTCCATCTGAGCTACGGGCGCATTATGGTCGGGGCGACTGGATTCGAACCAGCGACCCCCAGCCCCCCAGGCTGGTGCGCTAAGCCAGGCTACGCTACGCCCCGAATACCTTAAATTATTATAACACATGTATCTTGAAAATGCAAGTTTTTTCTCGCAGAATCCCTGAAAGTCTGATTGTGGCTCAAACCAGCAATTGTTGTCCTGAATGTTTGTAACTACTCAGATAAAGGAATTTGCCACAGAGAAACAGAGAAATTAACAGCAATCAGGAAAAAAGGAACCACACTATTTAGCCACGAATTACACGAATGAACACGAATGAGAAGAGAATAACAATTCTACTGAATTTTGGAAAAGAAAAATTCGTGTAAATTCGTGTTCATTCGTGGCTAAAAATCTCTGTATTCATTTGTTACTGAGTAGTTACGAATGTTTATTATTTAGTGATTACGCAACTTTGAAGGGGGTTAGGGGATGTTATCCCTCAACATATCTGTTTTTGAACCATGCTCAGATTTTCAGTAAAAAAATGAATTTCTACTTGCATTTTAAGGTAAATCGTGATATATTGTTGTGTATGGAATATCAATAATTTGGCTCTATTACGATTTGTGTGGGTAAGATAAAGTTGGTTCTTTATCAACCTTGAAGAACATTCTTAATATGTATTGAAGAAGGTTTATCGCTTTAACCACTCCAAAGTATACATTTAACCCCCGCACATGGAAGTAGA
>JAZDHC010000248.1:0-14278 GCA_043806395.1 Candidatus Desantisiibacteriota bacterium | reverse complement strand
CCTCCTGATTTGAACCATGCCCAAATCAGGAGGGACAAAATAGGCTGTAGGTGTTTAGACTGTGGGTGTTTAGGTAACAAACTAAACAAGCATGGATGGCTGCATTTCCCTAATTCCCCCTTAGAAAAGGGGGTTAGGGGGTTGTAATTCCCTCTTGGGAGGAGTTAGGGGTGGATAATCCTCTGCAACCCTATGATGTATTGAAACCGGGGACAGCACCTGTTTTAATTTCCCCCTTATGATCTCATGTCGCCATCTTCTTCTGCACCACAGCCTACCCCTACGACTCTCGTTCTACCCTGACATCAATGCCACCTCGGGCATTCCAAATTGTTTCGATTTTTGCCCATTTTGGTTTGACACAGGCAATAAAATCTTCCAGTATCTTATTGGTCGCATGTTCTTGAAATATACCAATATTTCTATATCCAGCAAGGTATAATTTCAGAGATTTTTGTTCAACAAGATATTGGTCAGGCTTGTACTGGATAGTTGCAATGGCAAAATCCGGCAAACCTGTCTTTGGACAAACCGTGGTAAGTTCATTTGTTTTAAGTTCTACAAGATAATCCTTATCATTATACTGATTCTCTACCACCTCTAAACTCGGTGTAATCTTTAATTCACGAATATTATCCTGTTTTTCCTTATATTCTGAGATATCCATTGCCTGTTGCATTTAATTCCTCCTTTTTTTCAACCACACTGGCAATTGGGCAAATTGCCCCAAACTGCATCCTATGGCATCACATAGCATATCCATAAAGTCGAATTCTCGTCCTGGAACAAATAGCTGATGAATTTCATCCGTTACCCCATATATACTTCCAGTCAAAATAGTCATAATTCTAATCAAAATAGTTACGGAATACCTGCTATTAAAGGCATTTTTTAATAACCAGCCAAACACAGTATATTCAACCAAATGAGCTATTTTATCGGAAAAAGGAAAAGGGGGAGATGAGATACTATCACCTGGGATTGATGAAAGGCCAAATATTATTCCCATATATATAATGCTGAATATCCACCATTTTGAAATCTTCATAGCAGTAATCATAGCAGATAATTTATTGATTGTCAAGAAATTTTCTGAAAATCACAGTAATTCTGGGCGAAAGGGATACATGAAATATAATAAAACCAAGTGGTTGTCAAGAAAAATATTGACAAAAGGAAATATTTCTGGTAAAATTATTCTTAGAAAGAAGTTAGAATCTGTTACAAAAAAAACTGGAGGTTTTTTCATGCAATCAATAAATTGGTATATTTTTCTTGTCCTTATATCCTTGATATCTGCTGGATGCACCCATCTTAAACCTGAGATTACAGAAGCAGATGTATATTCATCGTATACCCTCGGTGCTGCTTATGAGGAAAAGGGGCTTTACGAACAGGCACTTAAGGAATATTTGTGTGTTGACAAAGTATCCCCAAATTCTGTGGTTAAATCCAGCATAGCTGCTGTTTATTTTGCCTTAAATAAACAGAAAGAGGCACAGGTCTATGCTGCACAGGCTATAACCCTTGACCCAAAATCTACTGTAAGCCATTTTATCCTTGGAAATATTTATTATCAGAAAAAGGCATTTGACCAGGCAATAGAAAACTTTGAGCTGGTTGTAGAGCTTGAGACAGAGAATGTTTCAGCTATTTATTTACTTGCCAGAAGCTATGTACTGAAAGGAAATATTGATTCAGCTGCCATTAACTATAAAAAGGTAATAGAACTTTTTCCTTCAAATAGTCTTGCCTATCTTGAATTAGCAGATATGTATATTGACCATGAGCAATATGTTGAGGCTATTGCCCTCTTAGAAAAGGTAATAACCATAAACCAAGAAGAGGGTGGTGTATTTTTAACCTTAGCCTCTATCTATGAATTTCAGGGGGATAATCAGAAGGCAAAGACTTATTATCAGAAGGGGTTAGAATTGCAACCAACCCATATTCAGGGAAGAAAAAAATTGCTTTTGCTTTACCTTGGAGAGGGCAATACAGATGCGGTTATTGAACAAGCAAAGATTCTTTTGATCGTAGAACCAAAGGATCCGGTAACCCATTTTATCTTAGGGGCTGCCTATAAAAAGAATGGCTTGTTTGATGATGCAGCAGGAGAGCTTAAGGCTGCCATAGGATTAGAAAAAAATATGTCTCAAGGCTACCTTCAATTAGCCTATATCTATCTTCATCAGAAGAAAAAGGAAGAGGCTATAAATATTCTTAATAAGGCAATGAATTTTCCCTTCAATCAAACCACGGACATAGCCCTATTGCTTGGAGCAATATATACTCAAGATAAACAATATGAAAAGGCAATTAAAATATATCGTTGTATTCTCTGGCATTATCCTGATAATCAAGAGGCATGGTATCAAATGGGCATGGCAAATGAACGGCTTGAACACATAGATAAATCAACGGATTGTTTTTATAAATGTATCAAGCTTAATCCCAAACATGCCAATGCCTATAATTATATTGGCTACATGTATGCAGAAAGAAAAATAAGATTGGAGACGGCTGTTAAGCTTATTCATAAGGCATTAACGATAGAGCCTGAAAATGGTGCATTTCTCGATAGTCTCGGCTGGGCATATTACCAACAGAATAATCTTGAGGAGGCATTAAATAATCTGGAACGAGCCTATAAAATGATGAGCAATGATCCGATTGTTACCGGGCATCTGGCTGATGTTTATCAGGCAATGGGAAAGAATGATGATGCTGTCCGTTTGCGGAACAGGGCAAAGGAATTGGAGGGTAATTCTGATGCAGGCAATGATGTGATTCAAGAAATAGAAAAATAACCCCGGGGGAAACCGGGGACAGTGACTATTTATTGAGGATTCCACACTTTATTGAGCAATTACCAAAAAAGGAATGTAACTGTATGAACCAAGTTGTTATCAATAATCCAATTATCAATTCACCTTTTGCAGAGCCCACTCAGCATTTCAAATTTACCGATGAGGGCATTACAGACGAGGTGCTTGACAGCCGGCGAATCAGTTCATACTTCGTCCCTATTGCAAAACCGAAGAAGAAGGGCAAGCAGCTTTCCTTTGACACAGAGTGGACCAAAGACCGCATCGAAGAAAATAATCTGGTCAATGACATTCGTCGCCGTGTTGCCATGTGGCGAAAGGGTGGCTATGTTGGCGTAACACCTACTACTGCACAATTGATTTCTTACTGGACAGATATTAATCGCGAGAAAAAACTTTTTTTCTGTCAAAATGAAGCCCTTGAAACCGCTATTTACCTCACCGAGATAGCTAATAAGTATGGTGATACATGGATAGAGAATGCAATTCGTACAGCGAACGATACCTCGAACCCCGGCCTGCCGCGTATGGCATTCAAAATGGCCACTGGTTCAGGTAAAACCGTTGTCATGGCAATGCTCATCGCCTGGCACACACTTAACAAGCTTGCCAATCCAAAGGATACCCGTTTTTCCGACACATTTCTTTTAATCACACCCGGCATCACCATCCGCGATCGACTGCGTGTATTGCTGCCAAACGACTCAGAGAATTACTACCGCCAAAGGGATATTGTCTCTGCTCAGTTACTGAACCAACTTGAGCAGGCAAAAATTATTATTACAAATTACCATGCCTTTCAACTACATGAAAAGGTTGCTGCTGGCAAAATCACCAAGTCGATTCTTGCAGATGGACAACCAAGCCCATTCACCGAAACCCCTGACCAAATGGTGCGCCGCGTTTGCCGCGAATTGGGCACTAAAAAAAACATTATTGTCTTCAATGACGAAGCTCATCATTGCTACCGCCGCAAACCTGATGCAGAAGTTGAAAAACTTACAGGCGATGATCTTGTTGAGGCAAAACAACGCGAAGAAGAGGCTCGTGTCTGGATTTCCGGCATCGAGGCTGTGAAAGCCAAGATCGGTGTGAAGGCCATCTACGATCTTTCGGCAACACCATTCTTCTTGCGCGGTTCGGGCTACCCTGAAGGCACGCTCTTCCCGTGGGTGGTTTCTGATTTTTCATTGATTGATGCTATCGAGTCTGGCATCGTCAAGGTACCACGGGTGCCGGTGGCTGACAACTCAATGACTGGAGAACAACCCACCTATCGTGATCTGTGGCTTCGCATCCGTGAGGATTTGCCAAGAAAGGGACGCAAAACCGAGAAAATCGATAGCGAACCTAATCTTCCTATCGAACTACAGGGCGCACTGCACAGTCTTTACAGCAACTATGAAAAGTCTTACCGACTCTGGGAACAAAACGCCGAAGCACTTGCTCGTGGCATTACACCACCGGTATTCATTGTCGTTTGCAATAACACTAATGTCTCTAAGCTGGTATTCGATTTTATCGCTGGTTGGGAGAAACAGATCGATAACCAAACCATCGTTCAAGCAGGACAGCTCCCCATCTTTCGCAATGATAACGGCAATGGCGAATGGCTGCATCGCCCGAACACCATCTTGGTGGACAGTCAACAACTCGAATCCGGTAAAGCGATGAGCGACGACTTCAAAAAGATTGCTGCCCGTGAAATTGACGAATTCAAGGCAGAATATCGCACTCGTTTTCCCGGCCGTGATGCTGATAACCTTCCTGATGAAGACCTGCTCCGCGAGGTAATGAACACCGTAGGCAAAGCCGGCAAGCTCGGCGAACATATTAAGTGTGTGGTCAGTGTCTCTATGCTCACTGAGGGCTGGGATGCCAACACTGTCACTCACATCCTCGGCGTGCGAGCCTTTGGAACACAACTACTTTGTGAACAGGTTGTTGGTCGTGCCTTGCGTCGCATGAGTTATGCCACCAACGAAAGCGGCTATTTCGAGACTGAATATGCCGAGGTCTATGGCATACCATTTTCCTTCATCCCATGTAGCGGTGCAACCAAAGAACCCATGTCCGGACCCCTGCCCACCCGTGTGCGTGCCCTTGAAAGCCGCATTGCCTGCGAGATTACCTTCCCGCGTTTGCTTGGTTATCGCTACGATGTGGCCGGCGAACGGCTCTACGCCACCTTCACCGATGAATCACACTTGGCACTCTCCACTGCTGACATTCCAACTGAAACCGAAATGTCCCCGATTGTTGGAACCA
The DNA here is from genome assembly GCA_043806395.1 of Candidatus Desantisiibacteriota bacterium. GTDB lineage: Bacteria > UBA9089 > CG2-30-40-21 > CG2-30-40-21 > CG2-30-40-21 > CG2-30-40-21. Next base: position 9,182 of record JAZDHC010000248.1, on the reverse strand, counting down.
CCGAAAAACACACCCTTGACGACCTCAATCGTCGCCGTCCCAATGAAATCGCTTTTTTGTTGGCAAAGTTGACGCTGGAGAAATATTTCCGCGACAACGAGGGCAACGACAAGCCATGGCTTTTTCCGCAAATGCTCGGCATTGCCAAACAATGGTTAACCAAGTGTGTTACTTTCAAAGACAACACTTTTCCACAACTGTTGTTGTTACGCGAGTTAGCCCATGATGCTGCTGATCGAATATACAAAGCCATTGTCCAATCAACAGATGGTACTGCGACAATTAAACCCATCCTACGCCCATATGACACACTCGGTTCCACTCGTTATGTAGATTTTGATACTACTCGCCCGGTCTTCGCCACCCACGACGACAAATGCCACATATCACATGTGGTGGCAGATACTGACTCGTGGGAACAGAAGATGGCTCAATCTCTGGAAGACATGCCAGAGGTCATTCGCTATGTCAAAAACCACAGTCTCAGTTTCACTATCCCTTACACGCTGAACGGTGAGGAGAAAAACTATATTCCTGACTTCATTGCTTGCATCGAGGACGGTCACGGACAAGATGACCTTTTGAACCTTATTGTTGAAGTTACCGGCGAAAAGAAGAAGGACAAAGCGGCTAAGGTTGATACTACTCGCAGACTATGGGTACCGGCTGTCAATAATCACGGTAGATTTGGCCGCTGGGCATTTATCGAAGTCGATGATCCGTGGGACGCACAGAATTTAATCCGTATCAACATTGCTAAAGGAGTAATACTATGAATGAGCAACAACCTGTCGATTCTCAGAACAAGATGATCGTATTTGGGGCGAAACAGATTCGCCGCATTTGGCATGATGAGCAGTGGTTTTTTTCCATTGTTGACATTATTGGTGCCCTGACCGACAGTGATGCACCAAGCAAATATTGGACCGCCATGAAACGACGAGAAGAGACTGCAAGCGGTATTCAGTTATCTACATTTTGTAGACAACTGAAACTGATTTCTGCTGATGGCAAAGGTTATAAGACTGAGTCCGTTAACACCGAAGCCGCATTTCGCATCATCCAATCGATCCCCAGCCCAAAGGCCGAACCATTCAAACGCTGGCTGGCTGAAGTAGGTTATCAGCGTGTTCAGGAAATCGAAAATCCAGAACTTGCTCAGCAACGAATGCGGAAATTATATCAGGACAAAGGTTACCCAGACGACTGGATTGAGAAACATGTCCGTGGCATTGCCGTCCGTGACGAACTGACCGGCGAATGGAAAAAACGCGGCATTGCCGAGCAGAAAGACTTTGCTATCCTCACTTCCGAAATCTCTAAAGCCACTTTCGGCATGACGCCTTCTGATTACAAAAAACTTAAGGGACTCAAACGCGAGAACCTCCGTGACCATATGACTGATTTGGAATTGATCTTTACCATGCTCGGCGAAGCTGCTACCACTGAGATTGCCCGCAACAAAGACGCCCAAGGTTTTACCAAGAACCAGATAGCAGCCCGTGACGGTGGGACAGTCGCTGGTAATGCCCGTCATCAGCTTGAAGCAAAATCAGGTAAAAGAGTCATTACAGCCAATAACTACCTAACTGACAAACCCAAACTTTCATCCAATTTGGAGGAATCTTCTAATGATTAAGAAAAAATCCGCACTAACCAAAATTGAATCCATCAAGCACAAGGATAATCGTACCAACATTCCTACAGAGGAACTTCGCGACTTTGTGGCTGATGAGGAACTTGCACCCAAAACAATGCTCTATCCGCGAGATTCTTCTCTTGATCCACAATTAGTCTGGAAAGGCAAGGATGAACAGGATAAAGCAGACCTTACTGTGCCTGTAGTGCCTATCTATATTCAGGAAAAGATTCATCCGCAAGCAATTATCCACGCGATGCCTCTCATTAAGCAGTCAAACAATGATATATTCCACCTCTTTGCCACCGACTTTAACAGAATTGAAGACGACTTCGAGAAAAAGATCGATTTTTATAATCAAAAGGACGATTATCAGAACCCTTGGACAAACCGTATGATCCTTGGTGATTCACTGTTAGTAATGACCTCATTAGCCGAGAAGGAAGGATTGAAGGGCAAGGTGCAGACCATTTATCTTGACCCACCTTACGGCATCAAGTTTGGCTCCAACTGGCAGGTGAGTACCCGCAAACGGGATGTCAAAGACGGCAGGGCTGAGGACGCTACCCGCCAGCCTGAACAGATTCGCGCCTTTCGTGATACATGGAAGCTGGGAATTCACTCCTATCTTGCCTATTTGCGCGACCGGCTTGTGGTGGCTCGCGAACTGCTCACAGAGACAGGCAGCGTGTTTGTGCAGATTGGAGATGAGAATGTTCATCTGGTGCGGTGCGTGCTGGATGAGGTGATGGGGAGTGAGAATTTTGTTTCAATGATACCGTTTGCTAAAACAAGCGGGTTTTCGCCTATTTACTTGTCCAATGTCTGTGATGTGCTATTGTGGTATGGTAAGAACGCGGATACTCTAAAGTACCGCCAGTTATACAGAGACAAGGTTGAAGGCCGTGGCTATGATGTCTATCAGTGGGTAGAGTTGGACGATGGTACGCGAAGAAAGCTGACATCTGCTGAGAGAAGGGATAGGGCTCTGATACCGTACAATGCTCGACTATTTCGTCTCAGCGATATTTGTTCCCAGGGCGTAACTGGTTCTGAACAGTGCTTCAATTTCAACGGCGAGGCATATACGCCTCGTGCCGGTACTCACTGGGCAACGAATGTAGAAGGTCGCAAACAACTTGCATTGGCAGGACGAATTATGTTGTCGGCAGGTTTCCCGAACTTTATACGATTCTTGAGCGACTATCCAGTAACACCAATTTCTAATTTATGGGATGATACTGCAACAGGTAGTTTTACCGAAGATAAAATTTTTGTTGTGCAGACAGCAACTAAAGTCATCGCCCGCTGCCTCCTCATGACCACCGACCCCGGCGACCTCGTCCTTGACCCCACCTGTGGCAGCGGCACAACCGCTTATGTTGCCGAGCAGTGGGGACGGCGATGGATCACCTGCGACACCAGCCGCGTCGCTCTGGCTCTGGCCCGCACGAGACTGATGGCTGCCAAGTATCCTTATTACCTTTTGTCCGACTCACCCGAGGGCATCAAAAAGGAAACCGAACTGACCGGCAAGTTCCCGCCAGACTACAAAACTAAAGGCGACATCAAGAAAGGCTTTGTCTATAAACGCGTGCCTCATGTAACGCTCAAATCCATTGCCAACAACCCGGACATCAAGGAAGGCATGACCCACCAGCAGATAGACGCAGCTATTGCCAAACATGCTGATACCGAAACACTCTTTGACCAGCCTTATGAAGACAACAAACTGGTGAGGGTAGCTGGACCGTTTTCTGTAGAAAGCCTATCGCCGCATCGTATGTTGTCAACTGCTGACGAGAACATGGATGGCACTGTGAGCGAGCAGGAGGCTCGCAAGCAGCAAGATTTCGCCATGATGATCATGGAAAACCTTAAAAAAGCTGGCGTGCAGAACACCTGCAAAACCGAACGACTCACCTTTGATCGGCTTGATCCTTACGCTGGGGCGTGGTTACACGCAACAGGTGAATACACCAATGCTGATGGCAAAATCTTGCGTGTGGCAATATCCATTGGCCCCGAACACGGCACAGTCGGTCCCCAGCAAGTGAAAGAAGCTGCCAAGGAAGCAGTGCAGGGCGTGGGATTTGACATGCTGATTGTCTGTGGTTTCGCCTTTGACCCGCATGTTGCTGAAGAGGTGAAACGCTACGGCAAGTTGACTGTATTTCCAGCCAAGATGAACCCTGACCTGGTAATGGGTGATGAACTGCTCAAGAAGACCGGTGCAGGCAACCTGTTTATGGTCTTTGGTGAGCCGGATGTGGAAATAAGGAAGCAGCAAGACGGCCAAGTCATCGTTGAAATCAAGGGTGTAGATGTTTACGACCCGACCACCGGACAAATCCGTAACAGCAGCACCGATGACATTGCCTGCTGGTTTATCGACACCGAATACAACGGCGAAAGTTTTTTCGTACGACATGCTTACTTTACCGGAGCAGAAGAACCCTATGACAAGCTCAAACGGGCACTGCGAGCGGAGATTGACGAAGCCGCATGGAGCAGTCTCTACAGCACAGTAAGCCGACCATTTAACAAGCCTGAATCCGGCAAGATTGCTGTAAAGGTTATCAACCACTACGGTGATGAGGTGCTGAAGGTTTTTGAAATATGAAGCCATACAAGTGATAATGGTAACTACTCAGCTATTGTTATTCCTACTTTAATCAGTCCAACATATAAGGAAAACTAACATGAACAAAGGATTACTAATCGCAATTGAGGGTATAGACGGATCAGGGAAAACCACACAAGTAGACCTGCTCAAGGCATGGCTTGAGGATAAAGGTTTGCCAGTAATAAAATCTGTTTGGTATCGAACTAAGCTCATCTATGATCTCAATATGCGGCTCAACTTAGCTGATGAAATAGATGCCAAAACAGCCTTTATTTTAGTGGCTGCTGAGTTTGCAGCCAGACTGGAGTTCGTTCTTAAACCAGCACTTAATCAAGGATACATCATCCTGTGCGAGAAGTATATTTATACCCCTATGGCTAAGGATGTAGCTCGTGGGGTAAGTCCAGAATTTGTCCATCTTCTCTATGAAAATGCACCTGTGCCGGATATAATCTTTTATCTTGATGCTGAAGTTGACACTGCCCTCAATCGTATACAGAGTACTCGAAAGCTGCAATTTTGGGAATCAGGGATGGATATGTTCATGGATGTTAAAAATGGACTCAAACTCTATTATGATGAAAAAATTGATCAGGCAACCATGGCAAAGGGATTTTCTGCCTTTCAGTCACGGGTAGTAGATGAATATCATCGATTAATCGATGAATATGGTATGATTGTTGTGGATAAACACGCTAATATTGATCAACAGCAGGATTTTATCAGGGGGCAGATAGCTATCGTAATGCCTCAGTTATTGGTGGAAAAAGGGAAAAAGTAAAGAAGGAGAAAAGGAGAGAGTGGAGAAATGGAGAAAAGCAAGGAATTTAAGGATTCTTCCCCTTTTCCCCATTTTCTCCACTTCTCCTTGTCTTGCACATATTTTCCCTGATAACTGAACAGGAGGAATTTATATGTTTGAGGAATTGGATTATTTAAGAAAAAAATTAGATAACTACCGTCCAATAGATGCTGATAAGATGGTTGCCATCCAGGAAAAATTGAGGATTGATTGGACATACAATAGCAATGCCATTGAAGGCAATACCTTATCTTTGTCTGAAACTGCCTTCTTCCTGCGTGAAGGATTAACCTCTAAGGGAAAACCACTTTCAGAATACCTTGAGGCAAGAAATCATGTTGAGGCAATTGATTATCTTGATGAGATTGTAAAGGGGAAAAGACCTATTACTGAAGGGCTAATTAAGGAATACCACGCTTTAATAATGAAGGATGTAAAATATATCTGGATTGGTTATCCTAACAATATGGTAAAAAAGAAGATTGAGCCGGGTAAGTATAAATATGACAATAACCATGTGATTAAACTTGATGGATCAATACATTATTATTGTGATTATCTGCAAGTATCAGGAGAGATGGAGGGATTAATTAAATGGTATAATGAGAATAAGGAAAAACTTCATCCAGTGGAATTATCCGCCATTTTTCACCATAAATTCGTTGCCATCCATTCCTTTACCGATGGTAATGGCCGGGTAGGCAGGTTAATCCTTAATACTATCCTCATGCAGAAAGGTTATACCCCAGCTATTATAAGAATGGAAAACCGTCAGGAATATTATCAGGCATTGGATAAAGCAGATAATGGAGATTATACCCACTTTGTCGAAATGGTAGAGCGGGAAGTGACTAATACCATGACACTTATGCTTAATGTGATTGAAGGAAAGGATGCCTTCAGTAAGGAGGATTTGAAGAGAAAACTGGGTATGTTTGGGGAAAACATTAAGAAATTGGATAAGGATATTGGCGTTGTCTCCAAAGTGGTAGAGGAGGAGATAAAAATGTATTGCATGGAACAAATACATCAGTTCTTAGAAACCTTGGCTAATGAAACGGTTGAGGAGCATAAATCGGAGATGATGGAGCTTAGGATTGAAGATAAAGTGGAGATGATGAAATTTGGGATTGCCCCTTATCAAGTCTCTTATCACACTTTCCTTAAACAATATATAGAAAGCAAAAACATAATCGTAGCAGATAAGGAGATAAAGAAAGGTGGAAAAGTAAATATCTTCCAAATTGAGTTAATTTCAAGACGAAAATATATCCCGCAAGCCAGATTAACCTTCGCTATCCTGCCTACCAGATTTACTACCGTTATTGTTTTTACTATCATTATTTCAAAATTAGAAAAAGATAAGGAAATGTTTGGTGCCTCACAGGTAATAGATTGTATTCAGGGTAGTGTTTTATGGGAGGATTGGGATAAACGAACAATAGAAGATTTCTTTGTTAAGGCATTTAATGAATTCTTAAAACAAATCGAGATAGAGATGGAAGAAAGGAGAATTTCTGAATAAGCGGCAAAAAAGATACTATGCTTTTTGAAATATTAAACAGTGTATTGCCATTATATGTACATTTATTCTAATACGGTGTATATTCACTAAATAATGGAGGTTCTTATGCAAAACTCTCAGTACATTCATTTATTTACATCACCAGATACGAAGGATGTGGCTTTATACCATAGCCTGAGCATGGATATCATCTACTACAATCCAATACTTGACTCTGATATCCTGCTCATAGATAACTTCAATGATTTTATTGCATGCCTACAAGATGCAAGGTTCTTGGTGCTGGATAATGATGGCGATAACTTCAGCATTCAGCCTGACATCCAAAAAGTGGCACCTGAAATATCAGTCATGTACCTGTTGCTTACAGATAATTGCAATCTACGATGCAGGTACTGTACTGTACAATATAATCTTGAAGATACCAATATCAAGACCATGAACACAACCACCATCAAGAAAAGCATTCAACTTTTCAAAGAGTTGGTCCCATCTGGTAAAAAGGCAAGCATTACCTTTTTTGGCGGAGAGCCAACCCTTAATCCAGATGGGCTTAAAACTGCACTTATAGAAATATCCCAAACCTTTGCCCCTGATGAAATTCAGGTGTTTATGGTTTCCAATGGTACAGCCATTACTGAAAAAATAATTGATATGCTTGTTCAATATAATGTCTTTCCCATAATTTCCATCGATGGCTGGCAGGAAATACACGACCAGATGAGGGTGTATGAGAATGGTAAAGGCAGTTATCAGGATGCTATTGCTGGCTATAATCAATTAAGGGATCGAGGGCTTAGTGTGGGTATATCTACATTAGTTGGTAAACACAACTGTGAACAATTGCCTGAGATTACTTCATTTTTTATACAGGAGCTTAAAGCCTTCAACCTTGGTATGAGCTTGCCACATGTAAAACCAGAGGCAGCAGATGTCTCCATAGAATTACTTACCCCTAAATTAATCAGCTCGTGGGAGATAGCCAGGGATAATAATTTTTACATCATGCAGATTGGCAAGCGGTTCAAGGCACTTGCCAATCAAAAACCAATTATGAGGTCATGCCCCGGGTCAAAGGGTTGGTCCATGATTCGTATCCTGCCAGATGGAACCATAACCCTTTGTGAAAATATGGGGTTGAGGAATAAGGCTGTTCTGGGTAATGTTAATAATCACCCTACACCGTACAATATTATCAACCATCCGGAAACCATTGATTGGAACAAGAGATACCCATATAATATTGAGGGTTGCCTTACATGTTCAGCTATCAGTATATGCGGTGGCGGTTGCCCTTATGATGCCTTTTTGAAAACAGGCAGTATCCATAACCCGGAGCAAAGGTCATGCTACTTGAGCCGTCACCTGCTTGAATGGGCAATATGGGATATATACAAGCGGGTAGATATGAGTCAGGGGTTTGCTGTGCCAACTAAAGAGCAAAGGCAGGGGATTTTGCCGGAGTTGCCGTATTTTATGGAGGGATGAGGAGAAGATTGTCTCACGCAGAGACGCGGAGAGGATAAGGGGATAAATAAAGGAGAGGTAAAAATGCAAGTTCACAAGTTCATAAGTTCACAAGTTCGGAGGTTTAGTCATGCCACGCATCACACATTTTTAATTGCCATTATCTTCAGCCTATTCGTAGGGACAGGTCTTGCACCTGTCTTAGTCTGTAATGCACGGGCAGCTATTATGGAAGAGATAGAGATGGGCGTGGGGTCGGGAATTGAATCCCAACCAATGACAGTAACCACCGTACCTTGTGATACTACCTCATTGGCAAGATGCCCATACTACGCAAGCATATTCAATACAGGCTCACAGCATATCAATGCCACTGTGTTTCACGATAAGAATGGAAACGGTATCATGGATTTGGACGAGGAGGGTATGGAAAATGTAGTCTTGCGAATTAAAGATGAAACAGCTACAACCACTGCTACTGGACAGGTAATGTTATCAATTCCCACAGGTACGCAAACCATATCCTTAGATATCAGTACCATACCCATTGAGTATATATGCACTATTCCCCTTGAACAAACTGTATTTATTTCAGAGGATGAGATTATTCCACTCAAATTTCCATTGCAGTTATCATGCAAGATAGAGGGGATAATATTTATTGATGAAAATAGGAATGGCTTGCCTGATTCTGGTGAACGAGGGGTAGATAGTGCTATTATTTATGCTAACAATTACCTTGCTATTACCTTTTATGATGGCCGCTACAGGTTCAGCAATATGTTAGCTGATAAGTATATTATTAAATTAAAAGAAAAGTCGATTGTTGATGCTGGTTATCAGGATTATGAACTAACAACACCAGATGTTTTGAATATAAAATTGCAGCAGGGACAAAGGTTTACCGGGGTTAATTTCGGCATAGTTAAAAGGGAAAAAGAGATTGAGTTTGAGTAAGAATTCAGGTAATTACTCAGTTATTGGGACGGTTCACTTTCATCGTTTTTCATATGATTCCTTTCGGGCAAGGGGACATCATCTACAGAATACAACCCCCTAACCCCCTTTTCTAAGGGGGAATATTGCACTCTTAACTAACCGCAAGCTTTCAAACAAAGGTGAA
>JAZDHC010000247.1:0-4201 GCA_043806395.1 Candidatus Desantisiibacteriota bacterium | reverse complement strand
TTTCCACCAATTTTTCACTTGACAAAATAATTAATCATATGCTATAATTCAGAAACTATATACCAATATTCACTTTTCTCTAATAGTGACAGAATATTACACACCTATCTAAAATGGGCAGAAAAGCAAATTCCTATCACTTCACAAGGTTCTATGAAGATGATAGTAATTACTTTATACTTCTAATTGTTGCATACAAGATTGAAAAAGAAAAACTCAAGGCAAAATCTTGTCATTTTGTTCCAATAGAACATCTTGATTGGCAATGTCTGACAATTGGCGCATTGGGTTGGGGGCAAATTCAAATCGCCAATTCTAATAGAATATCAATAAACAACAAGCAAACCAGAAAGTCATGGATACTTCGGCTCTGTGCTGTGCTTGCTGAATTTTATCCAAAAGAGATTGAAAAGATTACTGGCAGAATCAAGCATTTTGAGAAAATAAAAAGGTATTGGGAAAAACATGAAGATATTTAACCGCCTTTGAATGAGGAATTTAATATTCCATATTCAAGGACTGACCCCCGTTATGACTTTTCTTATTTAGGAGTATTTATGACATCAAATGATCTAATAAAACAATTACTGTTTTCATTTAACAGTAATGACAAAGAAGCCTTTTTATCTGCCGCTCGTGAGTATATTGAACGGGAAAAAAGGATGAAGCATACCCAAGTTGTTAAGGAACTGGAAAAAATATTATTTGATCGTAACGGCAACAGTACATCTTTTCCTGAAAGACGATTTAAGAATGCGATCCCTATTCCAAGAGACAGCGAAAAAGGCTTTCCGCTACTTGAAGTGAAACAATTTGAAGATAGCTTTGAAAACCTGATTGTCAGTGAGAATGTTAAAAAACAGCTTGATCAAATTATTAGGGAGTTCAAGGATTCAGATATTCTGGCAACTTATAATCTTTCTTATAAAAAGAAAATACTGCTATGTGGCAAACCCGGCACAGGAAAAACCTATACTGTTCGAATTGTCAGTTCTTTATTAAACATTCCGCTAGTGTATATTCGTTTTGACTCCATTATTTCATCTTATCTTGGCGAAACTGCATCTAACTTGCGAAAAGTATTCGATTATATTGAACAGGGCACATGGATTGTGCTCTTTGATGAGTTTGATATTATCGGAAAAAATCGTGACGATATTCATGAGCATGGAGAAATAAAAAGGGTAGTTAATAACTTTCTGCAGATGCTGGATAATTTTGGCGGTACAAGTATTTTGTTTGCGGCAACCAATCATCAATACCTGCTTGATCCCGCTGTTTGGCGACGATTCGATGATGTACTGTTTTATGAATTGCCAAGTTCTGACACGCGACAAAAACTGTTTGAGAGATACTTAAAGCCTCTAAAAAGAGAGCATGACATTAACATGAATGCGATAATAGAAAAGTCGGAAGGATTATCTCCTGCTGATATAAAAATGATTGCTGAAGAGGCAATGAAACTGTTCATCATTGATTCAAGAAACAGCCTTACTGAGGCGGATTTAGTTGATGCTTTAGGAAAGTTTCTAAATCGTGAAAAATTGCGTATTTCCAGCAAGGAGGATGAATTATGAATCGATACGAACATCTTTCACTTGCACCGTTTCAGAGTGAAGTACAAAGGCAGACACGCAGCGGAGGCGGAGGATGTAAACTGCCTGAAGGAAGGAACAAGAGTGATTTCACTCGGGAAACAACTCGCAATGCCGATAATATCATCAGCACATTCAATTCAGTTAAGACAAAATATTCAGGCATTATCAACCCTGCTCTTATTTTCGAGATAGAGATTAATCAAAATGTGGATTTTAAGTCGATTGAACGAGTCATGTCCACCATGGGAATCCATGTGCTATCATCCGCTGAAAACAAGAAAGGCTACTGGGTCGTATTCAGCGATAACCAGAGTCTCAATGAATTTAAAAGAAAACTTACTATCTATGGCTCGGAAGAGGGATCAAAATACGATTTCTTTAATGCTTTTGGAACCTTGCGGGATATTCCAAGGGAAGAAAAAATCGGAGAACGACTCAAAAGCCAGCCATTAGAAGATTCGCCTGAATTTATCGACATTGAACTATGGCGGATGATTGATGAACAGAAAAACATAGCCTTTATAAACGAATTAAAATCTGCATATCCGGATCAAAGCAAATTGCGTATTACTGACCAGTTAATTACAAAATCTTTTGTTCTTTTGCGGGTTAAACTAACTAAAACTGAGTTTGATGAAATAGTTGAGCTGAAAGAAATAGCCAGAGTTGATCGTCCCTCTTTGCCAACATTTAATCCGTTTGAAATAAAAAATATAGATATTGCAGAACTTGAAAGAAACTCGCCCGATGAAAACGCTGCCGGTATTCTGATTATTGACTCCGGCATAATCTCAAACCATCCGCTTCTTGAAAAATGTATTGGAGGAGAAGAAAACTTTCAAACTGGCGAGCAATCCTTGCAGGATACAGTGGGACATGGAACTGCTGTAGCTGGATGTGCCGCTTATGGCGATATTGAAAAATCTATTTCAGACAAAGTGTTCAGCCCTTCTAATTGGATATTTTCAGCAAAAGTAATGTATGCTGAAACAAATTCTGTAACTGGACAAAAAAATGCGATTTATGATTCTGAAAAATTAGTCGAGCATCAGTTACAGGAAGCTGTTGTCAGTTTCTTGTCAAATTCAGAGCATCGTATTCGTATAGTTAATATTTCATTGGGCAATAGATATGAAGTCTGGCGCAAATCCTATACCCGCCAGTTGCCACTTGCCACAATTATTGATGAACTTGCTTACGCTTTCCCAAATGTTGTATTTATAGTTTCAACTGGCAATCAATCTCTGAATAATGTAGAGGAGTATGACTCTATCGATAAGATAAAATCAAATTATCCAAAATATCTTCTTCAAAACCCTGATTTTAAATTATTAAATCCTGCGACATCAGCACTTGCCCTGACTGTTGGTTCGATTGCCCATGCTCCAAGGATACGGCAAGAACGAAACGGAGAAGAACAGGTAAAAACACCAATAGCGGACGAAAATCAACCTTCGCCATTTACCAGAACCGGACCCGGTATCAATGGAATGATAAAGCCAGAATTAGTAGAATATGGCGGCAATCTTATTTTTTACAACAATCATGGAAGAATATCAGAGGATATTGGTGGTAAAATTGCCCTGCTGAATAATCAAACCATTGATGATATTATTAAATTTGATTATGGAACCAGCTTCTCTGCCTCCAAGGTTGCTCACATTGCCGGTCAAATAGCAAACAAGTATCCTCAAAGAACCGCCAATTTTATTATAAATATGCTTTTGTCTGGTGCAGACTTTCCCTTTATTCCAAATGATAATTTTTATAAGTCCCAAGATGGAAAGGCAATTGATGACCACTTAAATGTTTGCGGTTATGGGTTACCCTCAATAGATAGGGCATTACATTCATTTGACAATAGAGTAATTCTTTTTGATGAAAATAAACTGCAACTAAATAGAGTAAAAGTGTATTCTCTACAGCTTCCAGATGTCTTTTTTAATGAAAAAGGCACTAAGCGAATAGTTATCAATCTTTCTTTTACACCTGAAACCCGTTCAACTCGCGGAGATAGTTATTTGGGAAATAGGATGGAGTTCCATTTATTCCATACTGTTAGTCCTCAGAAAATTGTTAATAAATATGGTGTTGTTTCTTTAGAGGCTGAAGGTGAAAAAATTCCTAAAGAACTGGAAAGATTTGAAATAAAGCTTCCTGGCGCAAGAAAAAGAAATGCTGGCTGTCATCAAAAGGCATGGAAAGAATTCAAACGAGAACCCAGAAATCGTCCGGACTCTCCTGTACAACAAATGGATGAATGATGAAAACATTCAAACGGACTACTGTCTGTCTGTCACACTTGAACATGAAAAGGAAATTGATTTATACAATCAGATAAGAACTAATATTCAGACCAGAGCAAGGCTACGGTAATGTCAGAGGTAAGAGATTAAAAGAGGTTAGACTATCATATAACTGAAAATTTACAAACTATATTATGGTGCGAGGAGCGGGACTCGGGAAAATTCTGGGGACACAATACTTAATTTTGAAAGATGATTGCGGAAATAGGAAATAGGGATTGCGGAAATAGGGGACAGTTACCCATTAAAAGCCTAACCAGTCGCTGCAGTTGACGGCGAGTACGCCGCAGCTTAGCT
>JAZDHC010000246.1:0-4187 GCA_043806395.1 Candidatus Desantisiibacteriota bacterium | reverse complement strand
TGCCAGTAGCAAGTGCAACACTTCTCTGTCAACTTGTTGACATTACACATATTGGAATTATTCGGAAACTTCAAAGGGTGTAATGGATTAGGGAAGGGGTTTTTAATTACGATTAATTGACAGTCTGACAATAGTGTTGCACTTGCTAATGGCTAACAAGATTTTGAAAAATATCCATCGCTTCATGGAACCCTCGCAACTTCTATGCCTTGAGGGGAAAATATGGAGACACATCCAATATTTTCTGTCATCTCCTCACTCCCACAATCTCTTCCACAACCTTATGAACAGCATTTATAGTATCGTACCATAAAAACTGATTTACAATAATATACATAACGCAAAAACCAACACAGACAATAGCCACTCTGGTAAGATTTACAAGAGGCTGTAATCTTTTACCTGTAGTAGGAGTAATGTAATATGCATCAGGAGTCAATTTTGTCTCTTCTGCTGACAATGCTTCTGGCAGATGTCTATAGATACGGCTTCGAAGATTCCGCAGTTCATCTGCATCTTCACTGTATTTTCCCTTAAAACCGAGGCATAAGCAAATATAGAATATTTGCAATACATCAAATTCATCCTTAGTAGAAGGGTTTGAGTTCAGCAATTTTTCAAGTTGCTCAAAGAATTCTGTTCCTGCAATACTTGTCTTGAAAAATTTTCTTTCCAATAATTCATTTTCCCATATATCAGCATGTTCCCAACTTGAATTTATAATAATCTCATCAGCCAGAACAACCAATAGGTATTTTACCCTTTTGTAGAGATTCTCCAACCTTATATCCTGACGGGCAATTGCCCCCTGGGCTTCAAATATCCTGTCAAGTTCTTTTTGTATATCTGTAATTGACATAGAGATTTCCCTATGCACTTTTCGTCGAAAAGAAACCAGAAAGAGAAAAAGTTGAGATGATAATTCATAGAGAGTCATTTTACGCTCCTCCTTTTGAGGTATTTAGAATATAGAGACGAATATTCATCAATGGGTCAATAGTTCCAGAGATAGCTATGATTTTATCTTTCAGCACATTGTTCCACAACTCTCCCTCTTGACTGATTCGCCAATAATAGGTATTATTACTATCTGGTAATCCCGGAGGGATGCGTCTTAATCGTTGCTTTTCCAAGCCAGGTAATCGTTGTGCAGTAAACGAAGGGATGTCCCTGACTGCTCCCAATTTTACCCTCTCAAGCTTATTAAAAACAATATCCTCTTCATAATCACTCTCTACTCCAAGATAAAATTCCATCCCGGTAGTAGCCCATTCTTCTTTCAACTCACATTCAAGCCGATTATTCTTTTCCTTAAATTCCACCTTATTATAAACGGTTGAAATCACTTGTTCTAATAACTGATTAATTTGCTCGCATAATCCTTTGAAACATACACCAAGTTGATCCTGATCATAGAATGGAATATCAGAAAATTCCATATTCTTACCAAAGATAGAAAGTTCACCAGCCAATCTGCAAAATTCTAAGTAGATTATATAAGGGTGAAGGTGTGGGGTTTCAATCAACTGACGGATAATAGCCGCAAAGCTGGATGTTGTCTGGATTTTTAACATTATTTGGATAGCATCTGCTATATTCCCACTAAAGGATATATTGCCCCCTGTTACTTGAGCAATCAACATCCGATTTTTGGCTGCTAAGCGATGATAAACATCCTGACACAACTTATCTAATGGAGAAAAGGCTTTTAATTCTAATGCTGGTGGGAAAAATTCGGTCGACAAAACAGGTATATTTCTACTATCACCTGACCTGATCACTCGGGCTATTTTAATTGTTTCATAGCCAGTAACATTCTCTCCGGAAAAAAATATCTTCCCATTCAGTTTTTTGGTTTCAATCTCCTGGGGATTTTCACCGGTATTTTCATCAGTCACCTTATAGAGATGGGTAATATATCTGGGGTCATATCCAGACTCTATTTTTTTATCCAAAGGCAAGGTATTAAGGCTCTTATCCCGAAGTCTCGGCAGGGCAAAAAATACATCCAAAGAGCCATCTGCCTTGTTCAAAAATTCCTTCATCTCCCGTGGCTCAACATCTGTATTATCAGGCACAGAGACAAAACTCCCATCTCGCATCTTTAACCTGGCAGATTTAATAGCAAAGGAAAAATTCTCTAATTCTGCTTCAGAAATTTGAAGTGATATTATTCCCCATGCATAAGATTGAATCTGGTTTATCTCCATAGATAAGGAAGAGCTGAAATACCGTGAAGCAGTTTGTAAGTGATGCGGCCTGAGAAACATCCCCTCAGACCAGTTAACTTTTGGCAGAATAGACATTATGCCCTCCATTTTTTCTCTGTAATGTCCCCCGCTGGCGGGGGTAGGGGGTGGAATTCCCCCTTAAAAAAGGGGGTTAGGGGGTTGTTTCTCCTCTTTTGAACCATGCCTTATTTCCCTATCCCCAGCCCTTTTTCTCCAACTCGGATATACTTAGTTGCATAGCCCCGTAATTGTGGGGAATGTATTACTAATTGCTTCGTATCCTGCCCAGTAAGATTCGTATAATCTGCAAAGATGATAGCCACGCCTTTCTGTTGAGAAACATCTATTGGTATTTCTTTTGTTTCTCCACTTACAAGAGCGAGTTTTACAATCTGCTCCTTTGCCAGATTATTTCGATATTCTGACTCAAACCACGCATTTGGCCCAATCTGGAGTATAGCCTTCTCTTCTTCCTGAGTGACTAAAATCACATCTACTGGAAGCAATAAGCCTTCATTAATAACATTGTCACAGCGAAACACTAATGTTATCTGGGTAACACATCCTGCCATCATTCCCATCATTCCCAACATTCCTATCATTGCTATCATTTTTAAGCATTTCATATTCAACTCCCTAAAAATAATTGGTAGCCTTAGATTTAGTCCTGAACAGATCCCGTGCTTCCTTAGAAACTATCTCTTTTATCTGATCCTCAACCAATTCAGGATCAAGATCTTGAGCTACTCGTTTATATTCATTCCACCACTGTATTTCTGATGCTTCAAGCATCTTTTTTGGTAGCTTTTTTTCAATCATAGAAGGATTTATCTTTTTCCACAAACCATTAAACCATTTAGATGCTCCATGCCCATACCCGTAAACTACAGAGATTGCCCGATCACGCAAATCACCCAGATATTTCTCAATCTCTACCCCTGTTTTATCACAGGTATCTTCTTTCAACAGTTGGTCTATCAATTGGTTTAATGACTTAGAATGAGATGCCCTGGTCGAATCTACCTTCTCTAAAGAATAGACTAAGGCTGTAAAAAACTTATCCATATCCAAAGCAAATCGACATAGATTGTTAGATAGCATTAATGGATATTTTTCGTTCACATCCCTTATTTGTTGCAATCTTGTAAGTTCTTCTTTTAATCTATTATTCTCTTTTTGAAGTCCTTCTATCTGGTTATGATTAGCAGAGGGCTTTTCTATGGTTACTATGGTTATCTGTATAGATGTGATTCCTATAGTAAAAATATCTCCAGATGCTATTGGTGTTTTTGTTGTAAGTATCATTCCATCAAGCCATATCTCACTTCTTCCTGTCTTTTCAATAAAACAAATCCCTTCTTCAATGCTAACAAGGCAAGCATGTTGGCGAGAAATACCTTGATCATCAGGAAGAGAAAAATTATTATCCTCTGAACGGCCGAGAGATACAACCATTTTTTCGCTAACAACATACTCTCGTCCTTTCATGGGTCCATTTATAACCGTAAGTTTTATCTTAGGCATTCCCACTCTGATACTCCCTCCTTCTGAACATGTTTTAAGTATAGCATAAACAGAAGGATATGTCAATAATTTTTGGTAACTACTCAGCAAGTGGAATTTACCACAAAGAAACAGAGAAGAATTTATCCGCAGATTACACAGATTACGCAGATTACGCAGATGTTTTAATAAAAGAAAGACAACAAACAAAAAAATCTTAATCTGTGTAATCTGCGTAATCTGCGGATGATTTTAGTCTGAGTCTGTGATTCTTTTTCTTTCTCTGTGCCTCTGTGGTGAGTAGTTACAATTTTTGTAATTGCTCAATAAAGTGTGGAACTCGCAATGCCACTACTAAATGTGTAAGATAGAGATTTGCCACTAAGACACCAAGACACTAAGAAAACACTAAGAATATCTTCCTTTGTGTATTCCTTCGTGCCTTTGTGCCTT
>JAZDHC010000245.1:0-6922 GCA_043806395.1 Candidatus Desantisiibacteriota bacterium | reverse complement strand
TGCCATCGATAAAAAATGCTCGGATGAATACCATTCTCATCACATAAATTTGGGCATGGTTCAAATCAGGGTAACAAATTGAGCAAGCAAGTATCTATGTTTCCCTAATTCCCCCTTAAAAAAGGGGGTTAGGGGGTTGTTCTTCTCTGTATCATCTGTGACCCTGCGGTGAACAATTTTGAACCAAGAAAAAAGGGGACACTCTTCCTAAGTCTTGAAATTTGAAATAATTATAAAAAAATCATTGACATAAATGACTCCGTTGATTTAGTCAGTTTTCAAGAGATTGGCATACCAAATATAGTATCCCGAATAGAGCAAGCAACTATATATTGTGTGCCAAAAATGCCAAAAGGCATTAAATCAACGGAGTCATTGATAAATGTAAAAGGTAATATTTATACTTTGAGGAGAGATGGACCAAGAAAATAATTTATTTCTAACACCTTGCATGAAAAGAAGTTAGGAAGAGTGTCCCCTTTTTTCTACCTTTTTTCTAATCTTATTCCGTAGACATGGAATGACTTTCTACATGCTGAAGCAGACAATTTAGAAGGGTTGTAATATTGATGAGTTCCTGCTGAAGCACTTCGAAAACCTCTGTTGGTTCTACCTCCCAATAAAGATGGGTTAATCTATCTCGAAGTTTAATTAGGGCTATACATTTTTTGACAAAATCAGGGGGGATAATGTTTGCCTGTCCTAAAATATTTCCTATCTCCCGACTGCTTCCTGGTCTGCCAAGTCCTTGAACTGCAATAATATGATTAGATAGATCAACCAGAGAGTCAACACCTACCCTTAGATAGTGTTCAGCTAAAGCAACATTGTGAGGATTAACAATAAAGTTTGCTTCAGGGATTTCCTTTAATTGAGATAATTTTTTTAGAGACATTTCCGCTCGATTGACCCTTTGGAATACTATTTCTCTATTAAACATCATCCTTTGCTCTCCTCCATTCATTCTTTTTTGAAGATAGTCATCGTAATATTCTAAATAATGCTTGAATCCTGAATATTCCCGACAAACCAAAGATTCAAATGCCTGTTTTTGTTTTTCATCATGACAAAAAATAAGTTGTCCCTTGGTGATAATATCGTATTGAAATGCTGATGGGGCATTATTTAGAATAATTACATCAAAATGATCCTTTCCAGTTAACTGGCAAAGACCTGTATCTATCTTTATAGAGTATTGAAAACCATTTACTGTATCCCCACCCTCAAGTAAAAAAGCAACATCTACATCCTCTGCTCCTATTTCATCGGTCAGAATAGAACCAAACAAATAAGAAGCAATTACTTGAGGATCTTTGGAGGAATATTCTATAATGGCTTGTTTACATTCTTCGAGAGTAATTTTCATTTTGTACTCCCTGATCACAAGGATAGCCTTTTTCATTTAATATACCACATGAATGATAAAAAGTCAAGCATTTTGTTATATTTGCCGATATTAAAAATAATGCAGGAATAGTCGCAACTGTTTCCTGTATTATCAAGGGAGGAAAAAGATGTTAGGTATCAATCGGGTGACATTAATTACCCTTATCTCTTCTGCTATTTTGTTTCTATCAGTTATTATGCCAATAGGGCTAAAGGCATCACGGGTTAGCGGAACGGCAATCGTATCTCGCGAAGTCAATGAATCTGATAAAAAGATAGTCAGACAATCTTTGCCATTATATATCAGTAAGTTCTGGCAGGATATATCCATTGACGATATTCCAAACAATAAAAGGCTTTATAATTGTACGGCTACTGTTCAGATGCTTTATGCAAAATGGTTAAACAGGGTGGCAGGTGAATTAGGGTACTGTTCAGTTAATGAGATGTTAGAATATTCATCAAAGGTTATGGCTGTAAAAAAAGCAATTGAGGAAACAGAAAATCCTGTGGATTTTGCCCTCTCAAGTTGTACAGGGGTAAAATATCCAAAGGAAACAATATGCCGGCTAAAGATTTCAGAGATATTGAGTAACCAATATTATCAGAAACTTTCCAAAGAAGATGCTATTGATTCTTTGATGTTAGCCGTAGGGCTTATTGACCCAAGCTGGAAATCAGCCACATGGAAGGTAGTGAACTTAATGATGGAAAATGGATATGCTGTGTTTCAAAAAACAGATAAGGATGGAACACCAGCCATTGATATCTGGAAAGAAAGTGGCAGACATCTTCCCTTGGATCCAACAGCCATGGATGCTATTCTGCCAGGGGATATTGCTACAGGTAGATATTATGCAACCCATTATCAGGATAAATATACTACCCATCTTACGGTTTATATTGGTAAAAGGGATTCGCAGCCTTGTTTTGCAGAACAGTTTGGCAAGGATGTAAAGATAACTACTCTCAATAAAATGTATGGTGCCCTGAGAACCGGCTTTGAAGCAGTAATAAGACCAATAGCAATTATTTCATCCGACAAAACAGAGAAATTCTTAGCCACCCCTCTTTCAAACTATGAATTTGGTAGTCAGGCAATGCCCAGAATACTCATCTTTAAGGAAAAAGCCTTTGGCTATCTTAACCCTATTCAGGCAAGGATGTAGCAATTGAAGTGGCATGAGATTCCAGCCTGTGGAGTTAAATCATGGGCAAGAGCCCATGCCACACTACTCATTGAGCAGTAGCTGTGCCAATTGCCGTTTGTGTAGCCATTTCTGTTGTAGTTTCAGTACCATTCGTTGCCTGTTCTACACTTGTTGCTGACTTTCCCATGAAGATGGTTTTAATCTGTGGTCCAAGGGCAACAAATATAGCTATAACTATAACTGCAATCAAGCCAATAATTAATCCATATTCAACCATACCTTGACCATGCTCATGCTTGTTCTGTCGTTCCATTAATTTTACCTCCACGATGGATGATTTTTTTATGCAAAGGTAGTATAGCATATTTTTACATACTTGTCAATCTGTAATTTTACAAAGTCAGCAATCCACAGATTACGCAGATTTCACAGATTAAAGACAATATGTCTTTGGATCCCTCTTGTCCATTCCCTTTCTCTTCTTGAATCTGTGTAATCTGTGTAATCTGTGGATAGATATCTCTTCCTTACACTTTTGTCTTTTTTCTTAAGAGATTAATGCCTTCATCTCCGGAATATTTGTTTCAAGAAACCTTTCAGTAATCAGCCGTTCAAATGCCTTAACCACTTCAGGATCAAATTGTGTGCCAGAGCATCTTTTTACCTCTTCGAGTGCCTCTCCAATGGTTTTTTCCCGACAATATGGACGATGGGATGTCATGGAACAAAAAGAATCTGCCACAGCCAATATCCTGGCATTTAAGGGAATTCCTTCACCCCTTAATCCATCTGGATAACCCATTCCATCATGCCGTTCATGATGATGCCGAATAGCAGCCAGTACAGTATATAAAAACTCCATTGATTTGACAATAGACTCACTTTCAACAGGGTGTTCTTTAATAATTTGATACTCTTCCTGTGTAAGTCGTTCTGTTTTTAAGAGGATTTCCTCATTTATTCCTAATTTACCCACATCATGTAAAATACCAGCACACTTAATTATTTCTAATTCCTTTGGAAGCAAACTCATCTTTTGTCCAATAAGCGTAGCATATTCCGTAACCTTTTCTGGATGTCCGTGTGCCCAGATATTTTTACTCTCCATTTTAGAGGTTAAAACACCGATTGTACTTCGATAAAGGTCTCTCTGAAGAGCAATAGCCTTTTCTCTTTCTGCAATCAATCCCCACACAAGCTTAATACTTAATCCACCAATAATCTCAATTTCTGGTCTTAATTGTCTGATTTTTTCATCAATATATCTTTCACCTGTAGCATTAAAGATAACATCTATCCTCTCTTTTTTCTTAATAAACCCAACAAAGTCAACGGCTGTAGGAATATCTAATCTTTTGGCTAATTTTATTCCCGGAGTATCCTCATTTACATCAATCACACCAACAATCTTTATCTCTTCATCATCCTTTAATGTCTCCAGGATAGCTATCCCTCGTCGTCCTCCACCAATAATAACTACATGTTCACGAGAGTTGTCGTTCATAATCCTTCTCCTTTCCTGCACAGAAAATGTATAACAGTAATATTTTAATTATACAGGAGATTCTCTTAAAAATCAAGCAAAATTTCAACCTGTGCAATCAGACATTCACTACAAAGACACGAATCAATAACACACAAGGGGTTTTATTGATCAATAAAACCCCTTGTATTAAAAGCAGCATTAAGCTTCCGTTTTGACACCATATCTTTTTAGTTTGAGGTGCAAAGTGGTTCTGTCTATGCCCAGTATTCTGGCGCTTTTACTTTTGTTCCCATTGTTTTCCTGCAGTGTCTTTGCAATATACCGCTTTTCGACCTCTTCTAAAGTTAAGTTACTTGTCAAAACCAACCCTTCCTTGTCCACAAAAAATCACCTCCTTTTTATAATAGAATACATTTTATCAGGTTATCTAAATAATAACCTATTTTTTCCTACAGCAATTATCTGCGTAACAATATCCCTCTTGAGATAAATAATACCCCATAATTTTACTTTTGTCAAGAGTTTTTTTATCTTTTTTATCATTTTGTTCGCTTTGTTGATTTATAATCAGTGAAATAACAATATCGTAGCTGCTCAGCCACAAAGATATTAAATCGCAAAGAAGGATTGACAATTAAGTAATGGAATAACACGCGAATGACACAGATTTGTTGGCTCCTCGGGTAGGACTCGAACCTACAACATTTCGGTTAACAGCCGAATGCTCTACCATTGAGCTACCGAGGAGTAAAAGGTTGGTAATTGTAAACATTCAGCTATCAACTGGCAGCACTGACCGCTAATCACTAACACCTGAATATTATTATTATAAAGGAAAACAGTCGTCTTGTCAAGTAAAAAATGTAAGTTTTTTACAACTATTAATTGCTTTCCCTGATAACCTGTTTTTTTCATGTCTCTATCTGTTTCTGCTCCCGTATTTTGCGGTGAAAAGATATTGCAAATCGATGAGCCTCATCCCGAATATGCTGAAATAAATGCAGGACATTTGAGTCGCTTTGAAGGGGTAATGGCTCTTGAGAACAAAGGGTGAATATTCTATCCGTTTCATCGGTTTTATGTGGTTTTGCTATGGAAATTAATGGTATCTTCTCCAGCCCAAGCAGGGATAATACCTTAAATGCCGCATTGAGTTGCCCCTTTCCACCATCAATCATAATCAAATCAGGCTGAGGCATCTCCGCAGCCAATACCCTTTTGTACCTCCGCCGTACCACCTCTTCAATCATACCAAAATCATCATGACCTGCAAATTCCCCCTGTATCTTGAATTTTCGATACTCAGTCGTTTCAGGTCTACCATTTACAAACACGACCATTGACCCTACCGCCATCTTCCCGCTGATATTTGAGATATCAAATGCCTCAATTCGCAGGGGCATTTTCTTTAGATTGAGCAATGCCTTTACCTCAGAAAGCTCAGGTATTACCCCCTTCTGTTTCAGGATAAATTCTGCATTGTGTTTTGCCAGATTGAATAATTCCTTCTTGTATCCCCTTGGCAAGATACACAGCTTTACCCTTTTCCCTGCCTTTTCAGAGAGCAGACTAACTATTGCCTCTTGTTCCTGTATTCTACATCCTGTAACTATTTCCTGTGGTATGAATAAGGCACGATGATAGTATTGTTTTATAAATGCTGCTGTGGCATCTGTTACTAATTCTCCTTGAGGTACATTCAATATAAAATGCTCCTGACCTATCATCCTGCCCGAACGGATCAGTAAAACTATCCCGCAAGTTTCCCTATCTTCAACCACGCAAATAACATCAATGTCAACAGGCTTATTTACTACCACCCTTTGCCTTGCCATGAATTGTTCAATATCCTTGAGCTGATCCCTGATTCTGGCGGCTTGCTCAAATCGGAGCAGTCCAGCCTCACCCTTCATCCTTTCCCTCATATCAGCGACAAGGCTATCCATTTTCCCTTCCAAAAACAGGCAAACTTCTTTGACTATTAGTCGATAGCCTTCCATGTCAATTTTTTGGGCACAGGGACCAGCACATTGCTTGATATGATAATTCAGGCAGGGTCTTTTTGTTATTGATGGCTTGATTTTTTGCTTGCAGTCACGAATAGGAAATATCTCCCTGATCAATTTCATGGTTCGTCTCATGGCAGAAACATTGGTGTATGGACCAAAATATGCTGCCCCATCATCCTTTGTTTTTCTTACCACAAGCATCCTTGGATAGTCTTCATTCAGGGTTATTTTAATATACGGGTATGCCTTGTCATCCTTAAGGAGTACATTATATTTGGGACAATGTGTTTTGATAAGGTTGCACTCTAAAATCAATGCCTCATTCTCTGAAGCAGTCAGGATATAATCTATTTTGTGAGCATACTGCAAAAGTTGTCTTGCCTTCCAGGTGTTATTGGAAGTAAAATAAGAACGAACTCGCTTGATGAGGGAGAATGCCTTGCCAACATACAAGACTTTTTCGTTTATATCCTTGAATAAATATACTCCGATAGCATCGGGTAGGGAGTGGAGTAAGCTTTGCGGGGTATTTTCTTTCATGGTACTTATCCTTATCCATAAGTTTTTCTATCGCAATCACTTAGGTAGGGAAAGAAGGGGATATGGAGATAGAGGAACTGGAGGCATCAAAGTAAGAAATGAACTTGTCCCCATTATTTCTTATTTCCGTTTCAAAAAAGTATAACACGAAAGATATGGCTTGTCAAGGAGGAAATTTTGGCATAGCAGCAATTCTCATTATGAAAAAGATGGCTCTACTGGGAACTGTGTGGATACATGTCTATTTTTCCACCATAGAATAAAAGGCTCTTTGTCATCGTTGCAGAACATTCTAACATATAATGAAGAAGGTTTATCGCTTTAACCACTCCAGAGTATGTGTTTAATCC